>JACORV010000037.1 GCA_016179225.1 Gemmatimonadota bacterium | reverse complement strand
CGGGGCTTCAAGATCGAAACCGTCGCCTTGGCGCTGTAGCTGGGCCGCCGCCTCGACGCGGGGCCGCGGCGCTGCGGGGTCCGGCGCCCGGCCGCGCGGTCGTTTCGGGGGAAGTCCCTCGGAACCATTTCGCGGGCCGGCGTCTTCCTCTTTTCGATGGCAGGAAGCGAACACCGACATCAAAAAGGAGGAGGTCGTATGCAGTACCGTGTTCTTGGGCTGATCGCGCTGACCGGCATGGTCGCAGCGGCGAGGCCAGCCCACGCCCAGCAGGGCAACATGCCTCGCGCGCCGCAAGCCCGCGCCGCCACGATCACCGGCCAGGTCATCGACGTCTCGTGTCGCCTGGGCCAGGGCCTCAGCGGCGACAGCCACAAGATGTGCGCCGAAGTGTGCTCGGACCGGGGCATCCCGCTCGCAATCCTCGGCAGCGACGGCAACGTCTACATGCCGATCTCGACCGCCATGCCGGGTGACGCGCAGAACGGCCGGCTCCGCCCGTTCGCCGAGCAGCGGGTCCGGGTGACCGGACGCGTGGTGCAGCAGGGCGGCTCCCGCGCGATCTTCATCGAATCGATCGCCGCGGCAACGTGACGAAACGCATCTGGGCGGCCGGCGCGGTACTTGCCGCGCTGGCCGGCCTAGCCGTCTTCACCCTCACGCGCGGCTCCGGCGCCAGGATTCTCTGGTGGCAGGGCCGCGCGGTCAGTTGGAGCCCGGACCACCGCGGGGTGGCGTGGGCGCCGGCTGGGGAGCTGCTGCAGTTCCGCCCGGGGCTACGGGTGTCGCGACTGCCGGTCGCGCTGGCGGGGCGGACCATCGTCGAGGCGGTGGTGACGGGAAGTGGCGACGTGCTCCTCGTGGACGGGAGCGGCACGGTCGTCCGGCGTCACGACGCCGGCGACATAGTGGAGATCGGCCGGACGCCGTTCGACATCCCGACGCTGGCACCGGGTGGCGCACAGGTTTGGGCGGCGCGTTCGGCCGTCCAGTTCACGTTCAGACCCGAAAGCTCCGGCTCCGCGCTCGCGGCGCGCCTGGATAGCGCGCTCGAGCCGGAACTGCGCGCGGACACCGTCTCCATCCCGAGCAACCCGTTCTTCTCCCAGCTCGTCAACGCCGGCCACCTGGTAGCGATGGCGGATGGCGGCGCGGTGTTCGCGCCATTCATCAGGGACGAGGTCGTGCGCTTCGACCGCGACGGCCGAGTCCTGTGGCGGACCAAGCGCGGCCTCACCCACGAGACGCCCGACCCCCGGATGTTCGTGGATTCGGGGCGCGTGGTCGTGGACTACGCGCCGGTGAACCTGGGCCTGTCGCGCGGACCGGACGGGCGGATCTACGTGCTCAGCACGCCCCAGGCAACCACCGCCGCCTCACGCCTCGACGTGCTCGACGCGGGCACCGGGCGCGTGCTCTCCACGACGCGCTTCGACACCGCGCTCCCCACGATCGCGGTGGACCGGCGTGGGCGCATCACGACACCGGAGCCCGATTCCCTGCTCGCGCGCGCGGGCGACCTGGTGCGCGAGGCCTTCCCGCCGTTCGATCTCCCGGACTTGGCGGGCAACCGGCTCAGGCTCGCCGACCTGGCGGGCAAGGTCGTGCTGGTGAACTTCTGGGCGAGCTGGTGCGCGCCCTGCCGCGAGGAGATGCCCGCGCTGGACTCGCTGCGGCGCACCTTCGACTCGACGCGCGTGGCCTTCGTGGCCCTCTCGGACGACGTGATCGAGTCGGCCGCCCGCCGTTTTCTCGCCGAGCATCCCGTCGGCCTCAGGATCGGCCTGGGCGGCGGCCGGCTGAAGGCCCGCTACCACTACGTCGGGCTGCCGTACACCGCGCTGCTCGACGCCGAGGGACGGGTGGTCCGACGCTGGTCGGGCTACACGGGACCCGGCCAGATCGCCGGGGAGGGCGCGCTCATCGCGGACGAGCTGGCGCGCACGCCGGCTGCCGCGCACGATCACCACTAAGAACCACGCGGGCCCTCACCACCTGGCGCCGGCCGCCCACTCCCTGAACGTCGTCGGCCGAACTCCATACGCCTTCGCGTTCGAGGCGATGTCCACCTCGTAGCCCACCCGGTCGAACCACTCCAGCATGGCGGCGAAGTCCGCACTGAACTTGCGGACCTCCTCGATCGGCATCTGGACGTGGATCACGGGCCTCTTGACGACTTCGCTCATGATCCGCGCCGCCTCCGGCATCGTTAGGGCGTCACTGGCGATATCGATCTCACGACCGTTCAGCTCCTCGTGCTTCTCGACCGCCAGGAGGAGGTACTTCCCCAGGTCCCTCACGGCGATCATCTGCAGCACCGTCTCCGGCTTGATCCCCATCATCAGCTTCCCGTCGTCGATGCCGGGCTTGAACCACGGCGACAGCCAGTTCTCCATGAAGAAGACCGCCCGGATGATGACGTGGGTCGGGAACCCGAGCCCGCGAACCGTCTCCTCGACGCGCCACTTGTTGTCGAAGTGCGGGATGCCGGTGCGACGCTGCGCCGACGCGACCGAGCTGTAGACGTAGTGCCGGACGCCGGCCTCCTTCGAGAGCTGCGCCAGGCGCTTGCCCTGCTCCTCCTCCCCCTCGACGCCCGCCTCCCAGGTGTTCTGGACGGCGAAGACCCCCCACATGCCCTCGAGCGCGCGCTTCAGCGACTCGGCGTCGTCCAGGTCACCCTGAACGACCGCCGCCCCATCCTTGGCGAGCTCACGGGCACGCTCACCCTCTGGCTTCCGCGTCATTGCCAGCACCTTATGGCCACCCGCGAGCAGCTCGTGGGCCAGCGCGCCGCCCTGGTTGCCCGTCGCGCCCGTCACGAGAATCGCATCGATGCCCTTTCGCATAACGACTCCTCCGCAAGCCGAGTTGGAGCCTGTAGCATGGCGGCCGGGAAGCGATGCTGCAAGCCTGAAGTATTCGAGCTTCGCCTAAAGCCACCGCCGCAAGGGGAACGGGGAGAGGAGTCTTGGGGAAGATGCAGTGACCACCCGTCGCTCCATTGAGGGGCCAGCTCCGGCCGCGTACATTTGCAGCCCCCATGCCCGTCGCCCGCCTCCAGCTCCACCGCCACCCCTGGGTCGATGCCGCGGCCCTGGCCGGCGCGCTGCTGGTCGCCTTCCTCCTCTTCCGCCTGGTGGGCTCCCGGCCGCAGCAGCTCGCAGTCGCGACGGACTCGACACGGTTCGCGCCGGAGTCGGCGTTCGCGCTGACGCAGACCCTCGCGGACTCATTTCAGAACCGCGTGACCGGAACGCTCGCGTCCCGGCGCGCCGCCGCGTGGATCCAGGCGCGCTTCGACGCGCTCGGCCTCGTGACCGAGACCCGCGACTTTCCCATCACGCTGCGCGGCGTCCGGGTGCGCGGCCGGAACGTCGTCGCGCGGAGCGGCGGCTCGGTCCCGGGGGCGATCGTCCTCCTGGCGCACTACGACGGCCAGACGACGTCCGGCCAGTCGGCCGGCGACAATGCCGGAGGCGTCGCTACCCTGCTCGAGCTGGCGCGCGCGCTGGAGGGGAGTGGGCACCGGCGGCCCCTGGTCTACATCGCGACCGACGCGCAGGAATGGGGGTCCATCGGCGCGGCGGCATACGTGCGGTCCGTGGACCGCCCCCAGGACATCGTGGGCGCGATCTCGCTCGATCACGTCGCAAACGGCATCGGCGGAAGCGTTCACATCTCCGGCGTCGGCCAGGGGCGGGGCTTCGCCCCGCTGTGGCTCCGCAACGCGGCGACGGATGCGTTCGCCGCGGGCTCGATCCGCGCCACCGACGTCGGCCCGGTGACGGAGTGGTTCCAGCGCACCGTCCGCCTCTCGCTCACGGACCAGGGGCCGCTGGTGCGGGCCGGCATCCCGGCGATCAACCTCGGCGTGGAGGCCCGGTACCCGGAGACCGCGCGCTTCCTCTATCACACCCCCGGCGATCGTTGGGAAACATTGCGGATCTCGTCGTTCGCCCTGCTCGGCGCGGGCACCGAGCGGCTGGTGATGGCGCTCGACCGCGGGCAACGCGTCGCGGGTCCCACCGGCTACCTAGCGCTCGGCCGCGACCGCATGGTGAGTGGCTACGCGATCCTGCTCGCCGCGATCGCGCTGGTCCTCCCGCTGGCCTTCGCGACCTGGGAGTCGTGGGTGGCCGCGCGAGCCGACCCCGCTTCCCGCTCGGCGATCCGTTCCGAGGCGACGCGCGCGGCGTGCTGGTGGCTCACGGCCGCGGTGGGGCTCGCCGTGGTGCGGCTGATGGTCGGGACGGGGATACTGCCTGAGTACGAGCTCTACCCCGCCACCGTGCGGGACCCGTTCCTCTACACGGTGCGATGGGGACCAATCCTCGTCGCGCTGATCGCGCTGGGGGGCGCTTCGTTCGCGCTCGGGTGGCTGCGACGTCGGATCAAGCACGGGCTCGCCCACCCGCTGGCCGGCCGCGCGGCCGCGCTGTCGACGTTGCTGGTGCTCGCCGTCGTCACGGTCGCCCGCAATCCCTTCGCGGCCATCACGCTCCTCATGCTCCCCGCGTGGCTCTGGCCGTGGATCGGCCCGACGAAGAGGCCGCTCACCGGCGCGGCGAGCATCCTCGTGGTGCTGGCGAGCGCGGTGCCGTTCTTGGTGGCGGCGTACGTCTTCGCGCGCCACCTCGAGGTGGGCCCGAAGGTCGGCTACTACCTCTTCCTGCAGTCCGCCTACGGCGCCTGGAGCCCGCTCACGACGCTCATGTTCGTGGTTGCAGTGCTCGCCGCGAGTCGCCTGGTCGGGACCGCGACGGCGCGGCTTCTTCCCGAAGCGGGCGACTAGATCAGACGGTGGCGATGCAGGGGCTCATCACGCCTCGAGGAACGGGTTCCGCACGCGCACGCTGCCGTACCTCCGTCCGTGCTCGAAGTCCTCGGAGAGGATCTCCTCGACCCCGTAGTGCTCTGCGTAGGCCCACAGGTGGGCGTCGAACCACGCCAGCTGGTAGGCCGCCGCGCCCCGCAGGGCGAGACGGAGGAGCGCCTCGGTGGGGTAGAGCACCGTGAACTCGGCGAGGAGTTCCTCGGCCTCGCGTCGCGCGTCGCCGGCGGCCAGCAGGGGCGCGCCGTCGCCGACCGGCCGGCTCACGGCGGCGACGAACTCCACGACCGCCTGGTGCGGCAATCGTACAGAGTCGGCCCTGATGCCTTGCCGCAGGACGCGTGTGGCGATCCGCTGTTTGGCGGGAAACCGCGGGTCGTAGCGGTACACCAGCACGTTGGTGTCAACCAGCGCGGCCACGCGTGTACAGCTGGTCTCGGGTCCACCCGCGGTCTTTCGCGGTCACGCGCCGGCGCGCCTGGTGGCGCTGGCGCGCTTGCAGTCGTTTCGTCGCGGCGTCGAAGAGTTCGAGCCGTTCGGCGATGGAGCGCTGCTCCGCCTGCCTCTCGGGGGGTACGACGCGAATCACATCCCCGGCCGCCACGAATTCCAGGTTGTCGCCCTCCTTGATGCGGTAGCGATCGGCGATCGCCTTGGGGATGGTGACCTGGCGCTTGCTCGTGACCTTGGCCATGTCCTTACTCTAGCAAGGACCGAAGCATTGTTCAAGACCGGACCCATGGCACTGTGGGCTCTGACCTCGAGACCGGGCCGCGTCCAGCGCCTCGAGGAGATCCCGCTCGAGCGCCTCGACCGGCTCCAGCCCCACCGACACCCGAATCAGGCCGTCCGTGATGCCCGCCTCCGCGCGCTCCTCCGGCGTTAGGTGCGCGTGCGTCATGGACGCGGGATGCTCCACCAACGTGTCGGCGCAGCCGAGACTCACCGCGCGCCTGGCGACCTTAAGCCCGTCCATGAAGCGCATCCCGGCCGCCGCACCGCCGCGGATGCCGAACGCGATCATCGAGCCGAAGCCGCTCATCTGCTGCGCCGCGACCTCGTGGCCGGGATCGTCGGCGAGCCCCGGATAGCGCACCCACTCCACCGCGCGGTGTTGCGCCAGCTCCGACGCGAGCCGGCGGGCGCTCTGCGCCATGCGCTCGACGCGCAGCGCGAGGGTCTTGGATCCCTGGTAGAGCAGCCATGCGTCCATCGGGCTCGGCACCGAGCCCATGACCTTGCGCATCTGCGCGACCGGGCCCGCGAGGAGCTCGCGGTCCGTGCCGATCACGCCGCCTCCGATCACGGTCCCGTGCCCGCCGAGAAACTTGGTCGCCGACTGCACGACGAGGTCCGCGCCGAGAGTGAGCGGCTGCTGGAAAACGGGCGTGGCGAAGGTGTTGTCCACGACGAGCCGCGCGCCCACGTGGTGCGCGACCCGGGCGGCGTG
>JACORV010000027.1 GCA_016179225.1 Gemmatimonadota bacterium | reverse complement strand
GCCGTAGATGAGGGCGGCCTTGGACTTCGTGAGGTCGTCGAGGTTCACGACCTTGGACTCCTGGAACTCGAGCCAGAGGTCGTTGCCCTCGCGGGTGCGCTCGCCCACCCCGCAGAACACCGAGCGGCCGCCGTGCCCCTTCTGCACGTTGTTGATCAGCTCCATGATGACGACGGTCTTGCCGACGCCGGCGCCGCCGAAGAGGCCGATCTTTCCGCCCTTCACGAACGGGGCGATGAGGTCGATGACCTTGATGCCCGTCTCGAAGATCTCGGTCTTGGGCTCGAGGTCGGTGAACTTGGGCGGGTCGCGGTGGATGGGCCACCGCTCCGCGTCGGCCGGGATGGGCGCGCCGCCGTCCACCGGCTCGCCGAGCACGTTTAGGATGCGCCCGAGCGCGTGCTTGCCGACCGGCACGGTGATCGGACCGCCGGTGTCCAGGGCGCCCATGCCGCGCACCACGCCGTCGGTGGTCGACATCGCAACCGCGCGGACCTGGTTGCGGCCGATGTGCTGCTGCACCTCGGCGACCAGATTGACGCCGTCGCCCTGCACCTTGAGCGCGGTGTAGAGCTCCGGCAGCTTCTCCGGCTCGAACTCCACGTCGAGGACGGGCCCGATGACCTGGACGACTTTGCCGATGTTGTCTGCCATGAGTCCCTCGATACGAATCGGGAGCCGTTCGCCGGGAGCCGTACCTTATTGTGCGCCACCAAAGGTCCGGCTCCCGGCTCCCGGCTCTCTAGCCTTTCAGCGCCTCTGCCCCGCCCACGATTTCCGCCAGCTCCTGCGTGATCTGCGCCTGCCGCGCCCGGTTGAAGGTGCGCCGCAGGACGTCCAGCATCTCGCCTGCGTTGTCGGTCGCGTTCTTCATCGCGGTTCGGCGCGCACCCTGCTCTGAGGCCGCCGTCTCGACGAGCGCGCGGTAGACCATGTTCTTGACGTAGAGCGGGAGCAGCGCGCCGAGAATCTCGTCCGCGCCGGGCTTGAGGATGTAATTGGCGGCCAGGCGGTCAGCCGGACCGGTGGTCAGCGCAGCGGGCGTCCTGGCCGCCTGCCCGCCTGACCGGCTGACCGCCTCGACCGGCAGCACCCGCATCACCGCCGGCGGCGTCGAGAGCGGGGACTTGAAGTGCGCGTAAACCACGTCCACCGATGCGAGCCGGCCCGCCTCGTACTCGGCCATCAGCGGCGCCACCAGCTCCTGCGCGTGGGTGGCAGTCGGCCGGTCGCCGATGTCGATTCGCGCGACCGCCGGGGGGCGCCGGATGAACTGGAAGAACTTGATCCCCTTCTTGCCGACGCCATTCAACTCCACCTGGTAGCCCGCGCGCTCCAGCTCGGCGATGGTGTCGCGCGCGGTCCGGATGAGGTTGGCGTTGAACGCGCCCGCGAGCCCCCGGTTCGACGTGATCAGGAGCACCGCCGCCTGCTTCGGCCCGCCCTTGGCTGGCGCCACCGGCTGCCGCAGGAGAGGGAACCGCTCGGCCAGCTCGGGGGTCAGCAGGTCGGCGATGGCCGCCGCGAGCGCCTCCGCGTAGGGGCGCGCGGCCACGACGCGGTCCTGCGCCCGCTTCATCTTGGACGTGGCGACCATCTCCATCGTCCGCGTGATCTTGCGCGTGTTCTCGACCGAGCGGATGCGCCGCTTGAGGGCGCGGGTCTTCGCCATTTACTTGCGCAGCGCCTGGTAGGCCTCGATCGCCTGCCGGAGCTTCGCCACCAGCTCGTCGGACAGCGACTTCTTGGTGCGGATCTCCTCCGCGATCGCCGGGTGGTTGGCCGCCATGTACTCGTGGAAGCCGGCCTCCCACTCCTTCAGCTGGTCCACCTCGACGCCGTCGACGAAGCCGTTGATGACCGCAAAGATGATCTCGACCTGCTGGGCGGCGTCCATCGGCCGGTACTGGCCCTGCTTCAGCACCTCGACCGTCCGCTTGCCACGCGCGAGCTGGCGCAGCGTGGCCTGGTCGAGGTCGGAGCCGAACTGCGCGAACGCCTCCAGTGCGCGGTACTGCGCCAGGTCGAGCCGGAGCCGGCCGGCCACCTGCTTCATCGCCTTGAGCTGCGCGTTGCCGCCCACCCGGCTTACCGAGATGCCGACGTTGATCGCGGGACGGACGTTCGAGTAGAAGAGGTCCGTGTCGAGGAAGATCTGTCCGTCGGTGATCGAGATGACGTTGGTGGGGATGTACGCCGACACGTCGCCGGCCTGGGTCTCGATGATCGGCAGCGCGGTGAGCGAGCCGCCCGGCTTCTTGATGCGCGGGTCCTGCTTGATCAGGCTCGGATCCTCGGCGACCTTCGCCGCACGCTCGAGCAGGCGCGAGTGGAGGTAGAACACATCGCCCGGGTACGCCTCGCGGCCCGGCGGCCGTCGCAGCACCAGCGAGAGCTGGCGGTACGCCGCGGCCTGCTTGGAGAGGTCGTCGTACACGCAGAGCGTCGCGCGCCCTTCCTCGTACACGAAGTGCTCGGCCATCGTGCAGCCGGCGTACGGCGCGATGTACTGGAGCGGCGCGGGATCGGACGCGGACGCCACGACCACGATCGTGTAGTCCATCGCGCCCTTCTCACGCAGACGCTCCACGACCGACGCCACCGTGGAGTTCTTCTGGCCGATGGCGACGTACACGCAGACGACGTCGCCGCCCTTCTGGTTGATGATCGTGTCGATCGCGATCGCCGTCTTGCCGGTGCCGCGGTCGCCGATGATCAGCTCACGCTGGCCGCGCCCGATCGGGATCATCGAGTCGATCGCCTTGATGCCGGTCTGGAGCGGCTCCTTCACCGGCTGCCGCACCACTATGCCCGGCGCGATCATCTCCACTTTCCGCGACGCCTCCGCCGCGATCGGGCCGCGCCCGTCCACCGGCCGCCCCAGCGGATCCACCACGCGGCCGATCATCCCCTTCCCGACCGGCACCTCGAAGACGCGGGCCGTGCGACGCACCTCGTCGCCTTCCCTAAGGTCGAGGTAGTTGCCGAGAATGACCGCGCCGATGTTGTCCTCTTCCAGGTTGAGCGCGAGACCCGTGATCGACTCGCCCGTCGTGGACGAGCGGAACTCCAGCATCTCGCCCGCGAGCGCCTTGGTGAGACCGTAGACCCGGCCCACCCCGTCCTTCACCTCGAGCACCGTGCCTACTTCCTCCAGGTCGACGGCGGAGAGATCCGCGGCTTCGATCTCGCGGAGGAGGACGTCCTTCAGTTCACCGGGGCGTAAGGCTGTTTGGTCGGCCATGACGGGAAGATGTCGGGGTTGAATGGGATCGGGAATAGCTTTGAAAAGTAATCGCCAAAGGGTTGAAGAGTCAAAGAGTTGAAGAGTTGAAGAGCTGCCTCTTCAACTGTTTCAACTCTTCAACTCTTCAACTCTTCAACCCCTTCCCCCCCGGCTCCGCGTCCGGCCCGACAAGAACGCCGCGAGCACGCCCCGCGGCCCCAGGCTCGGGAGCTCGCGCGCGGTGACCCCCGCCACCCGCCTGGAGGCCACCGACAGGTGGCTCGCCGAGGCGAAGCCGAGAATCCGGGCCACCCCGCGCACCGAGTAGCCGGGGTTCGCCAACAGGTCCGCCGCCGTCACCGCTCTCGCCAGGTCGATCACGCGCTTGAGGTTCGGCGCGCCGCCGGCCCCGAACTGCCTGGAGAGGTGCTCCCGCGAGACGTCGAGGGCGCGGGCGATGTTCGTGGTGCGGAGGCGCCCTCCCACACGCTGCATCACCTCGCCCCACGCGCGCACCTGGAGCGGATCGGTCAGACGCAGCAGCCGTGGCGCGTGCTCCAGCACGCCGAGCCGCAGGGCACTCGCGGTCCGAGGCAGGACGAGGTCTCCGACCACCTGGTCCTCGACGCCCTCGACGATGGGGCTCGCGGCGGCCTCGCCGACGCAGGCCGCGAGCAGCTCACCGTCATCGGGGCGGAACGCCGAGTACACGAAGCGCGGCACCCGCGGGTAGATCGCCCGGAAGCGGGCCAGGGCTTCGCGGCCGCCGGGCAGCCGCCCGTCCACCACGACGGCGTCGGCGAGCGTGCCGGCGAGCGCCCGCTCCAGCTGCGCGGCACTGCGGCAGGACACCAGGCGGGCGCGGGTGCGGGGGATCGCGCGCCGGAGACAGGTTCGCGCGCCCGCGCTGGCGAGGAGGGTCGGAATCGCGGGCGGGCTCACGGTGCGGCGAGCTGCGCCACCATCGCGCCGGCGGCGCGCAGGACCTCGCGCGCGTTGGCGTACGAGATGGTGCGGAGCGCGTCGTCCAGCGCGAGCCAGCGGCAGGCGGTGATGCCCTCTTCCGTCTGGGGGATCGCCTCGCCGCTCGGGCTCTCGAAGAGGAAAAAGCTGCAGGTCTTGTGGACGAGGCGCCCGCGGAAGCGGAAGAACCAGTCGATGTCCTGGATCGGACCGTGCAGGACGAGGCCCGCGAGACCGGTCTCCTCGGCGATCTCCCGCTCGGCCGCGGCTGCCCCCTGCTCCCCCTCCTCGACGTGGCCCTTGGGGAAGCCCCAGTTGCGGTAGGAGTCGCGGATGAGCAGGATGCGCGGCCCGGCGGCGTCACGCCGGAACACGATGCCACCCGCCGAGGTCTCCTCGACCGGTTGCGCGGACCTCGTCATCAGAAGACGGAGAAGGAGAAGTACTTCCGCGGGTTCCGCTGCATGTCCGTGAGCATCGAGCGCAGCGCGCGCACCGTCTCGAGCGACTCGACGTAGAGTGTGGTGTCGCGCGTGAGTCGGCCCAGGGTGCCCTCGCCCCGCTCGAGCCGCGCGAGCATCGAGTCGGTGTGGGAGACGATGCTGTCGAAGGCGGCCTGCTGCCGCGCCGCCGTCCCCGCGAGGGTGCGCAGGTTCGACGCAGCGCTCACGATGTCGCCGGTGATCGAGTCGGTGCGGGTCATGATGCGCTGCAGCTGCTCGCGCGAGGTGGCCGAGTCGGCGCGCGAGGTGGCGCGCTGGAGCGCCTGCGCCGAGCGCGCGAGGGCCGCGGTGCCGGTGTCGATGTTCTCGCCCACCCGCGTGAGCGTGGCCTGCTGGGCGCGGGTGATCTCGGCCAGCTGCCGGGAGAGACGCGACAGATCGAGGAACGCGCCGCGGAGCCGCGCCGCGGACGTGGAGTCGAAGGCGTCCTGCACCCGGCCCGAGATGACGGCGATGTCGGAGGCGATGCGGCCGGCCTGCGCCGTGAGCTGGCCAACGTCGGGGAGGGTGGCCCCAGGCCACTTGTCCTCGCCCGCGCGCATGGCGTCGGCGAGCTGGCGGCGCACCTCGGGATCGTCGGGGAGGGCGTCGCGGGAGCTGACGTCCACGCCCCAGTCGCCGAAGAGAGTGGTGGATCGGATGATCGCCACGGGCCGGGCGGGCAGCCGCGTCTCGCGCCTGAGCCGCAGCTGGACGTTCACCCAGTTGTTGGCGCCCAGCGTGATTTCCTCCACGCGGCCGATGCGCACGCCTTGCAGCAGCACCGGATTGCCTTTCTGGAGCCCGCCGAGGGTGCGGAAGCGGGCCGCGTGCAGCACGTCGGTGCGGCCCAGGCTCGCCTGGGACAGCCAGACCGAGCCCGCGACCAGCAGCGCGACGGCCACGAGCACGACGACGCCGACCAACACTTCGTTGGCTCGCTTCATCCCGACGACCCCTCGACGGCCACTTCCTCCTGCTGGCTGAGCGGCTGCGCGTTCTCCGTGCCGCGCGCGTCCGGCCGGCCCTCGACGAAGCCACGGACGATGGGATCGTCGGACTGGCGGATCTCCGCGACCGTTCCCACCGCGCGCACCCTGCCCTGGTAGAGCATGGCGACGCGGTCGCCCACGGTGTAGGCGGAGCGCATATCGTGCGTGATCACGATGCTGGTGACGCCGAGCGCCTCGCGCGTCCGCACCATCAGCTCGTCGATCACCGCCGACGTGACGGGGTCGAGGCCGGTGGTGGGCTCGTCATAGAGCATGTACTTCGGTCGGAGCGCGATGGCGCGCGCCAGTCCCACCCGCTTGCGCATGCCGCCCGAGAGCTCGGCGGGCATCCGCCGCTCGGTGCCGGCGAGGTCCACGAGACGCAGCGCCTCGACCACGCGCTCGGCGATTTCGTCCTCCACGAGGTCGTTCCGGCGGCGCAGGCCGAAGGCGACGTTCTCGTAGATCGTCATCGAATCGAAGAGCGCCGCGAACTGGAAGACGAAGCCGATCCGCGCGCGAAGCGCGGTGAGGCGCGCGCGGTCGAGCTCCGAGACGATCTCGCCGTCCACCGCCACGCACCCCCCGTCCGGCTCGAGCAGTCCCACCACGTGCTTGATCGCCACGCTCTTGCCGGTGCCGG
>JACORV010000001.1 GCA_016179225.1 Gemmatimonadota bacterium | reverse complement strand
TGCCAACTGTCTTTATTGCCACCGTAGCTCAGTGGTAGAGCTCTCGATTCGTAATCGAGCGGTCGTCGGTTCAAGTCCGACCGGTGGCTCTCTCCAGCAGATGATCGACTGACTTTCGCTGTCCCGTGTCCTGGCCGGCCCGGCCGCGAAGAGATTCGATATCTCCCCGACGCCTGCGCCGTCGCCGAGCCCTGATTACTTCACCCTGCCAACCGCTGCAACTCTGCAACTCTGCAACTCTACTGCTGCCCTCTTACTGCCACCTCGACTGTCGTCCACGCCTCGACATCAGCGCTGCCCCGCTTCGCCGAGTGGTAGCGCCCCTCCCGCACGGCCGCGAGCCCCAGCACGGTCACCGTGTCGGCCGAAGAGGGCGTCCGCACGCGCACCTCGGAGGCTCGGCCCGACTTAGTCACGCGCACGAAGTACGAAGGCGCGGTCGGCGGCCCGCCGCGCCGCGGCGCGAAGCCCACCGCGATCGTGTCCAGGGCCGAGGGCGGCGCGTCGAAGCAGCGGTTCTCGGGGTTGTAGCCGGGCACGGCGCACAGCTTCGTGGCGACAGTGGCGGCCAGCCGCTCGATCATCGCGAAGAGGCTGTCCTTGTCCGCGGTCTCCTCGCCGCGGGCGATCTGCGCGAGCCGCGTCGTGTCGTGGACATCGTACACGTCCACCGTGAGGCGCAGCTGCCGTCCCGCCTCGACCGCGCTCCCGATCACCATCTGGTTGGCGCCGTGCTCGTAGGCGAAGCCGGCCTTGCGCTCGAGCGGCGCGTCCACGCGCCACTGCTCGGACGTCCAGTGGCCCGCGAGCTCGCGGCCGTCGGCCGTGGGTACCCGGTTCCTGTCCGCGAGGGCGTCGGTCAAGAGCTGCGCCACGGTGCGCGAGAACTGGGTCGCGTCGGTGGAGGTCAGCGCCTCGAACGGCAGCACCGCCAGCTTCACGTCGGCGGAGCGCGGCGCGCCGTGCCCGGAGTGCTCTCCGGTTCCGCCACCGAACGCGCCGCCGCGCCAGATCGCCACTGCGCCCAGCACGAGCACCAGCGCCGCGGCGCCCGTGACGAGCCGGGCCGAGATCCTCCGCCCGGTCGTGGCGCGTTGCCCCGCCGGCCCGCTGGCCCGTTCCGTCTCCCGCAGTGCCTGAGCCAGCTCTGCGGCGTTCTGATACCTGTCGTCTGGCTTCTTCTCCGTGCATCGCGCCACGATCTTGGCGAGCCCCGCGCTCACGTTCGGTCGTTTGGTCCGCACCGGCGGCATCGGCTTGGTGATGTGCTGGATCAGGATGCCCTGGGTGGATGGGCCGTCGAAGGGCACCTCGCCCGCCAGCATCTCCCACAGCACCACGCCGAGCGAATAGATGTCGGACCGGTGGTCCACCCCGGCCTCGCCCGCCGCTTGCTCGGGGCTCATGTAGTGCGGGGAGCCGATGATCATTCCCGTCCCCGTCAGCTTTTCGCCGGAGCCGGCCGCCGCCTTCGCGATGCCGAAGTCGGCCACGAGCACGCGCCGCTTCGGTCCCTGGAGCATGATGTTCTGCGGCTTGACGTCGCGGTGTACCAGGCCGTGCGCGTGCGCCTCCGACAGCGCCTCCGCCGTTTCCGACCCCAGCCGCGCCACGTCCTCCTCGGGGAGCTGGCCCTGCCGCCGGAGCAGCGCGTCCAGCGTCTCGCCCTCGACCAGCGGCATGCCGAAGTAGACGAGGCCCCGGCCCTCGCCGACGAAAAAGATCGGCAGGATATTTGGGTGGTTGAGCTTCGCGGCCGATTCCGCCTCGCGGATGAAGCGCTGGACGCTCTGTCGGCTCCCGGTGAACTCCGGCCGCAGCACCTTCACCGCGATACGGCGCGACAGCTTGCGGTCGGTGACGGCGAAGACGTGCGCGAACCCCCCTTCACCCAGCTCGTGCTCGACCACATAGTCGCCGCCCAGCGCCCCCTGAAGCGTCGGCTTGAGGGTGTCCACCGGGATCATGGCCGTCGCCCCCTCCGCCTCCGGCGGCGTCATCGTCCGCGCCTCCGGATTCGGGGTGCCGCAATGGGGGCACACGGGGATTCCGGCCTCCAGCTCGCGGCTGCACCGCACGCAGGTACCCATGCGCCCAAGGCTACCACGCTCGCCTGAGGCTTGCCAGGGCCGCCGCCTCCACAATAGTTTGGGGCCTGCTCGCATTACCCCACGACATCGCCCAAGGAGGACCGCAGTGGCGTTAGGAGGAAATGGCCGCCAGGCCGGGGAGCGCCGCGAACGGAGCGGCCGTCGAGCGCTGGACGATCGCCGCGAGCGTCTCGAGCGCCGCGTGGATCAGCGTAGGACGCAGAACATGTGGGTTGCCGTGGATCACCGCGTGGAGAGAGAGCGACGGCGCGGCGTCGACCGCCGGACCGCCGACCGTCGCATGCTTGTGGACCGGCGTGTCGGCACATGAGTGGACGCCGCCGCTGAGCGGCTAACGCAGCTTCTCTCGCACGGCCTCGTGCCGGCCGTGCCAGTGCCGCACCGGGCAGACGGAAGCTTCGATGCGGAGGCGCAGGAGCGCTACGCGGCGTGGATGGCGACGCAGCCCATCGCGGGCGTCGCGGCCTGGGCCCACACGGGGCGCGGCCTGCACCTGGAGCCCGAAATCGCGGCGCGGGTGCTCGCTTCCTGGCGCAAGGCGCTCCCCAAGGACAAACTCGTTATCGCGGGCGCGGGCGCCCGGCCCCGCTCGCGCGCCGGCCGTCCCGGCGCCCGGCTCACCCCGCCCGCCGACCCGCTCGGCCTCACCGACTTCGTCATCAAGGGCACCGTCGAGATGGCGGCCGACGCAAAGAAGCTCGGCGCCGATGCCATCCTCGCCTTCCCGCCCACGCTCCTGCGCGACCTCGGCGACCGCGAGCGGCGAATCGTGGAGGTCCACAAGGCGCTGGGCGACGTCGGGCTCCCGGTCATCGCCTTCTTTCTCTATCAGTCCGCGGGCGGGATCAGCTACAACGAGCGCGTCCTGGACCGCGTCCTCGCCCTCCCGCAGGTGGCCGGCATCAAGGTCGCCACGCTGAACAGCGTGATCGCCTTCCAGGAGATCGCGCCGCGCGTGCCGGAGGGGAAGCTCCTCATCTCCGGGGAGGACCGCTTCCTCGCCTATTCGCTCATGATGGGCGCCCGCACCGCGCTCGTCGGGCTCGGCGCCGCGCGCACGTCACTCAGCGCGTCGCTCCTCGCTGCGTTCGTCGCCGCCGATTTTCACGAGTTCCGCCGGCTTTCGGTGCTCGTGGATCGGCTCGGCGCCGTCACCTTCCGCGAGCCGATGGAGGGGTACATCCGGCGGATGCTGTGGGTGCTGGCGCTCGACGGCGTCATCCCGTTCGACGCGGCGTATGACCCTTGGGGTCCCTCGGTGCCGACCTCCGAGCTCGACGAGGTCCAGGCCGTCGTGGGCGGCATGGCGGTAGGATGAGCACCCCCTACCGCCCTGCCACCGTACCGCCTTACCGGCTTCCCGGTAGGCCGCAGCTGCCGCGCACCGTGCGGGCCAAGGTCCTCCTGGACTTCGCCCGCTTCACGAACCACCTCCCGCCCGACATCGCGACCCACGTGCGCGAGCACTACGGGATGGATCTCACGGGCTCGTACGCCGGCCGGCCGGTGCGGCTCCCGTTCGGCAAGGGCTCGGGCCAGCTCTCGATGACGGTGAAGGAGGTGCGGACCGACGCCGAGGCCGGTCTCGGCTTCGTGGTGCTGAAGACGGCGATCGCGCGGGACGAGGCCGGAGAGAGCACCATGGCCGAGTGGGCGATCCACGAGTCGGTGATGGACGTGGGGCCGGTGCTCTCGCGCACCGGCCGCACCGGCTGGACGGTGACGTGGAAGGGCCGCGGCTGGGACCGGCCGTTCGAGGAGTACCTCGCGCTTTACCGTGACGCGCTGGCGGTGGGTGAGGCAGCCGGCATGCCGGTGGCGACCTCGGTGAAGTACCACTTGCCGGTCTCGGATGTCAGCTTTGCGCTGTCCGAATACGAGTATACCACGAGGCGGCTTGCCGAGATCGGCGGTAGTGGGACGATCATCGAGAAGGACTTCTCGCCGACCCTCGCCGGCGACGAGCGCAGCGCGGAGAAAGAGACTATCCTGCGGTGGATGCGCGAGGTGCCCGCCCTGGTCAAGCGCCAGGCGCCCGTCACCCTCGGGATGAAGGTGATGAATGCACTCTTCGATGACGACTTTCAGGTGGAGATGCTGAAGGCCGCCGCGGACAACCCCGACGTGGACTTCCTGACGCTCTTCAACCGGCTGTGGGATCCAGAAAAGCAGGTGGCGTACGGTGGGTGGGATCTCTCCGATCGGAATCTCCGCGTGCTCGACCTGCACACTGTACGCTGCGGACCACTGCAACTCCGCAACTCTGCAACGCTTGGCTTTTCGGCCACCGGCAACATCTGCAGCGGCCGGATGATGATCGAGTACGCGCTGCGCGGCGCCACCAGCGGCCAGATCCACACCTTCTTCCAGCTGCCCAAGAGCGAGTACGCCGCGGAGAAGGGGAGCAGCACCACCCGCGCGCTGCACGCGCTTCTCTTCCATCCCGAGGAGGGGCTCCTGGTGTGGATGGCGCACCTTGGCGAGACCGGCGTCCTCGAGTCCCGCGACGGGCTGTTCCACTTCCTCGACATCGCCTGTGGAAGCGCTCGACACCGCGCTTGAGATCAGCGGCGTCCGCCTCTTCGAGGTGGCCATCCCGCTCACCGAGCCCTTCCGGATCAGTGGGGGCGCGATGCGCGCGCGGCGGTCGCTCATCGTCGAGCTGACGGACAAAGGCGGGGCCGTGGGCTACGGCGAAAGCGCGCCGTTCGAGCGGCCCTTCTACTCCGATGAGACGCTCTACTCGGCCAAGGCCTGCCTCATCCAGCACCTCTTCCCGCGGCTCAAGGGACAGACCTTCGGCTCGCTCGAGGTGGCGGTGCACGCACTCGAGAAAGGGATCCGCGGCAACCGCATGGCGCGGGCGGGCGTCGAGACCGCGCTCTGGGACCTGCTGTGCTCCAAGGCGGGCGTCTCCCTGCGCACCCTCCTCGCGGCGCTCATGCAGCGGCTCGGCGTCCCCGATCCCATGAGGGCGAGCCGCAGCTACGTCGAGTCCGGTGCGGCGCTGGGCATGCCGGAGGGCGGCGACCTCGACGCGCTCGGCGACCAGGCCCACCTCGCGCTGGAAGCCGGCTACAAGCGGATCAAGGTGAAGGTCGAGCCGGGCTTCGACGTGGCGCCGGTGCGCGCGGTTCGCGAGGTCGCGCGCGAGGGCGGCCGGAAAGTCCGCATTTGGGCCGACGCCAACGGCTCGTACACCCGCGAGAAAGAGATGGAGGCGCTCCAGGCGCTCGACCGCGAGGGGTTGGTCCTGCTGGAGCAGCCCCTTCCGCCCGACGACGTCCTCGGCACCATCAAGATCGCGCACGAGATCGTGACGCCGGTCTGCGTGGACGAGTCGCTCGTGGACGACCGCGCGGCGCAGCTCTTTCTCGAGAGCGATGGCCCGAAGGTCTGGAACCTCAAGGTCCAGCGCGTCGGCGGACTGTGGGAGAGCGTGCGGATCTACAAGCGCGCGGTCGAGGGCGGCGTGAAGCTCTGGGGAGGCACGATGCCGGAGACCGGCGTGGGCGCGCACGCCATCCTCTGTCTGGGGTCCTTCGCCGGCTTCGTGTATCCGACGGATGTGGCGCCGAGCAAGCGATGGTACGGGGCGGGAGCGGACCTGATCGAGCTGCACATGGATGGACAGGGGCGCATCAGTGTGAGCGATACGCCGGGGCTGCATCGATTCAAGCTCAAGGAGAAGTTGGAGAAGGTGGGGAAGGTTGTGGGGTGACAGGTGTTAATAGGTGTTAGGTGTTAGGTGATAGGTGATAGGTGATAGGTGATAGGGGTTGGTTAGCGTCCGCAATAATCCGCACCGGAGTGCCGCAGGCCGGGTACCACCACTTGTCCACCGGGTGCCATCTTCGTCATCCTGCGCGGAGGTTGCGATGCCGACGGACATGCAGGGTAGCCATCGTGTGGTTGGCTACCGCGATCTGAAGGTCTGGCGCCAGGGGATGGAACTCGTGGCCTCGAGTTATCAATTGATGCGACGGCTCCCGGCCAGCGAGACATACGGCTTGGCCAGCCAGATCCGCCGAGCGGCCGTCGCGATTCCCGCCAACATCGCCGAAGGGCACGGACGCGAGCATCTTGGCGACTACCTGCGGCACCTGTCGGTGGCGAACGGATCCCTGATGGAACTGGAGACGGAGTTGCTGATTGCCCAGCGACTTGGCTTTCTCACCGAGGCGGAGTGTGCGCCGGCCTTTCTTCGCACAGCCGAGCTGGCCCGAATGCTCGCCGGGCTCACCAGAAGCCTGAAGCGTCGCTACTCAAAACCCTAACACCTAACACCTAACACCCAACACCTAGAACAACCTCGCCAGTCTCTTCATCAGCGACTCCTTCCCGGCAACGCGCCTTTCGCCGGTCAAGAACCCCGCCGCCTCGATCGCTTCCCGGAACTCCCTTCCGTCATCAAAGCGCTCGCCCGGCTGGTACGCGCACGCGCGGCGGAGAGCTTCCTCGAGCTGGTCGGGAACGTCGTCGCGCTCGGACCGGACCGAAGGGGGCGTGCTGCTGACCGAGCCGTGGAGGATCGCGTCCGTCGTTCGCCCTGCGAACGGCGGGCGGCCGAGCAGGCAGAAGTAGCCCACGGCGCCGAGCGAGTAGAGGTCGGTGCGGCGATCCACCTGGCCGCCCAGGAGCTGCTCGGGCGCGGCGAACTGCGGCGTCCCGCTGCGCGAGGTGGCGCCGCCGAACAGCCGCCCGCGCGGGAGCGCGAGCGCGAGGCCGAAGTCGGTCACATGCACCCGCCCCTCCGGGTCCACGAGCAGGTTCTCGGGCTTGATGTCCCGGTGCACCAGCCGGCGCGCGTGGGCGTACTCGAGCGCCGTCAGGGCGTCGTCGAGCAGCTCGACGGTGCGCGCCACGGAGAGGGGCCCGAGCTTCTGCACCAGCTGGGCGACGCTCTCGCCTCGGACCAGCTCCATGGTGTACCAGAGCAGGCCCAGCCGCCCGTGAATGTCGTAGATGCTCACGACGTTCGGGTGCGTTAGGCTGGCCGCGATGCGCGCCTCGCGCTGGAAACCCTCCGCGATGGCGGGGTCCTGGGTGAGGAGCGGATCGAGCACCTTGAGCGCGACCTCGCGCTCCAGGCGGAGGTCCCGCACGCGGTACACGCGCCCGAAGCTGCCGGTGCCGATCTCCACGAGCAGCTCGTAGTCGTCGCCGAGGGCGCGGCGGAGGCGGCGCTCCCAGAGCGGCGAGTCGGGCAGGATGAGGGATGGCGGCCCCGCGCCCGGCGCGTTGAACGCGCCGGTGTCGTCTGCGAGGTCTTCCAGCATTTCGGAGGCGGTGAGGAAGCGGTCGCTTTGCTTGGGCCGCAACGCGCGCATCACCACGCGCTCGACCGCCTGCGGGATCTGGGGCCGGACCTCGCGGCACGGAACGGCATCTTCGCCGGGCTCGACGCCCGTGAGGGCGTAGTACAGCACCGCACCCACCGTGTAGATGTCGGCGCTCGGGTCGCCGGCGGCGCCACCCCGCACCTCGGGGGCGAGAAAGGGGTTGTGGTCGGGACGCGACTCCGGCGGCACCACCTCGAGCACCCGATTGGCGAACCGGAGGTCGGTGATGATGCCGCGGCCCGCCGAGTCGAGGAGCAGCGTGGTGGGCCTCACCCGGCGTATGACCACGCCGCGCACGTGCGCGTGGTCCAGCGCCGACAGCAGGTCCCGCGCGAGATTCAATACCGCGGGGATCGGCCGCGGGCCGCGCGCCACCGCGTCCGCCAGGCTTTCGCCCTCGATCCAGTTACCGACCCGGTACGCCACGCCGTCGCGAAAGCCGGCGGCGTACACGTGCCGGATGGTCGGATGATCCAGCGAGCCGAGCACCTCGGACTCGCGCAGGAACCAGGCGCGGCCGGGACCCTCCTCGCGGTGCACCCGCAGCGCGATCCGCCGTTTGAGGACCTTGTCCTGGGCGACGAAGAGCAGCCGCTCGTCCGACTCGGCGACGAGCTGCTCGATCTCGAAGAGGTCGGAGAAGAGGGCGGGGATGTCCACGGGCAGAAAGATAAGGAAAGGGTGTAGGGTGTTTCTCGTCCGCTTCCGGGACGGCCAGTCCCACAGCCGGTCACAGCCCGCGTTCCATCTCCCGACGCCCGGCCGCTAAGTCGTTATCGCCCAGATGGTTAGGGTTGTGCTGCGGCGCGGCACGTCGCTTGCGATTGTTAGGAGCGTGGACATTCCCCGTGCGCCAACGCGCAAGACCAACCGCTGGATCATGGCGGGCGTCGGAATCGGCCTCCTCGCCGTCGCGACCGTGGGGCTCGGCCGGCTGAAGCCTGCCGCGCCATCCGTTGAGCGCTCCGCCGTCCTGCTGGACCAGGTGAAGCGCGGGCTCATGCTGCGGCAGGTGCGCGGGCCGGGCACGCTCGTCCCCGAGCAGATCCGGTGGGTATCAGCGGTCACGGGCGGTCGGGTGGAGCGCGTGAACGTGCGGCCCGGTACGGCGGTCCAGTCAGGCACGGTGCTCCTCGACCTCAGCAACCCCGACGTGCAGTTGGAAGCTCTTTCGGCGCAGCAACAGCTCGCCGCGGCGCAGGCGCAGCTCGTCAGCCTGCGCACCTCTCTCGAGACCCAGCGCCTCAACCAGCAGTCCACCGTCGCCAGCGTACGCAACCAGCTCCGTGAGGCGCAGCGTAATCTCGCCACCGCGCAGGCGCTCACCGAGCGGAATCTCGTGGCGCAGAACGAGTTGGCCCGCGCGCGCGACCAGGTGGACGAGCTGAACGACCGGGTCACGATCGAGCAACAGCGGCTCGCGATGTACACGACCACGGTGGATAGCCAGGTGGCGCTCCAGCGCTCGCAGGTGGACCGGCTGCGCGCCATCGCCGACTTCCAGCAGAACCGCGTCGCGTCCATGCACGTGGTGGCCGGGACGGACGGCGTGGTGCAGGAGCTGTCGCTCGAGGTGGGGCAGTGGGTGCAGTCGGGGACGACCCTCGCGCGCGTGGTGCAACCCGGGCGCCTGAAGGCGGTCCTGCGCATACCGGAGACGCAGGCGCGCGATGTAGCCCTTGGCCAGACGGCGGTGATCGACACCCGCATCGGCGTCGTGCCGGGGCGGGTCGTGCGCATCGATCCCGCGGCCCAGAACGGCACGGTCGCGGTGGACGTCACCCCGGACGGCCCGCTGCCGCAGGGCGCGCGGCCGGACCTAAGCGTCGAGGGGACGATCGAGATCGAGCGGCTGCCCAGCGTGCTCTACGTCGGGAGGCCCGCATTCGGGCAGCAGGGCAGCAGCGTCGGGCTTTTCAAGCTCGTGGAGAACGGGCGATACGCGCAGCGGGTCAACGTGCAACTCGGCAGCAGCTCGGTGAACACGATCGAAGTGCTGAGCGGGCTCGCGGTCGGCGATTCGGTGATCCTGTCGGACATGTCCCGGTGGGACGACGTGGAGCGGGTCCGCCTCCGGTGACCTCACACCCCACACCCCCACACCCTACACCATCAAGGGTCCTATGACGAAGAACGGTGAGTCGCTCATCCACCTCGACGGCATCAAGAAGGTGTTCTACACCGACGAGGTCGAGACCCACGCGCTGGCGGAGATCCATCTGGAGATCCGCACCGGCGAGTACATCGCGATCTCGGGCCCCTCGGGCTGCGGCAAGACCACGCTGCTCTCGATCCTGGGCCTGCTCGACACGCCGACCGAGGGCAGCTTCGTGCTTGCGGGCGAGCCGGTGGCCAACCTCAAGGCCGGCGACCGCGCCCGGATCCGCAACCGCCAGATCGGCTTCATCTTCCAGGCGTTCAACCTGATCGGCGACCTCACGGTCTTCGAGAACGTCGAGCTGCCGCTCACCTACCGCGGCCTGTCAGCCGCCGAGCGCAAGAAGCGCGTCCAGGACGCGCTCGAGCGGGTCGGGATGGCGCACCGGATGAAGCACTATCCGTCGCAGCTCTCGGGCGGCCAGCAGCAGCGCGTCGCCGTGGCGCGCGCGGTGGCCGGCGACCCCGCCATCCTGCTCGCCGACGAGCCGACGGGGAACCTCGACTCGAAGAACGGCGAGGCGGTCATGGAGCTGCTGCAGGAGCTGCATCGCGGCGGCTCGACCATCTGCATGGTCACGCACGACGGCCGCTACGCCCGCCACGCCGATCGCACCGTGCACCTGTTCGACGGCCGCGTGGTCGAAGACAGCAGCATCGAAGCGCAGGCGACGAACTGATGGAATCCCTGGGGCAGGACATCCGCTTTGCGTTCCGCTCGTTCGCGCGCCAGCCCGCGCTCACGCTGATCGCTGTCCTGTCGCTGGGGCTGGGCATCGGGGCTACGGCCACGGTGTTCACCTGGCTCCAGGGCATGGTGCTGAACCCGCTGCCCGCTGTGCCCGAATGGGACCGGCTGGTCGTCGCGCACACCCGTGCGCCAGAGGGCGGCACCTGGTCGGTGTCGTGGCCGGACTTCCAGGACTGGCGCGCCGGCGCGCGGAACGTGGACCTGGCCGCCTGGGACATGATGCCGATGGGGCTCCGGGATGGTTCCGAGCCGACGGAACGCGCCTGGGGCATGCTGGTTTCGGGCAACTACTTCGAGGATCTCCAGGTGAGGGCCGCGCTCGGCCGCGTCCTTGGTATCGAGGACGAGCAGCGCCGCGCGCCCGTGGCAGTGCTAGGCCACAGCTTCTGGCAGCGCCGCTTTGCCGGCGACTCCAGTGTCATCGGCCGGACCATCACGCTCAACGGATCGGCTTTCACCATCGTGGGGGTCGCGGCGACGCGCTTCGGCGGCACCTACGTCGGGCTGGGCCTGCATCTGTATGTGCCGATGACCACGATACCGTTGCTCACGCCCGACGGCGAGCAGCTCCTCCAGGATCGGTTGCGGCGTTCGATCGAAGTGGTAGGCCGGCTGAAGCCGAAAGCGACGGTGGCGCAAGCAGCGGCCGAAGTCGATCCGCTGGCGCTCAGAGCCGGCACCGCCGGCGGTCTAGCCCAGCCGCTCGGGGCCGTGGTCCGTCCGCACAGCGCCGTGGACGCTCCCGGCGGCATGCGTCCGGTACTCGGCGCTCTGCTGGCGGTGGCGGGGCTGGTGCTGCTCATTGCCTGCGCCAACGTGGCCAACCTGTTGCTGGCGAGGGCCGTGGCGCGGCGCCGCGAAGTCGCGGTGCGGCTGGCCGTTGGCGCCTCGCGATTCCGGCTGGTGCGGCAGCTGCTGACCGAGAGCCTGGCGCTGGCCGCCCTGGCCGGCGCGTTCGGCCTGCTGGTGGCCTTCTGGGGCCGTGATGCGCTGCTGGCGCTGTTGCCGGTGGTGCCGTTCCCGATCGGCGTCGAATTCCGCCTGGACGGCCGGGTGCTGCTGTTCGCGACGCTGGTCACGGCCGCCGCCGCAATGGCGTTCGGGCTGGTGCCGGCACTCCAGGCTTCGAGGCCGGACCTGGTGCCCACGCTGAAAGACGAGATCGGCGAGGGCTCCGGCGGGCGTGGCCGGCTCCAGGGCGCCCTGGTCGTCACCCAGGTGGCGCTGTCGCTGGTGACGCTGGTGTCGGCCGGCCTGTTCGTGCGCAGCCTGGAGGAAGTCCGGTCCCTGGACACAGGCATGACTGGGCTCGACCGCGTGCTGCTGGTCGGCACCGACCTGCGTTTGTCCGGCATCGCCGATGACAGCGTGCATGTGTCTGTGGTGAACGGCCTTCTCGAGCGAGTGCGGGCCCTACCGGGCGTCGACGCGGCTACCGTGGCCCGAACTACACCCCTCGGCCCCGGCCCGATCAACACCACGGGCACGCGCATCGAAGGGTACGCGCCGCGGCCGAACGAGAACATGAATGTCAGCTACAACGAGGTGGCTGGTGACTACTTCCGGACCACGGGTATCAGGCTGATCGAGGGGCGCGGCATCAGCGACGGCGACGTCAGCGGCAACGCGCCGGTGGTCGTGGTCAACGAGGCCTTTGTCCGGCGGTTCCTGGCCGGGCGGGCGGCCATCGGCGCGCGGGTCAACATGGGCGGCGAAGAGTGGCTGTCGGTCGTCGGCGTTGTGGCGACCAGCAAGGTCAACGACTACACCGAAGATCCGCTGCCGATGGTGTACCCTGCGTACAGCGCCCGTTTCGCTCCGGCGGGCTTCACCGTGCACGTGCGAGCCGCCGGAGAGCCCATGGCGCTCACCGCGGCGGTTCGAGGCGCGTTCGCGGAGGTGAGCGCCGAGCTGCCGTTCCTGGACCCGCGCAACATGGCTGAGTACACCACGATCCCGTATTGGCCCTGGAAGATCGGTGCCACCATGCTGGCGGCTGTCGGGACGCTGGCGCTGCTGCTGGCGGCCATTGGCATCTACGGCACCATGGCCTACTCCGTCAGCCGGCGGGTGCGCGAGATCGGTGTGCGGGTGGCGCTGGGCGCCGCGCGGCGGGACGTGGTGCGCATGGTGGTGGGCCGCGCCTTGAAGCTGACCGGCCTGGGGCTGGTGATCGGCCTGTTCGGCGCGGTGGCCGCGGGCCAGGCGCTCCGCAGCCAGCTGCTCGGCGTCAGCCCCCGGGACCCGCTCACCTTCTCGGGCATCGGCCTGCTGCTGGCCGCGGTGGCCCTGCTGGCGGCGTGGGTCCCGGCCCGGCGCGCCGCGGCCGTGGACCCCACGTTGGCATTGCGGTCCGAATAACGGGGTGACCGGTTACCGGCGCCGCCCGGGGTTCTTCAGTAACTTTCATCATCACTCACCTGGTAGGTGCATGGCTGGTTACTCCCCCTCTTCGCTCGTCTCCAAGCTCGGCATCAAGGCAGGCTTCAGCGTGGCCATGCTCGGCGCGCCAAAAGGCTATTCCCGGACCCTCGGCGCACTCCCGCAGAACGTGACCTTCGCCGCGTCGCTGCGCGGCGGGCTCGACTTCATCCACTTCTTCGCGACCCGTCGCCGGGAACTCGAGACGAGGTTCGCCACGCTCGCCAAGGCCCTCGCCCCCGCCGGAATGCTCTGGATCTCGTGGCCCAAGAGGGCCGCCGAGGCCGAGACCGACCTCGACGAGAACGTGGTGCGCGACGTGGGGCTCGCGCACGGGCTCGTGGACGTGAAGGTGTGCGCGGTGGACGAGACCTGGTCGGGTCTCAAGTTCGTGCGGCGGCTCAAGGATCGCTGATGCCGGCGCCCCGCATCCTCGTCGCCGACGACCAGGCCGACGTTCTCCACGCGCTGAGGCTGCTGCTCAAGCAGGAAGGCTACGAGGTCGAGTCCGCTTCGTCGCCGGGCGGCGTGCTCGCGGCGGTCGAGACCCACGACTTCGACGCCGCGCTCGTAGACATGAACTACCAGCGCGACACCACCGGCGGGATCGAGGGACTGGACCTGCTGTCGCGCCTCAAGGCGCTCGACAGCACCTTGCCGGTAGTGATGATGACCGCGTGGGGAAGCGTCGAGGGCGCGGTCGAGGCGATGCGCCGCGGCGCGCGGGACTACATCGAGAAGCCGTGGGACAACGCCCGCCTCCTCGCCACCCTGCGGACCCAGGTGGAGCTGGGCCGCGCGCTCAAGAAAAGCCAGCGCCACGACGAGCAGACCCGGCTCATGGGCCGGGACGGATTCCCGACCATCATTGCAGAGGCGCCGGTGATGAAACCGGTCCTGCTGCTCATGCAGCGGGTGGGGCCTTCGGATGCCGGCGTCCTCATCACCGGCGAGCACGGGACCGGGAAGGAGCTCGTCGCCGAGTGGCTGCACGCGTCGTCCGAGCGCTCGGCCAGGCCCCTGGTCGCGGTCAACGTGGGCGGGCTCTCCGAGGGCGTCTTCGAGAGCGAGCTCTTCGGCCACGTGAAGGGCGCTTTCACTGACGCCAAGACCGACCGGGTCGGCCGCTTCGAGCTTGCGGACGGGGGCACCCTCTTCCTCGACGAGGTCGCCAACGTGCCGATGGCGCAGCAGGCCAAGCTGCTGCGCGTTCTACAGACCGGCTCGCTGGAACGGGTCGGGTCGTCGAAGACCCGCCGCGTGGACGCGCGGGTGATAGCCGCCACCAACGCGGATCTGCGAGCCGAGGTGGCCGCGGGCCGCTTCCGCGAGGACCTCCTTTTCCGGCTCAACACCATCGAGATCCACCTGCCGCCGTTGCGCGAGCGCCGCGAGGACGTCGCCCCGCTGGCAATGCACTTCCTCCGCCGTCACGTCACCCGCTACCGGAAGGGGCTGGCCGGCTTCGACGCAGAAGCCATGGAGCAGCTGCTGGCTCACCGGTGGCCCGGCAACGTGCGCGAGCTCGACCACGCCGTCGAGCGCGCGGTGCTGATGGCCCAGGGCGAGGTGGTGCGCGCCTCCGACTTCTCCCTCGTGGCCGCAAGCGGCGCCGCGCCGCGGCTCGATGAGATGACCCTCGAGGAGGTGGAGCGCGCGCTCATCCGGAAGGCGCTCGACCGGTTTGGCGGGAACGTAAGCCAGGCAGCCACGGCGCTGGGCCTCTCGCGCAGCGCGCTCTACCGCCGCCTCCAGCAGTTCGGGCTCTGATACACGACCGTCGCGTCCTCGTCACGGCCCTCGCGGGAGGGCTCCCCGCCGTCGCCGCGGCGCTCATCATCCTCGCCACCGGCGGCTTCACCCCCAAGGTGGTGTGGACGGTCGGGCTGCTGGTGGTGCTCTGCTGGCTGGGGTTCGCCTTCGCCGTCAGGGAGCGCGTCATCCGGCCCCTCCAGACCATCGCCAACATGATCGCCGGCCTTCGCGAGGGCGATTTCTCCATCCGGGCCCGCGGTGCATCTCCCGACGACAGCCTCGGCCTCGCGTTCCTCGAGGTGAACGCTCTCGGCGAGACGCTGCGCCAACAACGGCTGGGCGCGCTCGAAGCCACTGCGCTGCTGAGGCGCGTCATGGCCGAGATCGACGTGGCAGTGTTCGCTTTCGACGGGGACGAGTGCCTCCGGCTGGCGAACCGGGGCGGCGAGCGGCTTCTCGCGTTAGCTGCCGAGCGGCTCCTGGGTCGCACCGCCGAGGAGCTTGGACTGGCCTCCTGCCTGCGCGGCGATACCACCGGCGTGCGCGAGCTGACCTTCGCGGGGCGTGCCGGCCGCTATGGATTGCGCCGGAGCACCTTCCGGCAGGGCGGCAGGCCGCACGCGCTCCTGGTGCTCACCGACGTCTCCCAGGCGCTGCGCGAGGAGGAGCGCAAGGCGTGGCAGCGTCTGGTACGGGTACTCGGCCACGAGATCAACAACTCGCTCGCGCCGATAAAGTCGGTTGCGCAGAGCCTGCAAGCCCGGGTCGCGGCCGGCGCCGTGGCGCAGCCCGGCGGCATGGATCACGCGGCTGGCGCCGCCGCCGACCTGAGCACCGGCCTGGCGCTCATCGCGGGCCGCGCCGAGGCGCTGTCGCGCTTCATGGCCGCGTACGCGCGGCTCGCCCGGCTGCCGCAGCCCCGGCTCCAGCCGCTGGATGTGGACACCTGGGTGCGCCGGGTGGCGGGCCTGGAGAGGCGGCTCGGCGTGGGCGTGGCTCCCGGCGCGCCGGTCGTGATCCGCGCCGACGGCGACCAGCTCGATCAGCTGCTGATAAACCTCGTCACCAACGCGGTGGACGCGTCGCTCCAGACCGGCGGCGGCGTCGTGGTCGGGTGGACCAAGGGTGACGACCACCTGGACGTCTGGGTGCGGGACGACGGGCCGGGGATCTCCGAGACGGCGAACCTCTTCGTGCCGTTCTTCACGACCAAGCCTAACGGTTCCGGGATCGGCCTCGCTCTGTCGAGGCAGATAGCCGAGGGCCACGGAGGGACGCTGGCGCTGTCGAACCGGCGGGAGGGGAAGGGTTGCGAGGCGCGGGTGCGCCTGCCCCTATAGCGCCTGCTGGATTCCCGCCTGGACCAGCCTCGGCGAGCCGGGCAAGAGCCCGCGGGTCCGGTCCACCACGTACGTCTTGTCGAACAGGTTCTTCACCGTGGCGAAGAACGTCGTCCGGGTCACCCGCAGGCGGTAGCTGGCCGCGGCGTTCCACACCGTGTAGGCGGGGATCACGCCCTGCTGGCCGTCGGGCACGGTGGCCGTGGTGTTGAGCGCGTCGCCGAACTGCGCGCCCACACGCACCGCCTCGACCCGGACGTCCACCCCGCCGCGATGCCCGTAGCCCGCAATGATCGAGAGCGTCCCCCTGGGCGCATAGGGCAACCGGTTGCCGGTCACGCTGACCTGGGTGCGGGTGCCGGCGCCGTTCTGGCTGGCGTACACCTTGCCGACGACGTCGCTGCCCCCCGTGCCCAGGTACGCGAAGCGCGCGCCTTCGAAACGTGCCGTGGGCAGGTACGTCCACGCCGCCTGGAAGAACAGGTTGTGCGCCGAGCGGGTGAGCACGTCCGAGTCGAGCCGGGCCGACAGCTCGAGCCCCTGGTGCAGCGTCCGCCCCGCGTTAGTGAGCGACGCCCCGGACCCGCCCGCCACGCTCGCCGCCACGATCTGGTTCTCGAAGTCCATCCGGAACAGCGTTCCCTCGAGCGCCAGGCCCGCGACGGGCTGCGCGCGCAGCCCCAGCTCGTAGTTCCACGACAGCTCGGGGTCGAGCTCCACGGAGGCGCCGGTCGTGTTGTTGATGACGTCCTCGGTGCGCGGCGGCGCGAAGCCGCGGTGCGCGCCCGCGAACAGGGTGACCTGCGCCGCGGGCGCGAACGTCGCGCCCAGGCCCGGGATCAGCTGGGTGAGGTCGGTGCGGCCGCTGACGTCCGAGGTCGGCAGCCGGTTGGTGCGCTGGTACCGCACGTGCTCGACGCGCAGACCGGGCGTCACCGTCCAGTGACCGAACAGGAGCCGGTTCTGCAAGAACGCCGAGTACGCCTGGTTCTTCCGGAGGTTGTCCTCGGCCAGGCCGGAGTTGGCGTCGGTCGAGGGGCCGGCCTCGCGCGCGTTGGGCGTGGCGCCGTTCACCTGCCGGCGGTCCTGGCGCTCGAAGTGCGCGCGCACGCCGAGGTCGGTCACCGAGACCGCGCCGAGGAGGGAGGAGGTGGCGTGGAGCCGCGGCTCGACGCCCCACACGAAGTAGTCGCGCAGCCGGCCCTGGTTGCCACAGGTCGTCAGGAGGTTCTGCATTCCGCCGCAGTTGGGGTCGGAGCGGTCGTTAGGCCGCTGGTCGGAGGAGCTGGACTGCCGCCACCAGTCGCGCGAGACCGCAAAGCCATAGAGCGACGTGGTCAGCGCCACGGTGGGCGAAAGGGCGACCTGGTGCGTGGCCGAGGCGCCCCAGCGATCGAGGATCATCGAGTCGCTGCGGAACGGGTTCTGCCGGGGGTCCGCCGCGTACTCCGCCTCGGTCAGGCCCGAGTACGTGACGTTCGAGCGCTCGGTGTAGTAACCGCCGCGCACGGTGAGCGCGTGCGATGCTCCCAGCGCGAAGACGCCCTTGAGGTTGAGGTCGTTGAGCCGCGAGCCGACATTCTCGCGTGCTCCGTCGCCCTGCTTGCGCACGTAGCTGGCCATGAACCCCGCGCGGCCCCAGCTGCCGCCATAGCGCACCTGGCCGTTGAGGTAGTGCTGGCTGCCCGGGGTGATGGAAACGGTTCCGCCGGGATGGCGCGGAACGTCCGGGGTGATGTAGTTGATGACCCCCCCGATGGTCTGCGGCCCGAACAGGATTTGGCCCGAGCCCTTGAGGACCTCGATCCGCTCGAAGCGGTCCACCGGCGGGTGGTAGTAGGTCTCGTTGGCCCCGTACGGCGCGAAGGTGATCGGCAGCCCGTCCTCCAGCAGGAGCACCTTGCTGGAGCGCGTGGGGTTGAGCCCCCGGATCCCGATGTTGGGCCTGAGGCCGAACCCTTCCTCGTCCCGGGTGGTGACACCCGGCACCCGCCGTAGCGCCTCGTTAATCGTGAAGACATGGGCGTTGGTGAGGCTCTGCCGGTCTATAAGGAAGGCGGAGCCGGGGATGCTGACCAGAGCGTCTCGCGTACCGACGACCCGGATCTCCGCGACCAGGATGGTGTCTTGAGGCCGGTTGGGAAGCGGCTGTTCCTGGGCGGAGAGGGTGAAGGGTAAGAGGGCGGTGCGGACAAGGGTGAGGAGGAATAGGGACGTGGCGGGACGCATGTCTCCTGACCGGCTGAGATTGAGATTGAGACTCAACTACAACTAGCCATCGGACGACATATTACTCGCGATCCGCTCCTCCGTCAAGACTCACCGCAACGCCTCCTCGAGCTGCGTGGCGGCGTCGGTCTTGTCGTCCCGATACTTCACGATCACCGGCGCGTAAACTGACAGCCCCCACCTCGCCGCCTGCTCCCCCGTGAGCGCCCGCGCCCCGGGTACCACCACGGCGCCCGCCGGAATCTCGAGCGCCCCACCCTCGGGTCGCCGGTACACCGTGCCGCGCACCAAGTCGTAGATCGGCAGCGCCCCGGTGAGCACCGTGCCCGCCGCCAGCACCGCGCCCTCACGCACGATCGTGCCCTCGTAGACACCGCACCCGCCGCCCACCAGGACCTCGTCCTCGATGATCACCGGCAGTGCGCCCGCTGGCTCCAGGACGCCCCCCACCTGCGCCGCCGCCGAGAGGTGCACCCGCTTGCCGATCTGTGCGCACGAGCCCACCAGCGCGTGGCTGTCGATCATCGTCCCCTCGTCCACGTACGCGCCGACGTTGACGTACATCGGCGGCATGCAGACCACGCCGGGCGCGACGTAGCACCCGTCACGGATGCTGGAGCCGCCCGGCACGATGCGCACCCGGTCGCCGAGACCGGTGGCGCGGACGGGATACGTGTCCTTGTCGAAGAAGCGGAGCGTCCCGTCCACCGACATGTCCACCAGGACGCCCATCCGGAAGCCGAGGAGGATGCCCTGCTTCACCCAGGCGTTGACCCGCCACGCCCCGTCGGTGCTGCGCTCCGCGGCGCGGATCACGCCGACGTTCAGCGCCGCCTTGAGCTCGGCGAACAGGGCGCGGTCTTGGTCGGTGAAGTCGGTGCGGCCCGGCGCGGCGGCCGCGAGTATCCGCTCACGCAGCGACATGCGCCGCCCGGGAGAGGAGCCCCAGCTCCTTGAGCACTTCGGCGAGGCGCGCCCGCGTCTTCTCCTGCACCGGGACGAGCGGCAGCCGGAACTGCTCCTCGAGCAGCCCCATCAACGCCATCGCCGCCTTCACCGGGCCGGGGTTCGATTCGATGAAGTTGGCCTCCATGAGCGGCAGCAGCCGGTACTGTATTGCCCGCGCGCTCGCGAAGTCCCCCGCGAGCGCGAGGTCGGTGAGGCGCGCCATCATGTCCGGGACCTCGTTCGAGACGACGGAGATGATCCCGTCGGCCCCGAGCGCGATGAGCGGAAGCGTCACGGCGTCGTCGCCTGACAAGACACGAAATCCCTCTGGCCGGTCGCGCAGGATCGCCATTATCTGCGCGAAGTCGCCCGACGCTTCCTTGGTTCCGGCGATGTTCGGGACCTCCCGCGCGAGCTGGAGCGTGGTGGTGGCGGCGACGTTCGAGGCGGTCCGGCCCGGCACGTTGTAGAGGACCACCGGCAGTCCAGGCACCGCCTCGGCCACGGCGGTGAAGTGGGCCACGAGGCCCGTCTGCGTCGGCTTGTTGTAGTACGGCGCGACCACGAGCACCGCATCCGACCCGGCGGCCTTCGCGGCGCGTGCCCGCTCGACCGTGACAGCCGTGGAGTTGCTCCCCACGCCCGCGATCACCCGCGCGCGCCCGCGCGCCACCTCGACCGTGAGCGCGATGACGCGCTGCTGCTCGTCGTCCGTGAGCGTCGCGCCTTCGCCCGTCGTCCCGCACGGCACCAAGAGCCGCACTCCGCCCGCGATCTGGCGATCGAGCAGCGCCCGCATGCGGGCTTCGTCCACGGCCCCCTTCGCGGTGAACGGGGTGACGAGCGCCGTCGCGCAGCCGGTGAGCCAGTCCACGCGCATCGTCATCGGGTCTTCTTCCTTTCCATGCCGAGAATGTCGTCGAGCACGTCCGTGAAGGCGTACACGCCGCGCCGTTTGGCGATCCATCGCGCCGCGAGGAGCGCCCCGTCCGCGAACCCTTCGCGCGAGCGCGCGGTGTGCGTCAGCGTGACCTGGTCCGCCGCCGAGTCGAAGCCCACCGTGTGGGTGCCGGGAATGTGGCCGGCGCGAATGCTCGCCACCGGCGGCTCCTTACCCAACGTGTGCTGGACGAGGTCCCGCAGCAGGATGGCGGTGCCGGAGGGGGCGTCCTTCTTCTTCGCGTGGTGCGCCTCCTCCAGGAACGCATCGTAGCCCCCGAGCCCGCCGAACAGCTCCGCCGCGCGAGCGACGACCCGCAGGAAGACGTTCACGCCGATCGAGAAGTTGGGCCCGTACACCATCGCGCCGCCCGCGTCCTCCACGAACTGGATGACGCCACGCTCGTCCTTCTTCCAGCCCGTGGTGCCCTCGACCAGCGGCACCCCCGCCAGCACGCACGCGGTGGCGTGCCCGAACACGGCCTTGCCCACCGAGAAGTCGATCGCGACGTCGTGCCCCTTGAGGAGCGCGGCCAGCTCACGCTGCCCGCTCCCGGCCTCGCGCGAAGTGACGACGGCCCCCACGTGGTGGCCGTCCGCGCGGGCGCGCGCGATCACCACGGTGCCCATCCCGCCGCTGCCGAAGAACGCGAGCTTCATCGCGCGGCCACCACGCGGTGCTCCGTGAGCAGCGCGCGCGCCAGCCGCACGTACAGCTCGGCGCCGTGCTCGAGGTCGGCCTTCGCGATCTGCTCGCGATCGGTGTGCGCCACGTGAATGGACCCCGGACCCAGGAGCAACGGCGAGCCCCAAGCGGTGAGGTTCGGGATGTCGGTCGTGAAGGCCACGACGCAGGTCTCGAAACCCGGCGGCGCCGTGAGCCGCACCGGGCTCACGCACGTGTGTACCTCGATCTCCGCCCGGCCGCGCACCGCCTCCTCGAGCAGCCGCCGGACCGGGGCGGGGTCCGCCACCAGCCGGACCTGGAGGTCCGCGTGCGCCTTCTCCGCGATCACGTTGGGCCGCGTCCCGCCGGCGATCACGCCGATGTTGCACGTGGTCTCGCCCAGCACCGCGTCCCGCGGCCAGCGCACGGCGCGGACGTCGGCGAGCACCTCGAGCAGCCGATCGATGGCCGACGCGCCGCGCTCCGGGTACGCCGAGTGCCCACCCGTCCCCTCGGTCCGCAACGAGCATCTGAGCGAGCCCTTCGAGCCTACCGCAAGCCGGTTGTCCGTGGGTTCGCCGTTGATCAGCCAGCGGCACTGGCGTGCCAGCGGGTGGCCGTTGGCCGCGCGCGCGCCTCGGCTGTCCATCTCCTCATCCACGACGAACAGCAACCCGATCTCGCTCACGCCTTCCGCGCGCAGCCGCTCGGCCGCGGCGACCATCGCCGCCGCGATCCCCTTGGCGTCGCACGCGCCGCGGCCGTAGAGGCACGCCTCGTCCTCGCCTGCCGGGAGGTGCGGCGGCACGGTGTCGAGGTGGGTGCTCAGCACCACTCGGGGCGGGGCATCGGTCGTCGCCAGGATGTTGGGGCGGCCCGGCGCCGCCTCCTGGAGCTCGACGTGGTAGCCCAGACCCGTGAGGTGCGAGCCGAGGAACCGCGCCACCTCGGCCTCCTCACCGGTGACGGAGGGGATGGCGACCAGACGGCGCGCCAGCGCGATGGGATCGGTCACGGTCGGGCCACCTTACCGGGCGGTCCCCGGGGTGTCAAGGCGCCGTCACGCGGGTGACGAAGTCCTGCACCCGCCTTACGTACGCCTCGCCGCCCGTGTCGTAGGTGTCGTTGTGGTCCGCGCCCGCGATCACGTGGAACTCCGCCCCGGCCCCGACGCGCTCGGCGAGGGCGCGCCCCATCCAGATGGGGATCAGCCGGTCGGCGTCCCCGTGCACGAAGAGCACCGGGCACCGCACCCCGGCGATCGCCCGCAGGTTGTCGAGGCCGGATCCCGCGATGAACGACGGAAAGAGCGGATAGTGCACGCGCGCCATCGCGCGGAGCGACGTGAACGGCGACTCCAGGATGAGCCCCGCCACCGGGTTCTGGAGCGCGAGGTGCACCGCCGGCCCGCTTCCCACCGACCGGCCGTAGACCACGATCCGCGCCGGATCGATCTCGGGCCGGCCCGCCAGGTAGGTCCAGCCGGCCTCGGCGTCGCGCTTCACCCCCTCGATGCCGGCGCGACCCGTGGACTCGCCGTAGCCGCGGTAGTCGAGCGCGAGGAGCGCGGCGCGCTGGGGCCGGAACTCGCGCAGGATCGGGGCGAGGCCGCCGATCGTCTCCCCGTTCCCGTGGAACCAGATCAGCGCGCCCGCGCGAGCGCCGGACGCGTCCCGTGGCGGGAGATACCACCCGACCAGCCGTTCGCCGTCCGCCGTCGTCACCCAGACCTTCTCGCCGTCCGCGATCCCGATCCGCCGCGGCTCCGGCGTCGCGTCGTGGCGCCCGGGGAAGACGAGGAAGTCCCGCGCGAAGAAGAGCAGCATGCCCAGCGCGACGTACACCGTCCCGGCCATGACCACCAGGCGCAGCAGCACGACGCGGACGCTCACGCTAGCGCAGCCGGCGCAGGATCATCCCGCGACGGGACGGGGACCACAGCATCCGGCGCGCCTCCGCCTCGAGGGCGCTCTTCGGGATGAAGCCCAGAAACCGACTGTCGGGCCAGCCGATGATGTCGCGCGTGTCCGAGAGCAAGAAGACCGAGTCGCGCGGCACGATCCACGGCCCCCAGGTGTTGAGGTCCGCCGTCCGAGCCAGCGGCGAGGAGTGGGCGCGCGGCTCGAGGACCCGGTACGGCCAGTTGGTGGCGCGCCCGTTTACGATCGCGCGGCCGTCCCGCATGGCGATCGTGTCGCCCGGCAGCGCGGCGAGCCGGCGGAGCACGTGAAAGACCGTGCCGTCCTCGTGCACGAATCGAAAGATGACCAGCTTCCCGCGGTAGAGCTCGCCCACCGGCGAGCGCGCGGTGAAGTACTCGCCGGGGCGCACCGTCGGCTCCATGGATGGCCCGCTCCCCACGAACGTCTCAGGCCAGGCGGTGAAGAAGCGCGTCATCCAGAGCACGAGCGCAGCGCCCGCCAGCACGACCGCGAGCGTGGCCCATCGCACGACGGCGGCAACGCGGTCGCGGTTCACGGACTGTCCTGCCTGCCCCCTGTTTTCTGCCATCCGCTGCAACTCTGCAACTCTGCAACTCTATGACGTCGTCTTGTGGAATCGCGTCGTGGCGAACCATAGCACCACCGTGCCCATAGCCGCGAGCGTCACGATCTGCGGCCACAACGCGTCCCATCCCGCGCCCTTGAGAAAGATCCCGCGCACCACGACCAGATAGTGCCGGATCGGGTTCAGCAGCGTCACCCAGCGGAAGAAGGCGGCCATGTTCTCTATCGGGTACATGAACCCCGAGAGGATGATCGCGGGGAGCAGCATGAGGAACATCCCCATGAAGGCTTCCTGCTGCGTGCGCGAGATGGTGGAGATCAGCAGCCCGATGCCGAGGCTGGCCACAATGTAGACGAAGGCCGCCAGCAGCAACGCTAGCACGTTGCCGCGGAAGGGGATGTCGAACCACAGCAGCGCGACCGCCGCGATGAGGGCG
>JACORV010000036.1 GCA_016179225.1 Gemmatimonadota bacterium | reverse complement strand
TTTCCGCGAAGGGGGAAACCGAGGCCCACGAGAGCGCGCGGGCACTGAAGGAGGGCGGCTACACCTTCGACGTCGCCTACACGTCGGTCCTTAAGCGCTCGATCAAGACCTTGTGGATCGTGCTCGAGGACATGGACCTGATGTGGATCCCGGTGCACCGCAGCTGGCGGCTCTACGAGCGCCACTACGGGGCGCTCCAGGGCCTAAACAAGACCGAGATGGCGCAGCAGTTCGGTGAAGACCAGGTGAAGATCTGGCGGCGCAGCTACGACGTCCGCCCGCCCGCGCTGGAGCCCGGCGACGAGCGCTCCCCGGGCCGCGACCCGCGCTACGCCGCTCTGTCGCGGGACGAAGTGCCGCTGACCGAGTGCCTCAAGGACACGGTGGCGCGGTTCCTGCCGTACTGGAACGACACCATCGCGCCCGCGGTGCGTAGCGGCGAGCGGGTGCTGATCGCGGCGCACGGCAATAGCCTGCGCGCGCTCGTCAAGCACCTCGACGGCATCGGCGACCGGGAGATCGTCGAGTTGAACATTCCGACCGGTATCCCGCTGGTCTACGAGCTGGCCGACGACCTCACGCCGCTCCGCAGCTACTACCTCGGCGACGCCGAAAAAGTGAAGGCGGCGGCCGCGGCGGTGGCGGCGCAGGGCAAGGCGAAGTAGCGCGGTGGCAGTCGCGGACTGAAGTCCGCGCTCGGCAAAGGCCAGCCCTGAAGGGCTGCGGGACCGCGACGGGCAGCGCCGCCTCAGCGCCGGTCCCCGAGCCTCGCCAACTCCCGTTCCGCGACGATGAACCCGAAGGCCTGCCAGCCGGTGGTCGCCGTGACGCGCCGGAACCACTCGCGCGCCCGCGCCGTGTCCCCGTTGACCAGGTACCAGTTGCCAACCCCGTAGGCCAGCGTCGCGACCTGGATCGCGTTGGTGTCGGCCGACGTGAGTACCTGCTCCGGCCGCGACTGCCCGCGGTAGAGCCGGAGACGCCGCCAGTACGCCGCCGCCCCGGCCTCCGGCACGGTGTCCGTGAGCGCCTCGAGCGCCGAGCGCGCCTCGTCACGCCGGCCCGCCCGGCTCAGCGACATCCATAGCCAGTCGGTCGAGCTGATCCGCCCCTCGGTGTTGCGCGCGGTGGCGCGCGAGCGCGTGAACGCGCGAGCGGCGGCGTCGAACTCGCCGCGCGCGAAGCGCGCCACCCCGAGGTGGTACCAGATGTCCTGGTTCGTGCTGTCGAGCCACGCGCCGCGCTCGAGGTCCGCCACGGCGCTGTCGAGCTGGCGGACGGAGATGTAGCGATGCCCGCGATAGCGGTAGAGCAGGGCGTCGCCCGGCGTGAGGGCGAGCGCGCGGGTGTAGGTGACGATCGCCTCCCGGTACTGTGACGCCGCCGCCTGCGCCAGACCCAGCTCTATGAAGCGGTTCACATTGCCCTGCTCGCGCGCCAGCACGCTCTCGGCACGCGCTATGGCTCCTGTGTCGGCCTGGGCGTAGTAGCGGACGCCGGCCGGTGAGACGTACTCGACGGATTGGGCCAGAGCGAGCCGGCCCGCGACGGCGGCGCCGGCCAGCGCGATCCACACCTGAGCGCCTGTCATGCGATCCTCCGGGTCAAGGCGGTTGAACCCCTGCGTGTCTGTGCGTCTGCGCGTGTGTGCGTCTGCGCGTCTGCGCGTTCTGTCACATGACCCACGTCCCCATCACCGTAATGAGCACGATCGCGAGGAGATCCAGCCAGATCCCCGCCCTCGCCATCTGAGGAACCGTCACCTCACCCGAGGCGAACACCACCGCATTGGGCGGCGTGGAGACTGGTAGCAGGAACGCCATCGAGACCGAGAGCGCCGCCACCTGCATCAGGAGGAGCGGCGGCTGGCCGAGGCCGGACGCGATGCCGGCCAGGAGTGGCATCGCCATCGCGGCGATCGCCGTGTTGCTGGTGAATTCGGTGAGGGCGACGAAGACCGTCGCGACGGCGCCCACGACGACGATCCGCGGCTCGCCGGCGAAATGACCGATGAGCCCGCCGATCCACTGCGACAGGCCGCTCGACTGGAACGCCTCCGCCAGCGACAAGCCGCCGCCGAAGAGCAGCAGGATTCCCCACGGCACCCGTGACGCCGTCTCCCAGTCCAGCGCGAACCCGCCGCGGGCTAGCGAAACCGGCACCGCGAAGAGGGCGAGACCGGCGATAATGGCGATCCCCGCATCGGAGATCGCGGGCACATACGTCTGAATGCCGGGGATTGTGATGGCGCCGAGCGCCTTTGGCTCTCGCAGCACCCACGCCATGGCCGCCAGGACGAACACCCAGAACGTGAAGCGCTCCGCGCCGCGCATCGGGCCGAGGGCGCTCCGCTCGTCGGCGAGCCGCGCGGCGAGACCCGGGATTGCTCCGCGCGTCGGGTAGAGCCACGCGACGAGCATCCACCACGAGATCGGCAGCAGTAGCGCCGCGAGCGGAAGCCCGACGGCCATCCACTCGCCGAAGCCGACGTCCACGTGATAGAGCTGCTTGGCCGCCGCGGCGTAGATCGCGTTGGGCGGCGACCCGATGAGCGTCGCGATGCCGCCGATGGACGCAGCGTAGGCGATCCCGAGCGCCATCGACGTGCCGAGCCCGTCGCGCGCTGGCCCACCGGCCTGCGCGCCCGAGATCTGACTCTGATCTTCTTCCGTCTCTGGGTCCTGACGTATCGCATTTCCTTCCCGCGCCAGCCGCACCACCGCCATCGCCATAGGCAGCATCATGACCGCCGCCGCGGTGTTCGAGATCCACATACTCATGAACGCGGTGGCGAGCATGAACGCCAGCACGACCCGGCGGGCGTCGGTGCCGACGACTTCCAGAATGCCGAACGCGATCCGCTTGTGGAGGCTCCACCGCTCCATCGCCGCCGCGATGAAGAAGCCGCCCAGAAAGAGGAATATGACGGAGTTGGCGTAGGGGGCCGCGGCCTTCTCGATGCTGCCGGCGCCGAGGAGGGGGAGGA
>JACORV010000021.1 GCA_016179225.1 Gemmatimonadota bacterium | reverse complement strand
GCCCTCCCCGGGTTCGCCGGCGGCTGGCAGCCGACCACGGTGGTGGCCGCCCGCAGCGGGGACCTGGCGTATTCGATCGGGACCTACGAGCTGAGCTGGAACGATCCGACGGGCAAGCGAGTCACCGACCGCGGCAAGTATGCGACGATCTGGCGGAAACAGGCGGACGGCACCTGGAAGGTGGCCCTCGACATGTTCAACGCGGACGCGCCGGCGTCCCAATAGACCGTGGGTCGCCCGGACGGTTGAGACGAAACGCAGGTCGTTAGGCGTCGCGTCCACCAAATGTGCGCGATGGAGTGGGCAGGGTCGAGGGACCTTCGGCGCCTAGGATGCGGGCCGGCTAGATGCATTATCGATCACTATTCTGTGCGGCGCTGCTCCTAGGCGCTTCATCGCCGATGCTGGCTCAGGACTCCATAGAGCAGCTGCGCCCCGGGGTCCGGGTGCGGGTGTACACCAGTCAGCCGGGATTCGAACGCATCGTGGGCAGGGTCGTATCGGTTAATGTCGCCAAGCTCGTCGTGCGCCGGGGCGGTATGGAGGTTTCGATCGCGCTCCTACAGCCGGAGGTCAGGCAGGTTGAGGTCGAGGCGAGCCGGCGGGGTGTCGGCCCGCTGCTGGCAGCAACGGTGGGGCTGGGCGCCCTGATGGGCGGGGCCATCGCGTGGGGGGCGAGCAAGCCGGCTGGGTGCGGAGCCTGCAGAGGAAACACCGGGATGGCGCTGGCGGCTGCCGCTGCGGGAGGCGGCTTGGGGGCGGCCCTAATCCTCGAATTCGGCCCCCGGCAGTGGCGCATCGTACTTCGCAACTGAGTGCACCACCTTACCAGCGGCCAAGATCCCGTCCAAGCCGCCCTGCGATTCGGCCTACGGCGAGACTCACGGCCGCGCGATCACCGTGGCGCCGGCCGCGACGCTCACGGTGGTCATGCGCTGGCCCAGTTTGACCGAGTAGCTGCCGGGCAGGAGCGCCAGGGGCGCCCCGAGACGGTTGTAGTTCAGCTGTCGCCCGGTCGCGTCGTGGACGTAGTAATACTCCGTGCCGGCCCCATGCACGACCACGGTCCCGGTGGCGACTCGGGTAGAGTCGTCCGCAAGCACGGCAACCAGGGTATCCACGTTGTTGAGCTTCACCCGATACCGCCCTGGAAGGTACGAGGTCGCGTTCCCGAGCCGGGCGTAACCCAGCTGCGTCCCCGCCGTGTCCAGCACGTAGTAATACTCGTCAGTGGTCCCCAGGGCCGACAGCGTCCCCGACCGAAGCATCGTGGTGTCGGACGCGCTCACGGCGGCCCGCGCGGTGGCGTTATTCACCTTCACGACGTACGCGCCCGGGAACACGTCGAGCAGCCGCCCCAGGCTGCCGTAGGTGAGCTGCGTTCCCAGCGTGTCCTGGACGTAGTAGTACTCGTCCGTCGTGCCGGCCACCGACACCGTGCCTGCCGGCAGCGTCACGGTGTCGCCTCCGTGCACCTCCAGGCCCAATCGAGAGCTGTTCACGGTGACTAGGTACCGGCCTGGCAGCACGGACAGGAGCCCGCCGATCCTCTGGTACGAGAGCTGGGTGCCGAGGGTGTCCAGGACGTAGAAGTAGGCGTCGGTGCCGCCCGTCACCCGGACGTCGCCCGCCGTGCACGTGGTGACGCGCCCCGCCCGCACGCTGACGCCCCGCTGCGAGGTGTTGATGCTGACCCGGTAGTCGCCGGGCTGGAGGGCGAGAACCTGACCAGCGCGCTGGTATCCCACCTGACGGCCGTCGGTGGTTAGCGCGTAGAAATACGTGTCGGTGCCCGCGGTCACGCGGAGCCCGGTTTCCGGAGCCTCCCCGTCGCGGCACACCGCATCGCCGGACGACTTCCCGCAGCTGGCCAAGGCGCAGAGCCCCGCGCCCATCGCAACGATCGCCGCCACGCTCCGCCGCGCCATAGCATCCCTCCTCGCCGCTCGAGCGGCTCGCTTCAAAGGCGCTGAAGCTGCGGCCCGGTCCAGGGGACCGCAAGGCCGGCTGGGGTTGTTAGACCGCGGCAGTCTCCTTTTCCGGGGTGCTGCCCAGGGTGCCCGAGGATCCGTGCTCCGCGCGCCGCGCCGCGCCCGCCCGCCTGGGCCGCACGACGAACGTCCATAGCAGCGCCACGATCAGCGCGGCCAGGATCACCGCTTGCACCGCCAGCCCCTCGAGCGTCGGATACACGCCGAGGAATTCGTGGCGCGGGCCGTGCGGCACGAGCGTCGCCCTGACGACGCTCCCCTCCTGCAGCTCCTTCACACCGGTGCCGGCGAAGACGAACGCCATGTAGTAGAGCGTCGCGCCCGTCACCGCGAAGAACGGCCGCATCGGCACCCGCAGGCCGAACTTCTCGATGCCGAGGAAGGTCAGGACCAGCACCGCCGCGCCCGCGACAATGCCCGCCGTGATCGGCGCGGCGCCCCCCGCACCGCCCGTAACGAACAGCGCCTTGTAGAAGAGCACCGTCTCGAACCCCTCGCGATAAACCGCGAGGAAAGCCACCGCCGCGAGCGCGAGTCCGCTGCCGCTCTCCACCGCCCGCCGGATCTTTCCCTTCACGAAGCGCTGCCACGCGGCGACCTCGATCTTCGAGATCAGCCAGTACGAGACGTAGAACAGCGTCCCGGCCGCGAGCAACATCACGCCCCCTTCGAGCGCCTCGCGCCGCGCGGGCGTAATGAGAAAGACCCACTCGAGGAGCGCCGCGGTGAGGAGGCTGGCGACGACCGCGGCGGCGACGCCCCAGCGCACGCTCTTCCGCCGCTCCTCCGCACCGCTCTTGATCAACACCGCCATGATCGCGGCGATGACCAGGATCGCCTCGAACCCCTCGCGCAGCAGTAGGAGGAAACTCTCGGCCAGCAGTGCGGTGCCGGAGCGGCCGCGCGTGAGCGCGTCCTCCGCCTCGGCGAGGGTGACCAGCAGCTCGGCGTGCCGGCGCTCGACCTCCGCCACCGGCCTCGCACCAGCGGCGGCCTCGCGCAGCGTCGCGAACTGCCGCTCGGCCCGCGAGACTAACGAGGGCTCCGTCGGACGGAGTGCGCCCTCGACGGCCTCAAACGCGAGATAGCCGTCGAACACCTTGCGTCCCGCAGCGTCCCGCTCGCCGCGCCGCGCCAGGTCCACCGCGCCGCCCAGACCGCCGCGCACCGTCCCGAAGACGATC
>JACORV010000020.1 GCA_016179225.1 Gemmatimonadota bacterium | reverse complement strand
TCCATACGCCGCGACTAGGGCTGAGCCAGCGCGCCTTTCCCCGATTGCGCATGACCAACTGCAAGCGCACGCGAGCCTTCTACGAAGCGGGCCTTGGTTTCACAGTGGACTGGGAAGCACCGGTTCGAGCCCGGCTTGCCCGTCTTCGCGCAGCTCACGCGCTACGGGCTATCGCTTTTCCTTACCGAGCATGGAGGGGACTGTCAGGTAGGCGACGCCCCTACTTCGTAGTGGACGACGTCGGTGCCCTCTACCGCGAGATTAGCCACCGTGGTACCAAGCCGCTCGAGTTGCCTGGTGCCACGGAGTGGCACGCACGGGGGATGACCGTCTCCGATCCCGACGGTAACAAGCTCCGCTTCAGTACCGCGGTGACGCAGTAGAGGGCCCATGGGGTTCGCAAAGCATGGCGGCCCGCACCGCCACCCTACAGTGAGGTGCTGTATGTTCTGCACACGCTGTGGACCAGCTATTATGACCCTGGCGGCCGACTGTGCTGGCCGCTTGTGGGCCCCTCACGTCACCTCGATCAGCTGCTCGCGCTTGGTGCCGACGCCGACGTAGCGGATCGGCGCGCCGGCCAGCGCCTCGATCCCCTCCAGGTAGACCCGTGCCGCCCGGGGGAGGTCGGCCAGGGTGCGCGCCGCGCCCGTCGGCTGACGCCAGCCCGGGAGCCGCTCGTATACCGGCTCCACCTCCTCCAGAGCGGCGACGTTGTCGGGCAGGTCAACGAGATCCTCGCCGCCCAGGCGGTAGCGAGTGCACACCGGCAGCTCGTCGAAGGTGTCCAGGACGTCCAGCTTGGTGACCGCGAGCCCGGTGAGTCCATTCACGCGTACCGCATAGCGCACCACCATCGCGTCGAACCAGCCGCACCGTCGCGGCCGGCCGGTGGTGGCGCCGTACTCGCCGCCCAGGGTGCGGAGGCCTTCGGCCTCCCGCTCCGCCGCCTCGGTGGGGAGCGGTCCGTTGCCCACGCGCGTCGTGTACGCCTTGACGATGCCGAGCACCGCGTCGATCGCCGTCGGCCCGATCCCGGCCCCGACGGCAGCGCCGCCCGCGGTCGTGCTCGACGACGTCACGAAGGGATAGGTGCCGTGATCCACGTCGAGCAGCGCGCCCTGGGCACCCTCCAGGAGCACGTGGCCACCGCCCTGGAGCGTGTCCGCCACGAGCCGGCCGGCGTCGGCCACGAACGGCAGGAGTCGCGGCGCCAGCTCCTCGAGCATCGCCACGATCTCGGGCGCGCCGCAGCGCTTCGCCGATCCCGCGAGCGCGAGCATGGCGTTGGCGCGCTCCGCGCCCGCCGCCACCAGCTTCGCCACGATCTCCGGATGCCGCAGGTCGCCGACGCGCACGCCGCGACGCCCGTACTTGTCCTCGTACGCGGGGCCGATGCCGCGGGCCGTGGTGCCGATCTTCTTGCTGCGGGCGCTCTCGGCGTCCAGCAGTTTGTGGTAGGGGAGCACCAGGTGGGCACGGTCGCTCACCAGCAGGCGGCCAGTCATCATCACGCCCCGCTCGCGCAGGGCGTCGATCTCGTGGAAGAGCGTTTCGGGATCGAGAACGACGCCGTTGCCGATCACGCAGCGCGTCGAGGCGTGGAGGATGCCGGCGGGGATCTGATGGAGAACGAACTCACCGTCCGGCGCGTCCACCGTGTGCCCCGCGTTGGCGCCCCCCTGGTAGCGCACCACCAGCTCGGCGTGCTCGGCGAGCGCGTCCACCACCTTCCCCTTCCCCTCATCCCCCCACTGCGCCCCGACGACGACGAGGCACCGCACCTCCGGCCCGAACATCCGGTGCTCCCTACGCCGCGGCGCGCTGCAAGCCCGCGCCGGCCAGCAGCTCGGTCACCTTCGCCTGCTGCCGCGCGTCCAGCGCCGCCAGCGGCGGCCGCACCGGTCCGGTCCCCAGCCCGACGAGCTCCATGGCCGCCTTGATGCCCGGGGGCCCAAGGACACCAACGATCTCCCGCGCCAGCGGGGAGAGGCGCTCCTGGAGCCCGCCCGCCGTCTCGCGGTCGCCCGCGCGGAAGGCAGCGTAGAGACGCACGCAGGGCTCGGCCGCGAAGCACGCCATCGCCAGGATCCCGCCGGTGGCTCCGAGCTCCAGCGCCGGGTAGAAGAGGTGACCGCTCCCCACCAGCGGCGTGAGCCGTGGAGCCGCCGCGCGAAAGCTCGCGAGCACCTTGAGGTCGCCCGAGGACTCCTTGAACCCGATGATGTTGTCGTGCTCGGCGAGCGCGCGGAGCACGCTGTCGGCCAGCATCACGTGAGTATAGCGCGGGATGTTGTACACGATGACGGGCACCGGGCTCTCGTCCGCAAGGCGCGCGTAGTGGTCGGCCAGCGCCGCGGGCGAGAGCAGCGACCCGAAATAGGCGGGCGGCCGCACCAGCACCAGGTCGGCGCCCGCCGCGGCCGCCTCCTGTGAGGCCCGCACCGTGGCGCGCGTTGACTCCGCGGCCGTCCCCGCGACGAGCCACCGGTCGGCGGGCACCACGTCGCGGAGCCACTCCACCAGCCGCACCCGCTCGTCCGGGTCCAGCAGCTCCCCTTCGCCCGTCGAGCCGGCGACCGCGATCCCGTCGAGCCCCTGAGAGAGGAGCGCGCGCGTCACCTGCCGGAGCGCCACCGGCGCCACGTCGCCCGTTTCCGCGTCGAACGGCGTCGGGATGGGCGCGATGACGCCGTGCAGGCCCTGCGGCCTCACGGCTGGAGCAGGCTCGAGAGGTCGTCCGTGAAGCCGGCGGGCTTGTCCGGCTCGGTCTTGGCGGCCGCCTGGGCGGGCGCCTTCATCTTGGCGGCCGACATGCGCGAGCGGCGCGCGAAGGTCTTCATCTGCAGCTCGAAGTCCGACGGGTTCGAGGAGTTGGCCACGGCGGTCGCGTAGTCAACGACGTCCGCCTGGACGAGATCCATCAAGTGCTGATCGAAGGTCTGCATCCCGTACTGCTCCCGCCCCTCGGCAATGAACTCCTTGATCTCCGCCGTCCGGTTGGGGTCGAGGATGAGATCGCGGATCGTCGCGGTGACCAGCATGACCTCCAGCGCCGCGACGCGACCGTGGCCATCCTTCTTGGGCAGGAGGCGCTGCGACACCACCGCGTGCAACGCGTCCGCCAGGCGCACCCGTACGATCGCCTGCTCCTCGGGCGGGAACATGGCGATAACGCGGCTGATCGTCGTGGTCGCGTCCGGCGTGTGCAGCGTCGAGAGGAGGAGGTGCCCCGTCTCCGAAGCCTTCATCGCCGTGTCGATCGTCTCGGCGTCGCGCATCTCGCCGATGAGGACCACGTCGGGGTCCTGCCGGAGCGCCGCACGCAGGCCGGTCCGGAAGCTCTCCGTGTCGGTGCCGATCTCCCGCTGCGTCAGCGAGCTCATCAGGTCGCGGTGCAGGAACTCGATCGGGTTCTCGAGCGTCACGATGTGCTTTTGCATCGTGCGGTTGACGTAGTTGATCATCGCCGCCATCGTCGAGCTCTTGCCGCTGCCCGTGACGCCGGTGACGAGGATCATCCCCCGCTCGGCCGCGGCGGTGTGCGCGAGCACCGCCGGCAGGTGCAGCTGCTCGAACGTCGGCACCTCGAACGGGATCACCCGCATGACGATCATGAAAGAGGAGCGCTGGCGCAGGATGTTGACGCGGAACCGGCCGACGCCCGGCGCACCCCAGGAGCAGTCGTAGTCCTGGACCTTGTCGATGCGCGCCCGGTCCTCCTCGTTCGGGATGAACCGCAGGGCGATCGCCTTGGTCTGCTCCGGTGTCAGCCGCTGCTTGGTGAGCGGCACCAGCTTGCCGTCGATGCGGGCGCGGAACACGTCCCCGGCCTTGATGTGCAGGTCGGACGCGCCACGCTCGACGGCCGCCTGGATGATCTTCTCCATTCAGCACCTCGTGGAGCAATCTATCAATTTACACCCCGGCGGGCAGGAAGCCCATTCTCTGGCGCACCTCGCCCATGACCGCGCCCGCGATGCGGCGGGCGCGGGCGGCCCCCGCAGCGAGCACCTCCCGAACGTAGGCGGGGCGCGCGGCCAGCGCCGCCGCGCGCTCGCGAACGGGGGCCAGCGCCGCTATCATATTGTCCGCCAGCACCCGCTTGCAGTCGAGGCAACCCCAGCCGGCGGACCGGCACTGCTCGGCCACCATCGTCACCTCGGCCGGCGCGGAGAAGAACTGGTGCAGCCGGTAGATGTTGCAGATGTCGGGGTTGCCTGGGTCGCGCCGCGTCTTGCGGGCCGGATCGGTCATCGCCGGCCGCAGCTTCTCCCAAATCGCCTCCGGGCTCTCGAGCACGCCGATCGTGTTGCCCAGGCTCTTGGACATCTTGGCCGCGCCGTCGAGCCCCATGATCCGGGTGGCCGGCGAAAGCATCGCCTGCGGCTCGGGAAAGAAGTCCCGGCCGAAGCGCGCGTTCCACCGCCGCGCGATCTCGCGGGCCAGCTCGAGATGCTGAAGCTGGTCCTCGCCGACCGGCACGCGCTCGGCCCGGTAGAGCAGGATGTCGGCCGCCTGGAGCACGGGATAGTTCAGCAGGCCCGCCGGCACGCTTTCCTGGCGCGCCGCTTTTTCCTTGAATTGCGTCATCCGCTCCAGCTCGCCAAGCGGCGCGACGATGTTGAATACCCAGGCGAGCTCGGCGTGCTCGGGTACGTGCGACTGCACGAACAGCGTGCTTCGCTCGGGGTCGATTCCCGCCGCCAGCAGGCTCGTCGCCATCTCCAGCGTGCGGGCCTCGAGCTCAGCCGGCTCGTAGGGCTGCGTGATGGCGTGCAAATCGACGATGCAGAAGATGCACTCGAACTCGGACTGGAGTGTCACCCAGTTCTTGACCGCGCCGAGATAGTTGCCGATGTGGAGCTCGCCGGAGGGCTGGATACCGCTGAAGACGCGTGACATGGGCCGCAAGGTAAGGATGGCCGGAGGGCGTGGCAAGTGAAGCGCGACGTCGCTCAACTCTTGGCCGCGGCGCAACTTGCGGCCGATCGAGCGGCGACCTTCCTGCGCGAGCAGGAGGGTCGCCAGGACCCGGAGCGCTGGTCCGAGAAGGGGCGCGCCGACTTCGTCACCGAGGTGGACCGGGAAGCCGAGCGCCTGATCGCGCAGGCACTCACCGAAGCCGCGCCCGAGAGTCGCGTCGTGGGGGAAGAGCTCACCCCCGGCGCGCTCCCCTCCGGCCTGGTGTGGGTCGTGGATCCACTGGACGGCACGACCAACTTTCTCCACCGCTTTCCCTTCTACGCGGTGTCCGTCGCGGCGGTGGTGGACGGCGATGCCGTGGCGGGCGTGGTCCAGCACGTGTCGCCGGGGATCCGTTACCACGCCACCCGGGGCGGCGGCGCCTGGCAGAACCGCACCCGCCTCAACGTCTCTACGATCCGCGAGCCGAAGCACGCGCTAGTCGGGACGGGGTTCCCGTTCAAGCACGTCGAGCTCCTCCCGCGGTATCAGCGGCAGTTCGCGGCGGTGCTCGAGCGGTCGGCCGGCATCCGGCGGCCCGGTTCGGCGGCGCTCGACCTGTGCGACGTGGCCGCGGGCCGCTTCGACGGCTTCTGGGAGCTGATGCTCGCGCCGTGGGACGTGGCCGCCGGCACGCTGCTCGTGCGGGAGGCGGGTGGCATCGTGACCGACCTCGACGGCGACGCTGCCGTACTGCGGCACGGCCCCATTGTCGCGGGGAACCCGACGATTCATGCCTGGCTGCTGGCAGTACTGCAAGAGCGGTCTTAGGTCTTGGTGGTTGGCTTCTCTGTGGCCAGCATCTACCTTGCATGACCCCGAGCCCTAAGACCCAAGACCTAAGACCCAAGACCACACTCTTCTCATGCCTCTGGTCGAATGCGTGCCCAACTTCAGCGAAGGTCGCGACCTCGCGACACTCGACGCGCTCCGCGCCGCCCTCACCTCCGTCCCCGGCGTCCGTCTGCTCGACGTCCAGGCGGACGCCGACCATAACCGTTCGGTCTTCACCTTCGTTGCCCCACCGGATGCGGCCGTCGAAGCCGCCTTTCGTGCCGTGAAGACGGCCAGCGAGCGGATCGACCTCACAGCTCATCGCGGCGAACACCCCCGCATGGGCGCGACCGATGTCGTGCCGTTCGTACCGCTGGAAAGCCTGACCATGGACGACTGCATCGGGCTCGCGAAAAGGCTCGGCGAACGGATCGGAGGCGAACTCAGGATTCCGGTTTTCCTGTACGCCCGCGCGGCCACGCGACCCTCGCGGATGCGGCTGCCCGACGTCCGGAAGGGGGAGTTCGAGGGCCTGCGTGAGGAGATCGGCGTGAACCCGGAGAAGGACCCGGATTTCGGGCCTAAGCGCATCCATCCCACTGCCGGCGCGACCGCGGTGGGAGCCCGTCCGTTCCTGGTCGCTTACAACGTGTACCTCAAAGGCGGCGACGAGGCGCTCGCCAAGGCCATCGCGAAAAAGGTGCGCGCTTCGGGAGGGGGCCTGCCCGCGGTCCAGGCGATGGGTATCACCGTGGGTGGCGAGCCCCAGGTCTCGATGAACCTGCTCGACCTCGACGCCACGCCGGTGCACGTCGCCTTCGACGCCGTGGCGGCGGCCGCCCGCGAGGCCGGTGCCGATGCCGCCTGGAGCGAGATCGTCGGTCTCGTGCCGGAGAGCGCGGTGCACGGCGCCGCCACGGCGCATCTCAGGCTGCGGGAGCCAGTGGCCGGCCACCTGCTCGAGGAAATGGTACGCCGCACCGCCGGGCCTTCGTTGGACGAGTGGATGGGCGCCGTCGCCTCCGAAAGCCCGGCTCCGGGCGGGGGTACCGTGTCGGCCGTAACCGGCGCGATGGCCGCGGCGCTCGCGGCCATGGTCGCGCGGCTCACGCTCGGCCGGAAGAAGTACGCTGCGGTGGATGCCGAATTCCACGGCCTGCTCGACCGGGCCGAAGCGCTTCGCCTCACCCTGTTGCGGCTCGGCGACGAGGACGCCAACGCCTATGCCGCGGTCAGCGCGGCCTACGCCATCCCCAAGGAGCGGGAAGCGGAACGGAAGGCGGCGATCCAGAGCGCCCTGATGGGCGCCACGCGGGTTCCGCTCGAGACCTTGCGGGCCGCTAGGGACGTGGCCAGCCTCGTCGCCCGCGCCGCCGAAGCGGGGAATCGCAACGCCGTGTCCGACGCCGGGGTAGCGGCCCTTCTAGCCCAAGCCGCAGCCCGGGGAGCGGCATATAACGTGCGGGTAAACACGGTCGGCATGCCTCTTCCTGACGAGGCGGCGCCCCTGGTAGACGAAGCGCGCCGGCTGGTAGGAGAGGCGACTGAGGACGCCGAGCGGACCGCCGCTTTGGTCGATGCGGCGATCGGCAGGTAGCCGGGTGAACCCGAAAGTCGAGGTGGTCCGGACCTACCTGGAACTCAGCAGCCGCGCGGCTTTTCACCCTGCCCGACTCGAGGATCCCGCAGTCAGCCTCGAGCGCGTCCCGCGATGCTCTGTCGAGCTTTCACGGCGGCTCTATCGCGAGGTCGGCGGGGCATACCACTGGGTGGACCGGCTGGCCTGGACCGACGCCGAGCTTGATGCGTACCTGATACAGCCGGGCTTTGGCGTGTGGCTGATGCGCTACGGTGGTAAGTTGGCCGGGTTCTTCGAGTTACGAACTGACGCCGACAAGTCCATTGAAATTGCGCTCTTCGGCCTGCTGAGCGAGTTCGTAGGTCGCGGGCTTGGCAAACACATGTTGACTTGCGCGGTGGATAGGGCGTGGGAGTTGGGCGCCACCAGGGTGTGGCTGCACACCTGCACCCTCGACAGTCGTGTGGCCTTGCCAAACTACCTCCGGCGTGGCTTCGTCCCGTACAAGCAGGAGACGTATGAGGCCGAGTTGGCATGCCCATGAAGTTGCGCACCTGGTCCTCGGCACGTATGTTCTGTCGCGCGCCCCACGTACTGTCGGGGCGCTTTCCACATACGCGATCATTCAAGTTTCAACTGTTCCCACAGCCTCAACCCCCGGGAGACATCCGTGGTAAAGCGACTGGTAGCGTTTGCCATTGTCGGAGCGGGCCTCGCGGCCTGCACGAATAGCAGGGACGCCGTTTCGCCGACGCAGAGCGGGTCGTCGGGGCAACCGGCGCCTAATGCCGATGTGCAGGCCGGGCTCGACGTCTCGAACCGGTATATCATCGTCTTCAGGGACGACGTGGCGGACGTCGCGGGGACGGCCCGGGCGCTGGCGGCGGCGCACAACACCACGCTGCGCCACACCTACCAGTACGCGCTCCACGGCTTCGCGGCCGAGTTCTCGCCCGCCGCGGTCGAGGACCTCCGGAACGACCCGAGGGTCGACTACATCGAGGCCGACCAGATCGCGCGGATCGTGGACACCCAGCTCAACCCCGGCTCCTGGGGACTGGACCGCGTTGACCAGCGCAACCTGCCGCTGGACAACTCGTACACGTACCCGGGGGGCGGCGGCGCCGGCGCCCACGTGTACATCATCGACACCGGCATCCGGACCACCCACATCGACTTCGGCGGCCGCGCCACCTTCGACGTCAACACCAACAGCGACGGCCTGACGATCGACTGCAACGGGCACGGGACGCACGTGTCCGGCACGACCGGCGGCAGCACTTACGGCATCGCGAAGCAGGTTCGACTGCACGCGGTCCGGGTGCTCAACTGCTTAGGCAGCGGCTCGTATTCCGACGTGATCGCGGGCGTGGATTGGGTGACGGCCAATCACCAGAGCCCGGCCGCGGCCAACATGAGCCTGGGCGGCCCGCCGTCCACCGCGCTCGACCAGGCGGTCGTGAACTCGATCAACGCCGGCGTGTTCTACGCCATCGCCGCCGGCAACTCCGGCTACAGCGCCTGCAACGACTCGCCCGCGCGGGTCACCCAGGCCTACACGGTCGGCGCAACCTCGATCACCGACGCCCGGGCCTCCTTTTCGAACTTCGGGAGCTGCCTCGACATTTTCGCGCCCGGTGTCAACATCGTTTCCGACTACAATACCAACGACAGCGCGACCGCGGTGCTGAGCGGCACCTCGATGGCCGCCCCGCACGTAGCGGGCTCGGCGGCGCTCTATCTCGCGGCCAACCCCTCGGCAACGCCCTCGCAGGTTGCCTCGGCGCTGACCAGCAACGCCACCTCGGGCGTTGTGACGAACCCGGGCACCGGCTCCCCGAACCTGCTGCTCTACATGGCCTTCATCAGCGCGCCGGGGAACCAGCCGCCCGTGGCGAGCTTCACGTACAGCTGCAGCGACCTCACCTGCTCGTTCAACGGCCTCGGCTCGACGGATGACGGCGGCATCGCCTCGTGGAGCTGGACCTTCGGGGACGCTACGACGGGGAGCGGCCCGACCCCGAGCCACACCTACGCGGCAGGCGGCACGTACAGCGTCACGCTGACGGTGACGGATAGCCTTGGTCTCACGGGTTCGCAGACCCAGAACGTCACGGTCACGGACCCGAACAGCCAGCCGATCGCGCGGTTCACGTTTACCTGCACGGGCCTCACGTGCTCGTTCGATATGCGGTCCTCGACCGTGCCGAACGGCGTCCAGACCAACTCGTGGGACTTCGGCGACGGCTCAACCGCCACCCGCGCGGCCACGCCGTCGCACACCTACGCCGCGGCGGGCACGTACAACGTCCGCATGGTGGTCACCGACAAGCAGGGCCTCAGCGACGACACGACGCAGGCCGTCACCGTGACGGGCGGCAGCCCCGTGGTGGCGCGCTTCACCTTCACCTGCACCGGTCGGACGTGCACCTTCGACGGCCGTACGTCGTCCTCCCCGAACGGGATCGCCAACCTGATCTGGGACTTCGGCGACGGTTCGACGGCGAACCGGGTGATCGCCCCGACGCACACCTACGCGACCGGCGGCACGTTTACGGTCAAGCTCACGGCCGTAGACCGTCTGGGCTTCACCGACGACGAAATCAAGCCGGTAACCGTGCCGTGAGGCCGGTCTAGCCGCACCAAGCACGAGAGGGCAGCGCCGCGCGGCGCTGCCCTCTTCGCTTGGGGGCTGCCCGCCGTCAGGCGGTCGTCAGGATCCTCGCCCCGTTCTCCGTGATGGCGACGGTGTGCTCGAAATGGGCCGAAAGGGACACCTGCGGGATGCCGAGGTGGCGGGATCCGCCGCTCAGTACCTCTAGCTCAGCGTGTCCGCCCCCGGCGGCAACGGCCCGCGCCGCATCTCGTCCAAGATCCAGCGGCCACTCCCGCACCGTGATCCGCCGCGCCAGCCGCCGCTCCGGCCGGCGGCGCCACTCCAGCAGACTTCACAGTTGCTGCCGATGACCACGGCCGCGAATATTGGCCGTGGACGGGCGATCGAGCATTGCCAACGCCTGCGCCTGGAGGGGTATATGGCTGCCTCGCTCCCTGGCGGCGCCGCTCGGTCCTGCCGAGCCAAGGCTCTTAGCCCTATCTGGGCCGGTGCCGCAGCGATATTCGCGCTCGCGAGCTGCGGTGGGAGAGACGCCCCCGCCGGTGGCCAGCGCGCCAGTCGAATCGCCTTCATGAGCGCTCGCGGCGACTGTGTGGCGCCCTACGTTATGAACGCCGACGGCTCCGGGGTCGTGAGGGTGAACCTGGTGAGCCCGCTCGGAGACCGCCTCTGCGGTCCAGAGAGGGACAACGTGTGGTGGTCTCCCGACGGGTCCAGGCTCGCCTTCCTCTTTTTTGAGGACCTCGCCGGCGGCGAGGATCAGGAGAACATCTATGTCATTAACGCCAACGGCTCCGGGATAACGCAACTGACCGGCGACCCGGCCTCCGACATCGATCCCGCGTGGTCGCCCGATGGCACCAGGTTGGCATGGAGCCGGGGGGACATCTACGTCATCAACGCGGATGGCTCCGGGGTCACAAGAGTGACCAACGGGTTCAATGCCTCAGATCCGGCTTGGTCGCCCGACGGCACCAGGCTGGCCTTCGCGAGCCGGTGGGACATTTACGTCGTGAACGCCGACGGCTCAGGGGTCGTGAGGCTGACCAACCACCCGGCGTGGGACGGCAATGCCAGATGGTCGCCCGACGGCGCGAAGCTGGCCTTCTTGAGCGAGCGCGACGACACGCTCAGACGGGTCGACCGCAGAAAGGAGATCTACGTCATAAACGCCGACGGCTCAGGACTGAGAAACCTGACCAACGACTCGGCTAACGACTTCGGTTTCGTGTGGTCGCCCGACGGTGGCAGGCTCGCCTTCGTGAGTGATCGCCGGGGCGATAGGGACATTTACGTCGTGAACACCGACGGCTCCGGTCTGACAGTGCATGGGTTCCCAGGGGCGGAGGACACTGACCCCGCGTGGTCCCTCGACGGCACCATGCTAGTGTTCGCGAGCGAAGCCACCGGCGACTTTGACATCTATGTCATGAACGCCGATGGCTCCGGGCTGAGAAACCTGACCGACAACCCGGCGGACGATCGCTTTCCAGTGTGGTTGCCCACCGTTCAGCGATCGCCGGCTACGGCTTCTGCGGCGGGGAGCCAACCTGCAGCAAGCCCCGCACCCGCGGCGCCGCTGGAGTCCTTCGGCCCCCGGTTCGCCCCGCTGGAAAGGGAGCTCGCTCCCCTGCTCGCGTCGGTCGACTCGGCTCAGGCGCGCCTGCGTCGCGACTCCGGCATGGCGCGCGCCGACTCGGCCTTCGTGGCGTTTCACAGCTCGTTTGCCGCGCGGGTCCCCTATTGGGGGGAGGACTTTGAGAACTGGCTCCAGAGCGATTCTGCGGCCTACGATTCCACCCAGCGGTACTTCTCGTCGCGAGGCATGGTGCTCCGCTCGGCGGAAGGCGAGTTCTGGGTTACCGAGGACCCCGACTTCTTGGTGCGACGGCTCGGGGCGTATCTGACGCGGCCGATGCGGAGGTATCTCGAGATCAGGGGGCAGGAGAAATACGGATACGAAGCCGATGGTGGCCTGTACATTTCGTGGGATGAGCTCGCCGACCGTATCGTGACGTGGGAGGAGTTCCTGGAGGCCAATCCGGGCTTCGCTCGCTGGGACTCTCTGTGGAATGAGGCTCAAGGCTGGTACGCCAGGTACCTCTCGGCGTACGTCAGTGGCTTGGAGAATACGCCGCTTTTCGACGGCCGCCCTCCTCTGGGACCTTATGGGACCGGGACCTTGGATCGCGATGTGCGAGCCAGCTACGAGCGCCTGGTGGCCAGGCACGGCGGGACTCAGTCTGCGCGATTCGTGCGCGGCCTGCTGGACGTCCTGGGGCGCAGCGGCTACATGGAGGGCCCGGAGCGCGAGGAGTACCTTCAGGCCACTCCCTGGCCGACTCCCGGGAGGCGACGCCCCGGGAGCTAAGGGGGCCGGTGCCTGCACTCGGCTAGCCCGCCGGGCAGGGGGGCCGTGGTCTCGGGTCAGACGCCTCGACGACGTCAACGGAGTAGGAGCCAAGCGCTCGCGGTTCCCGCGCCGTGACGAGGAGAAGGTAGCTGCTGCGCGCCTCCGGGAGGGTGACCAGTAGCACCGCACTACATTGACCGAGCGTCCGCCCTGCCGTGGAGTCAGCCCGGAAGCTGGGCAAACCTGGCCCACGGACGTCGATGACGGGCCGGAAATGGGCCGACCACACGATGATTCTGACGCGGGTTGCGCGACGGTAGCCGCTGCCAAGGCGCCACACAGCCCACCGGGCGCCGGCTGTGTCCACGGGGTGCCTGTTGGATAGCTCCGATCGCTGGGTGTCCTGCCCGATCGATATCGTTCGACCCTCCCGGTGGGCCGGGGTCAGGTCCGCAGTGGAGCGGATACGCTCTTCCCCCATCGGACACGGAAGCTCGGGAGGCTCGAGGGGGTCGCTGCTCATGCTCAGCCCGTACTCCCCGCCGTTGGTCAGGTCCGAGTCATGGCCGGCGACGATCAACCGATGCCTGCCGCTTTGCTCGATAGCCTCTGTGAGCCTGACGTTGCAGACAAACCCTCCCGCGGTGCCATAGTCGTGATCCGCGTAATCGCCCACAACTTGGAGGTATACTCGGAAACCAGTAGAAAAGGCGCGGAACGACGGGGTGCTGCCGGCTGTTGCCTCGAATTCCCAGGCCTGCAGGCGCAGATCACTAGCCTCGCTGAGGGGATCCCGACGCGTGAGCCTGCCCGCGACGTCGGAGCCGACGCTGATGCGGCGGCCCTCGGCCGGCAGCATCCTCCAATCTGCTATCCGCCGCTCCTGGGCGAACGCTCCACTCCACAGCGGCGTGGAGACGAGAATCACCAGGGCGTGAGCGACCGCACGCCGCATCACTACCCTGCCGTTCCTGCGCCAGGACGAAACTGCCAAGGGCCACATCCCCCAGGAGCGAGTCCCGCTACGCCGCGGTCAGGATCCTCGCCCCGTTCTCCGTGATGGCGACGGTGTGCTCGAAATGGGCCGAAAGGGAACCGTCCTGGGTCACGACGGTCCAGCGGTCGCCCAGCGTCCGCACTTCGGGCCGGCCCGCGTTCACCATCGGTTCGATGGCGATCGTCATGCCCGGCATCAGGCGGGCGCCGTGCTTGGGTCGCCCGAAGTTTGGCACCTGCGGCTCCTCATGGAACTGCGCGCCGATCCCGTGGCCCACCAGCTCGCGTACCACGCTGTAGCCGGCGCTCTCGGCCACCTGCTGCACCGCGTACCCGATGTCGCCGACGTGTGCTCCGGCCCGGGCCGCGGCGATCCCCGCCGCGAGGGCCCGCTGGGTGGCCTCAAGGAGCGCGTGGGTGGCCGGCGCGACCTCGCCCACCGTCGCGGTGACCGCGCTGTCGGCATGGAGCCCGCCGACGCACACCCCGACGTCCACGCTGACGATGTCGCCGTCCACCAACACCCGCCTCTTGGACGGGATGCCGTGGACGACCTCCGCATTGATCGAAGTGCAGAGGGTCGCGGGGAAGCCATAGAGTCCCTTGAACGACGGCGTCGCCGCCTCGTGCGAGCGGATGAACTCCTCGGCGATCCGGTCGAGCTCCCAGGTCGAGACGCCCGGCACGGCGCGCGACCGGACCAGGTCCAGCACGCCGGCCACAATCCGGCCCGCGCGCCCCATGGTCTCGATCTCTCGCGCCGACTTGACGGTGATCACGCCCGCACAGCTTTCTGCATGCGCTCCTGGATCTCCTCCACGCTGCCCATGCCCGCCACCCGCCGGACCACGCCCTGCCCGTCGTAGTACGCGACCAGCGGCGCCGTCTGTTCCTGGTACACCATGAGGCGCTGCCGGATCGATTGGAGGTTGTCGTCGCTGCGCCCTTCCTTGGTCGCGCGCCCCAGGAGCCGCTGCACCAGCTCCTCCTCGTCCACCTCGAGGAGCGCCACCTGGTCCACGCGGCCGCCGCGCTCGGCGAGGATGCGGTCCACCGCTTCCGCCTGGGCCACGGTGCGCGGGAACCCGTCCATGAGCACGCCGCGCTGCGCCTCCGCCGAGTCGAGGATCTCCCGGATGAGGCCGAGGATCACGTCGTCCGGGACGAGGAGCCCCTGGTCCATGAAGCCCTTGGCCTGGCGGCCTAGCGGCGTGCCGTTCTTCACCGCCGCCCGGAGCAGCTCGCCGGTGGACACCTGCGGGATGCCGAGGTGGTCGGCGAGCAGCTTGCCCTGCGTGCCTTTGCCGGAGCCCGGGGCTCCGAGGATCATGAGGTACATGAGCGAACCATGGTGATGAGGTGATGGGGTGATGGGGTGAGTGTGGTCGGGCGCGAATGAAGCGACAGAGGTGACGGGCGACCACCTGCATCACCTCATCACCTCCTCACCTCCTCACCACCTCACGTCATCACCGTCCGTTTCCTACATGAACCGCTGCCGTCCGCGGAACCGGATCCGCCCCTGCTTCATGAACCCGTCGTACTGCCGCAGGATCATATGTTGCTGCATTTGCTGCACGGTGTCCAGCGCCACCCCCACGGCGATCAGGAGGCCGGTCCCGCCGAACTGGAACGGCACGTTGAAGGCGTCGAGCAGCACGATGGGCATGATGGCGATCGCCGTCAGGAAGAGCGAGCCCGGGAGCGTGATGCGCGACAGCACGTGGTCGATGTATTCCGCCGTCCGCGAGCCGGGTTTCACGCCCGGGACGAACCCGCCCTGCTTCTTGAGGTTCTCGGACAGGTCGACTGGGTTGAAGATGATCGCGGTGTAGAAGTACGTGAAGAAGACGATCAGGATCGTGTACGCGACGTAGTAGACCCATGACGTCGGCTGGAAGAGATCCGAGAGGTCTCGTAGGAAGCCGACGCTCGAGAACTGAGCCATCGTGCCCGGCACGATGATGATGGACTGCGCGAACACGATGGGCATCACGCCGGCCGAGTTGATGCGGAGCGGGATGAACGACTTCTGCCCCTCGCGGATGCGCCCCCGGCCCATCACCTTGCGGGGGATCTGGATGGGGATGCGCCGCGCGGCGACCGTGATCATCACGGTGAACCACACTACCACGACCATGAGGACCAACAGCATCAGCAGGCGCGGGATGGTGAGCGCGCCGGTCCGCAGGAACTCGAAGGTCTGGAAAGTGGCCGGGAGGACCGCCTCGATGATCGAGAAGAAGATGAGGAGGCTCATCCCATTGCCAATGCCTCGCTCGGTGATCTGCTCGCCGAGCCACATGATGAACACGCCGCCCACCGTCAGCGTGAAGGCGGTGGTGATGCGGAAGGCCCAGCCGGGACTTACGACCGCGCCCTGGAGCGACTCCAGGAAGAGCGCGATACCGTAGGCCTGGGCGGCCGCCAGCCCGACCGTCAGGTAGCGCGTCCACTGGGTGATCTTCTTCCGCCCTTCCTCTTCCTTCTGGAGGCGCTCGACGGTCGGGAAAACCGCGCCCATGATCTGGAAGAAAATGCTCGCCGAGATGTAGGGCATGATGCCCAGGGCGAACACCGTGGCCTTCGACAGCGCCCCGCCGACGAAGAGGTTGTAGACGCCGAAGAGCGTCTGGCTCCCCTGGTTCCTGAAGAAGTCCAACGTGGCTTGCGCGTCCACGCCGGGCACGGTGATGTGCGCGCCCAGGCGGTAGAGCAGGAGGCACAGCAGGGTGAAGAGGAGCTTTTCCTTGAGCTCCGGTATCTTGAACGGGTTCGGCAGCTGCGGAGCGGTCACCGCCTACTCCCCGACGCGCCCGCCGGCCGCCTCGATCTTGGCGCGCGCGGAGGACGAGACGGTAAGCCCCTTGACGACCAGCCCGTGCGGGGCGTCGCCGTCGGCGAGCACCTTGATGGGCCGGTCGGCGTGCTGGACGAGGCCGGCCTCCGCGAGGAGGGCGGCTGTGACCTCGCGCCCACCGAAGTCGGCGAGTGCCTTCAGGTTCACGACCTGGGCGCGCACCTTGAAGGGGTTGGTGAAGCCGCGTTTCGGCACGCGGCGGATGAGCGGCATCTGGCCGCCCTCGAAGCCGGGTCGCACGTGGCCCCCAGAGCGCGCCTTCTGTCCCTTGTGCCCCTTACCCGCCGTCTTGCCGTGGCCGGAGCCCGGCCCGCGGCCGAGCCGCTTGGGGGTGTGGGTCGAGCCCTTGGCGGGCCGCAGGGTGTGCAGCGTCACCCGGTCAGCAGAATTCTGCTGCGGACGCAGGTCAACCGTGAACGCCAACTCGTCGCTCTTCTGCGCCATCAGCCCTCCCGGGCGGGCGTCACCTCGACGAGGTGACGCACCTGGTACAGCATGCCGCGGATGGACGGCGTGTCGGTCACGACCACGACGTCCTGGTGGTGCCTGAGGCCGATAGCCTCGAGCGTGCGCCGGTGGGTCGAGGGGCGGCCGATTCCGCTCCGCACCTGCTTGACCCGCAGGCGGCCCGCGGCGTGCGCCTTGGCCTTAGCCGGCATGAGCCGCCTCGCCCTGGCGCGGCCGATAGCCGAGCGCGTCCGGCTCGATCCCGCGCTCGCGTGCCACCTGGCGCACCGTCACCAGCTGGCTCAGCCCATCCATCGTGGCGCGCACCATGTTGTGGGGATTGTTGCTCCCCAGGCTCTTGGTCAGGATGTCGTGAATACCGGCGCACTCGAGCACCGCACGGACGGGGCCGCCTGCGATGACGCCGGTACCCGGCGAGGCCGGCTTGAGGAACACCCGCCCGGCGCCGAGCGTACCGGTCACCTCGTGCGGGATCGTCCCGCCTACGCGCGGCACCGCGACCATCGTGCGGCGTGCGGCCTCGACAGCCTTGCGCACCGCCTCGCTGACCTCGTTCGCCTTCCCCGTCGCGACGCCGACGTGCCCGTTGCCGTCGCCGACGGCCACCAGGGCGTTGAAGCTGAACCGCCGGCCGCCCTTCACGACCTTCGCGACACGGTTGATGCTGACGACGTTCTCGACGAGCTCCGACTCCCGATCGCGCCGGTCGCGTCGCGGCTCGCGCTGCTGATCTCTTCGTGCCATGCCCCTAGAACTCCAATCCGCCCTTGCGCGCGCCCTCGGCCACTGCCTTGACGCGTCCGTGATAGGCGTACCCGGCGCGGTCGAAGACCACGCGGGTGATCCCTTCCTTCTTGGCCCGCTCGGCGAGCGCCAGGCCGACCGCGAACCCCTTGGCCACCTTACCGGCGCGCTCCGGCACCACCCCCTCGGACCCGTCCGCCACGCCGAGCAGCACCTTGCCCTTGGCGTCGTCCACCAGGTGTGCATAGATGTGCTTGAGCGAGCGGAAAACCACGAGCCGCGGCCGCTCCGGCGTCCCCTGCACCTTGCGCCGGACACGCACGTGGCGCCGCCCGCGGCGCTCCTCGGCCGTCTTCCGCTTTCTTACCCGCCTCACGCTACTTCGCTCCCGTCTTGCCGGCCTTCCGCCGGACCTTCTCGCCCATATACCGGATGCCCTTGCCCTTGTACGGCTCCGGGGGCCGCACGGCCCGGATGTTCGCCGCGACCTGGCCCACCAACTCCTTGTCGCTCCCGGCGACCTTCACGATCGTCGGCTGATCCGCCGTGAGTTTGATGCCCGGCGGCGCCCTGAACTCGACCGGGTGCGAGTAGCCGACCACAATGTTGAGACCGTACGGCTTCGACTCCGCCCGATAGCCGACGCCCTGGATCTCGAGCGTCTTCTCATATCCCCTGGTGACGCCCTCGACCATGTTCGCCACAAGGGTTCGCGACAGACCATGGAGCGCCCGGTGCCTGGTCGAGTCCGTGGGCCGCTTCACCACGATGACGTTGTCCTCGACTGCCACCGCAAGCTCGGGATGCAGTGTGCGCGACAGCTCCCCCTTCGGCCCCTTCACCACGATCGTGGTGCCGTCCACCGATGCGCTCACGCCCTTAGGCAGCGGAATGGGCTTCCGGCCGATTCGCGACATGTCGCCTCCTACCAGACCACGGCGAGCAACTCGCCGCCCAGGTGGGCCATGCGGGCGTCGCGGTCGGTCATCAGCCCCTTGGGGGTGCTGAGGATGGCCATGCCCAGGCCGTTGCGGACCCGTGGGATCTGCCGCGCCCCGACGTAGCGACGCAGGCCCGGCGTCGAGACGCGCTTGAGCTCGCGGATCACGGGCTGGTCGCCGTCGTGGTACTTCAGGTACACGCGCAGCACGCCGTGCCGGCCGTCATCCAGGACCTGAAACTCCTGGATGTAGTGGTTGTCACGCAGCAGCCGCGCGATCTCCGTCTTCAGCTTGGAGACCGGGATGTCGACCCGGCGGTGCCGGGCCTGACACGCGTTGCGGATGCGCGTCAGCATGTCTGCGACGGGATCGGTCATGCTCATGCTACCGAACTCCTTGTGAACAGCGAACGTCTGGGCCGGGAGCCGGGAGCCGGACCTTCCGCGCCAGACTCGGGCCCCGCGCCAAGGGTACGGCTCCCAGCTCCCGGCTCCCGCTTCTCACCAGCTGCTCTTCCGCACGCCCGGGATTTCCCCCTTCAGGGCGAGATCGCGGAAGCAGATGCGGCACAGGCCGAACTTGCGGAGATAGGCGCGCGACCGGCCGCACCGCTGGCACCGGGTATTCGCCCGGGTGCTGAACTTCGGCTTCCGCTTGGCCTTCTCGACCCAACACTTTTTCGCCATCGGCTCCTCGCCCGGTTCAGCCCACGACCACCGGCGACTCGCCGCGGAAGGGCATGCCCATCTCCCGCAGCAGCGCCAGGGCCACATCGTCACGCTTGGCGTTCGTCACGATCGTGATGTCCATCCCGTGGATCCGCTCGACCTTGTCGTAGTCGATCTCCGGGAAGATCATCTGCTCCTTGATCCCGAACGTGTAGTTCCCACGGCCGTCGAAGCTCTTGGTCGGCAGCCCGCGGAAGTCGCGGATGCGCGGCACCGCGACGTTGATGAAGCGGTCCAGGAACTCGTACATCCGTGCGCCGCGCAAGGTCACCGTTGCGCCGATCGGCATCCCCTGCCGGAGCGAGAAGTTCGAGATCGCTTTTTTCGCCCGCGTGACCACCGCCTTCTGCCCGGTGATCTGGCCCAACTCGGCCACGATCGCGTCGAGCGCTTTGGGCGCCTTTTGCGCCCCGCCGAACCCGACGTTCAGCACGATCTTCGTGACCTTCGGGATCTGGTGCGGGTTCGCGAAGCCGAACGCGCGCTGCAGGGTCGGTCGCACGTGCTGCTCGAAGTGCCCGTGGAGCCGCGCCGGCGGGGCCGGCTCGGCGGGCGCCGCGGGTTCCCGCGGCTCCGCGGCCTCGGCCTTGGGCGCAGCCTTGCCGCCCTTGCCGCCCTTCGGCTTCTCGACCTTCGACTCTTGGACGTCTTTCATGGCTCCTACCGGTTCCGCGGGATCGGCTCGCCCGAGCGCACCGCGATGCGCTCGACCGTCCCGTCCTGATCCACCCGCCGCCGCACCCGCGTTGGCCGGTCCTGCTTCGGATCGATCAGCATCACCTTCGAGGCGGCGATGGGCGCCGGGAACGACACGATGGCGCTCTCCTCGCCCTGCTGGCGCGCCTTCCTGTGCTTCTTCACGATGCTCACACCCTCCACCACGACCCGGCCCTTCTCGGGCAGGGCGCGGAGGACCTTCCCGCGCTTTCCCTTGTCGTCCCCGGAGATCACCTGCACCAGGTCGCCCTTGGTGATATGCATCTTGGCGCGCCGCCTCGGCCCCGAGCCGCCCTTGACCCGCCGCGCCTTCTTGTGGACCAGCAGCCGCATGCTACAGCACCTCCGGTGCGAGGCTCACGATCTTCATGAACCGCTTCTCGCGCAGCTCGCGTCCCACCGGGCCGAAGATGCGCGTGGCCCGCGGCTCGCCCTGCTCGTTGATGATGACGGCGGCGTTCTCGTCGAAGCGGATGTAGCTGCCGTCCTTCCGTCGCGTCTCCTTGGCCGTGCGCACCACCACGGCGCGCGCGACCTCACCCTTCTTCACGGTGCCGGTCGGCAGCGCGTCCTTGATCGCCACCACGACCACGTCGCCCAGGCCGGCGTAGCGCCGCTTGGAGCCGCCGAGGACCCGGATCACCAGGGCGCGCTTGGCGCCCGAGTTGTCGGCGATCTTGAGGATCGACTCCTGCTGAACCACAGGCCCCTCCTACTTCGCCCGCTCGACGATCTCGACCACGCGCCACCGCTTGGTCTTCGACAGCGGCCGGGTCTCCGTGATGCGGACGACGTCCCCGACGTGCGCCTCGTTGCGCTCGTCGTGCGCCACCACGCGCTTGGTCAGGGTCGACTGCTTCCCGTAGAGCGGGTGGGTAATGCGCCGCTCGAAGGAAACGACCACCGACTTGTGCATCTTGTCGCTCACCACCGTGCCGACGCGCACCTTGCGCCGGCCGCGTGTCCCCTGCTCACTCATGTCGCCTTCGCCTTCGCCTTCGCGGCGCGCTCGGCCAGCACCGTCTTTAGCTGCGCCACCGTGCGCCGCGTCGTTCGGAGATCCATGGGGTTCGCCATCACTTCCGTGGCCGTCTTGAAGCGGAGTCCGAACCGCTCCTTCTCGAGCTCCGCGAGCTTGGCGCGGATCTCTATGTCCGTCATCTCGCGGATGGCCGTCATCTTGAGCTTCGTCAGCGCCATCGCCTCAGTCCTCCCGCGCGATGAAGCGGGTCTTGAGCGGCAGCTTGGCGGAAGCCAGCGCCATCGCCTTGCGCGCGACCTCCTCGGTCACGCCCTCGATCTCGAACAGCACCCGGCCCGGCTTTACCACGGCCACCCAGCCCTCCGGGTTTCCTTTGCCCTTCCCCATCCGCGTCTCCGCCGGCTTCTTGGTGATCGGCTTGTCCGGGAAAACCCGGATCCAGAGCTTCCCGCCGCGCTTCATCTCGCGCGTCATGGCCACGCGGGACGCCTCGATCTGCCGGTTCGAGATCCACCCGGCCTCGAGGGATTGCAGCCCGAAGTGTCCGAACGAGACCTTGCTGCCCCGGCCCGCCACCCCGCGGATCCGACCCTTCATCATCTTGCGGAACTTGACCCGCTTCGGCGCGAGCATCGGCTACGCCCCGGTGCTGTAGGTCCGGCCGCGGGAATCTTCCACGACCTCGCCCTTGAAGATCCAGACCTTCACGCCGATGGTGCCGAAGGTCGTCTTGGCCGTCGAGGTCGCGTAGTCTACGTCCGCACGCAGCGTGTGGAGCGGCACGCGACCCTCGTGATAGCCCTCGACCCGCGCGATCTCCGCACCGCCGAGGCGGCCGCCGCACTTGATCTTGATCCCCTGGGCGCCCATTCGCATCGCCGACTGCACCGCCCGCTTCATGGCGCGGCGGAAGGAGATGCGCTGGGCGAGCTGGTGCGCCACGTTGTCGGACACCAGCTGGGCGTCGAGCTCCGGCCGCTTGATCTCCTCGACGTTGATCCCGATTTCCTTCCCCGTGAGCTGGGCCAGCTCGTCGCGGAGCTTGTCCACCTCGGCCCCCCGCTTCCCGATCACCACGCCCGGCCGCCCGGTGTGGACCGTCACCAGGACCTTGCCCGGCTTGCGCTCGATGTGCACGTCGCTGATCGCCGCGTGCTGGAGCCGCGTCTTGAGGTAGGTGCGGACCAGCTCGTCTTCTTTGAGCAGCGCCGGGAAGTCCCGGTTGGCGAACCAGCGGGAGCGCCACGGCTTGACGATCCCAAGCCTAAAGCCGTGCGGATGTGTCTTCTGTCCCACGCTCGTTACTCCTTCGTCGCCACGGTGATCTTCACGTGGCTCGTCCGCTTCTTCAGCGGGGTCGCCCGGCCCATCGCCGCCGGCATGAACCGTTTCAGCGTCGGGCCCGCGTCGACGGTCGCGCTCTTCACGTACAGCGCGTCCTCGTCGAGCCGCTCGTCGCCCTTGAGGGACCGTTCCCGCGCGTTGGCCACCGCCGAGAGCAGCACCTTCGAGACCTGCTTCGCGGCGCCCTTCTTGCTGAACTTGAGGATCGAGAACGCCTCGTTCACCGGCCGGCCGCGGATCAGGTCCGCCACGAGCCGCATCTTCCGCGGCGACTGGCGCACCGTCCGCTGGATCGCCCGCGCTTCCATATTACGCCTTCCCGCCGGCGGCCGGCGCCGGCGCCGGCGCGACGGCGCCCTCGCCCTCGAGCTTGGCCTTCTTGTCCGCCGTCAACTTCCCGCTGTGGCCGCGGAACAGCCGGGTGGGCGCGAACTCGCCGAGCTTGTGGCCGACCATGTTCTCCGACACGTACACTGGGATGAACTTGTTGCCATTGTGCACCGCGAGGGTGTGCCCGACGAAGTCCGGCGTGACCGTCGACGCCCGCGACCAGGTCTTGAGCACCCGCTTCTCCTTCTTCGCGTTCATCTCCTGGATTCGCCCGAGCAGCCGCTCGTCGATGTACGGACCCTTCTTGACGCTGCGTGCCATTATTGCGTCGCCTTGCCGCGCTTGCGGCCACGGATGATGAGCTTGGTGCTGGCCTTCTTCTTGTGTCGCGTCTTCACGCCCTCGGGCTTGCCCCACGGGCTCACCGGGGGCCGGCCGCCGCTGGACTTCCCCTCCCCGCCGCCCAGCGGGTGGTCCACTGGGTTCTTGGCCACGCCGCGCACCTTGGAGCGCCGGCCAATCCAGCGCGACTTGCCCGCCTTGCCGCGGCTCTCGAGCTCGTGCTCCACGTGCCCCACCTGGCCGATGGTGGCGAGGCACTCGCCCCGCACCATGCGCACCTCGCCGCTCTTGAGCTTCAGCGTGACGTAGGCGCCCTCCTTGGCCACCACCTGGATCTCGGCGCCCGCCGCACGGCCCAGCTGGCCGCCGCGCCCGCGCTTCAGCTCCACGTTGTGCACCGTGGTCCCGAGCGGGATCTCGCCCAGCGGGACCGCGTTGCCCAGACGGATGTCCGCCCCCGGCCCTGCGTTCACCGTGTCGCCGACCTGCAAGCCGCGGGGGTGCAGGATGTAGCGCTTCTCGCCGTCGGCGTACTGCACCAGGGCGATGCGCGCCGACCGGTTGGGGTCGTACTCGATGTGCGCGACCTTGCCCGGCACGCCGTACTTGTCGCGCCGGAAGTCGATGCGCCGGTACATCCGCTTGTGGCCGCCGCCCCGGTACCGGGTGGTCACGTGCCCCTGATTGTTGCGCCCGCCCTGCGAGCGCAGCGGCTCGAGGAGCGACTCCTCGGGCGTCGTCCGCGTGATCTCCGCGAAGTCGGAGATGACGCGGAAGCGCTGCGACGACGTGGTGGGCTTGAGCTGCCGGATTCCCATGACCTAGCCCTCGAAGATCTGGATGGCGTCGCCCTCCTTGAGGGTGACGATCGCCTTCTTCCACGCCGACCGGCGCCCGGCGCGCCCGCGGCCGAGGCCGCCGGCCCGACGCTCCTTGGCGCGGACGTTGATCGTCCGCACCGCAGTGACCGTGACGCCGAAGAGGTGCTCGATCGCGTCGCGAATCGCCGGCTTGGCCGCGTGCGGGTGGACGCGGAAGGTGTAGATCTTCGCGCTCTCGTACGCGGCCGACGACTTCTCGGTCACGATCGGCTTGATCACCGTGCGGGTGTACGCTGGCATCGTGGGCTCCTACTTCTTCTTCTTGGTGCCCGGCTTCTTCGCCGCCGGCCTCGAAGCCTTCTTGGCCGGTGCCGCCTTCTTCGGGGCCGGCTTCCTGGCCGGGGCCTTCTTGGCCGCCGGCTTCTTCGCGGCCGGCTTCTTGGCCGGCTTCGCGGCCGGCGCGGCGGTCTCCGGTCCTCCGGCTTCCGCCGCCGCACGCTTCGCGGCCCGGGCCTGCTTCGGCTTGGCGACCTTCGGCTCTTCCGCCGGCGCCTCGCTGCCGGTCTCGAGCGCGCCCAGCGCGGGCTCCTCGATCACGACGGCGTCCGCCCGGAGGATGTCGTACGTCGAGGCGTCGGCGTAGCGCATCACGTCCACGTTCTGGAGGTTGCGCGCCGACAGCGTGACGTTCGGCTTGTTCTCGCTGGTGAGCACCAGGACGCGGTGGTCCTCGAGTCCCATCCGGCCGATGAGCTCGGCCATGCGCTTGGTCTTCGGCGCCTCGAACACCAGCGCCTCGATGATCGACAGCGCCCGCTCGCGCGCGCGGGCGTTCAGCGCCGACTGCCGTGCCAGCCGCCGCACTTTGCGCGGCAGGCCCAGTCGGTAGTCCCGCGGCACCGGCCCGAAGACCGTGCCGCCGCCGGGCCACAGGGGCGAGCGGATCGAGCCCTGCCGCGCGCGGCCGGTACCCTTCTGCCGCCACGGCTTCTGGTTGCCGCCGGTCACGAAGCTCCGCGTCTTGGTCTTGGCCGTGCCCTGCCGCTGGTTGGCCAGGAACGTCTTCACCGCCTCGTGCATCGCGATCTCGTGCACCCGGCCGTCGAACGGGTCCGCGGGCAGCCGCACGGTGTGCGAGCGCCGCGCGCCGTCGGCCGTGTAGGCCAGCACCTCGAGCGCGCTCATTTCCCCGCCTTCCGCACGGTCACGATCCCGCGCATCGGGCCGGGCACCGCGCCCTCCACGAAGAGGAGGTTCCGCTCCGCGTCCACCTTGGCGACCGTGAGGCCGATCTGCGTACGCCGCCGCGCGCCCATGTGGCCGGGCATCCGCTTCCCCTTGATGACGCGCGAGGGGTCGGTCCCCGGGCCCACCGAGCCCGGCTTCCGGAAGCGGGTGTTGCCGTGCGATGCGGGGCCGCCGGCGAAGCCGTGGCGGTGCACCACGCCCTGGAAGCCGCGGCCCTTCGACGTGCCGGTGACCTTGACCTTTTCGCCCGGCGCAAAGGTGGCGACGGTGACGACGGTGCCCGGCTGCGGCGCCTCGCCGGCCGCCGGGAACTCGCGCAGCACCTGGGGCGCGGCCGGCAGGCCCGCCTTCGCGGCGTGCCCCCGCTCGGCCCGGCTCGACCGCTTGGCCTTCGCCTCGCCGAAGCCGAGCTGCACCCGGGCGTGCCCGTCCGGCGAGTGCCCGGCGCGCACCTGCACCACCGGACAGGGCCCCGCCTCGATCACCGTCACCGGTGTCAGCGTGCCGTCCTCGGCGAACAGCTGCGTCATCCCCAGCTTGCGACCGATAATCGCGTCCATCGCTACTCCACCTTGATCTCGACATCGACGCCCGCCGGCAGGTCCAGCTTCGTCAGCGCGTCGACGGTCTGCGGCCGCGAGTCGTTGATGTCGATCAGCCGCTTGTGCGTCTTGAGCTCGAACTGCTCGCGGCTCTTCTTGTCCACGTGCGGGCTGCGGAGCACCGTCCACCGCTGCCACTTGGTCGGCAGCGGGATCGGTCCGGTGACCTGCGCGCCCGTCTTCTCCGCCGTGCGCACGATGTCGGCCGCGGCCTGGTCGAGGACGGCGTGGTCGAACGCCTTGAGGCGAATGCGGATGCGGCCGGCGGCTTTCATCGTGCTACTCCAGGATCTTCGTGACGACGCCCGCGCCGACGGTCCGGCCGCCTTCGCGGATCGCGAACCGGAGGCCTTCCTCCATCGCGATGGGCGTGATGAGCTGGATCGTCATCTGCACGTTGTCGCCGGGCATCACCATCTCGACGCCCGTCCCCAGCTCGACGCTCCCGGTCACGTCGGTCGTGCGGAAGTAGAACTGCGGGCGATAGCCCTTGAAGAACGGCGTGTGGCGCCCGCCCTCTTCCTTCGTGAGGACGTACACCTCGGCGTGGAACTTGGTGTGCGGCGTGATCGAGGACGGCTTGGCCAGCACCATCCCGCGCTCGATCTCATTCTTCTCGACCCCGCGCAGCAGCAGGCCGACGTTGTCGCCTGCCTGGCCCTCGTCGAGCAGCTTGCGGAACATCTCGACCCCGGTGACGACGGACTTCTTGGCCGCGCCGAAGCCGACCATCTCGACCTCTTCGCCCACCTTGACCTTGCCGCGCTCGATCCGGCCCGTGGCCACCGTGCCACGGCCGGTGATCGAGAAGACGTCCTCCACCGGCATCAGGAACGGCTTGTCCACCTCGCGCTTCGGCTCGGGGATGAAGTCGTCGATCGCCGTGTACAGCTCTTCGATCTTCGATACCCACTTCGCGTCGCCCTCGATCGCCTTGGAGGCGGAGCCGCGGATCACCGGGGTGTCGTCGCCCGGGAACTCGTACTTGCTGAGCAGCTCGCGGACCTCGAGCTCCACGAGGTCGAGCAGCTCGGGGTCGTCCACCATGTCGCACTTGTTGAGGAAGACCACGATCGACGGCACGTTCACCTGCCGCGCCAGGAGGATGTGCTCCCGGGTCTGCGGCATCGGGCCGTCCACCGCGCTGACCACCAGGATCGCGCCGTCCATCTGCGCCGCGCCCGTGATCATGTTCTTCACGTAGTCGGCGTGACCCGGGCAGTCCACGTGGGCGTAGTGCCGCTTCGGCGTGCTGTACTCCACGTGGCTCGTCGCGATCGTCAGAATCTTCGTGGCGTCGCGACGACCCTGCGACTCGGAGGCCTTCGCCACCTGGTCGTACGTGACGTAGGTGGTCCCCCACCCCTTTTCGGCGGAGATCTTGGTCAGAGCCGCCGTCAGCGTGGTCTTGCCGTGGTCCACGTGCCCGATCGTCCCGACGTTCACGTGGGGCTTGGTGCGCTCAAACTTTGCCTTGGCCATCGTCTTAGCCCTTTACCTTGGTGATGATCTCGTCCGCCTTCGCCTTCGGCACCTCTTCGTACCGCGAGAACTGCATCGAGTACACCGCGCGCCCCTGACTCATCGAGCGCAGCGTGGTGGAGTAGCCGAACATCTCCGAGAGCGGCACCGAGGCACCGATGACCTGCGCGGCCCCGCGCTGCGTCATCCCGCCGATGCGGCCCCGCCGGCTCGAGAGGTCCCCCATCACGTCGCCGAGGTACTCGCTCGGCGTCACCACTTCCACGTCCATGATCGGCTCGAGCAGGACGGGCCTTGCGGCGCGGGCCGCCTCCTTGAAGGCCATCGAGCCCGCGATCTTGAAGGCCATCTCGCTCGAGTCCACGTCGTGGTACGAGCCGTCGACCAGCTCGACCTTCACGTCCACCACCGGATAGCCCGCCAGCACGCCATTCTCCAGCGCCTCCTCGATCCCCTGCTCCACCGGGCCGATGTACTCGCGCGGGATGACGCCGCCCACGATCTTGTCCTCGAAGATGAACCCCGCCCCATGCGCGGCCGGCTCGAGGTTGATCACCACGTGCCCGTACTGGCCGCGGCCGCCCGTCTGCCGGACGAACCTGCCCTCCACGTCGGTCACGCGGTGGCGGATCGTCTCGCGGTAGGCCACCTGCGGCCGGCCCACGTTCGCGTCCACCTTGAACTCGCGCCGCATCCGGTCCACGATGATCTCGAGGTGCAGCTCGCCCATCCCGCTGATGATGGTCTGCGCCGTCTCGGCATCGGTGTGCACCCGGAACGTCGGGTCTTCCTCACTGAGTTTTTGGAGCGCGACGCCCAGCTTGTCCTGGTCGGCCTTGGTCTTGGGCTCGATGGCGACGTCGATCACCGGGTTCGGGAACCGCATCGCCTCCAGAATGACGGCCTTGTCCTCGTGGGACAGGGTGTCGCCCGTCTTGGTGTCCTTGAGGCCGATGACGGCGGCGATGTCGCCCGCGCGGACCTCGTCAATCTCCTCGCGCTTGTTGGCGTGCATCTGGACCAGCCGGCCGACCCGCTCGCGCTTGTCCTTGGTCGCGTTGTAGACGTACGAGCCCGAGTCCAGCACGCCCGAATATACCCGGATGAACGTCAGCCGGCCCACGAACGGGTCGGTCATGATCTTGAACGCGAGCGCCGCGAACGGCTCCTCGTCGCTGGCGCAGCGCGTGGCCTTCGTCTCGGTGTGGTGCGGCAAGTGGCCCTGCACCGGCCGGATGTCCTCCGGGCTCGGCAGATAGTCCACCACGCCGTCCAGCAGCGCCTGGACGCCCTTGTTCTTGAACGCGGAGCCGCAAAAGATCGGCACGATGCCCAGGGCGAGGGTCGCCCTGCGGATCGCGCGGCGGGTGTCCTCCTCCGACAGCTCGCGGGTGTTCAGGTACTTCTCGAGCAGCTCGTCGTCGAACTCGACGGCGGCCTCCATCAGCTCGTGGCGCAGCTGCTCGACCTTGTCCTTCAGCGCCGCGGGGACGGGGCCCTCGTGCCACTTCTGGCCAAGCGATGCCTCGTCGTACACCATCTCGACCCGGCGGACGATGTCCACCACCCCGGTGAACAACTCGCCCTGGCCCAGTGGGTACTGCACCGGGAACGCCTTGGCGCCGAGGCGCTGGCGGATCTCGTCGACGACGTTGTCGAAGTCCGCGCCGACGCGGTCCATCTTGTTGACGAAGGCGATGCGCGGGACGCCGTACTTGTCGGCCTGCCGCCAGACCGTCTCCGACTGCGGCTCCACGCCGCCCACCGCGCAGAACACGGCCACCGCGCCGTCCAGCACCCGCAGCGAGCGCTCGACCTCGACGGTGAAGTCCACGTGGCCGGGCGTGTCGATGATGTTGATCCGGTACGGCTCGCCGAGGCGCGCCCACTGAGCCGTGGTGGCCGCGGACGTGATGGTGATGCCCCGCTCCTGCTCCTGCTCCATCCAGTCCATCGTCGCCGTGCC
>JACORV010000023.1 GCA_016179225.1 Gemmatimonadota bacterium | reverse complement strand
TTTCAGGTGGCTCCACGCCACGTCGATGGGGATCCTCTCGCTCTGGCAGACCTGCTTGAGGAGCCGGCGCCGGCCCTCGTAGCGCGGCTTCGTCCAGGGATCGATCGCTCCCCCGGCGAGGGTGCGGGCGGGATCGGGGATCACGAGCCGCTCGTCGTACTCGAGCACCGCGCCGAAGCCGTTGCAGCCCGGGCAGGCACCTCGCGGGTGGTTGAAGGAGAAGAGGGCCGGCGTGAGCGTGGGCGCCGGCTCGCCGCAGGAGAGGCAGCGCGGGGAGGCGCTGAACCTCAGCGGCTCCCCGTCCTCCCGCACCACCACCGCGAGAGCGTCTCCCTCGGTGAACGCCGTGGCGACCGAGTCGGCAAGCCGCTCGGCGTTCCCCCGCGACGCGGCGATGCGGTCCACCATGACCAGGATTCCCGCCTTCCGGCTGAGGTCAAGCTGCTTTGGCAGCTCGTCGAGACGGTGAACGACGCGGTCGATCATGACGCGGACGAACCCCATCGCCGACAGATTCTCCACGACCTGCTCGTGCCTGGCCTTGACGGCGGGCGGCAGCGGGAACGCGATCGTCACCGTGCGTGGTGCGTGGCGGTTGGTGCGTGGGTCCGCGCTCGCCGCTTCCGAGCGCCCGTCCACCGGTGCACCGGTGTCCGCGATCAACCGGTCCACGACTTCCTGCACGGTGTCCGCCCGCACCTCGCCGCCGCAGCGTACGCACCGCGCCCTCCCCACCCGGGCCCAGAGGAGCCGCAGGTAGTCGTAGATCTCCGTCGCGGTGCCGACGGTGGACCGGCTCGACGTGGTGGGGTTCTTCTGCTCGATCGCGACCGCGGGAGCGATCCCGTCCACCGCGTCCATGGCGGGTCGCGGCATCCGCTCGAGGAACTGCTTGGCGTAGGTGGACAGCGACTCGATGTAGCGCCGCTGCCCCTCGGCGTAGATGGTGTCGAAGGCGAGCGACGACTTGCCCGAGCCGGAGGGGCCGGTCAGGACGATGAGGCGGCGGTGGGGCAGCGCCAGCGTGAAGCCCCGCAGGTTGTGTTGCCGGGCCCCCCGAACGACGAGCATACGATCCACAGCCTGGGAACGGTAGCCACCCCGCCCGCGGCAGGCTAGCTTCCGCCGTTCATGGCTTCGCTCCTGACCCCGCGCATCTTGAAGCGCGGACTCCAGGTCTTCGGCCTCATCTCGGTCATCGGGGTGGGCGTGCTGCTCGTCTACACCGGCGCGTGGCAGTCCACCCTCGACGCGTTCACCCGGGTGAAGCCCCTGTGGCTGCTGGTGGCGCTCCTGCTGGCGTCGTCGGACTGGATCGGCGGCGGGATCCGCATCTGGCTGCTGACCAGGCACGTGCACCAGCCCACGCCCTTCTGGGGGATGGTGGTGGCCGGCGGGCTCACCGCGTGGGCCGCGTACCTCACGCCTTCGCAGGCGGGAGGCGGGCCGACGATGATCTACACGATGCGGCGGTACGGCGTGCCGATCCCCGAGGCAATGACCTCCACGCTGATGAGCTTCCTCACGACCGTGATCTTCTTCGCGATCGCGGGGCCGCTCGCCATCGTCTTCGGCGCGGGGCGCTCGCTGGAGGCGCACGGCATCGGGCTCCTCAACATCTCGCTCTACGACGTGTTCCGGACCAGCGCCGCGACGTTCGGCCTCATCGGCGGGGTGATGATCCTCGCCCTCGGCTTTCCGCGCGTCACGGCGCAGCTGTTCCACGCCGTGGTCGGGTGGCTGGGGCGCCACCGCGGCGAGCGCATGGCCCAGCGGGTCGACGGCCTCCGGGCGGGCATCGATCGCACGCACGACTGCGTCGTCGCCTACTTCCGGACTCCGAGCGGGTGGCTGCAGATGCTCCTGGGCGTGCTGACGTCGGGCCTGGCGCACGCCAACCGCCTGGTGGCCGGCTACGTGGTGCTCCGCGCGCTGGGGATCCAGGCGCACTTCGTGGACGTGCTGATCCTCCAGACCACGATCTCGTTCCTCCTGTACTTCGCGCCCACGCCGGGCGGCGCGGGCGCGGCCGAGGCGCTCTCGGCGGCGCTGATGAGCGTGTACGTGCCGCGGGCGCTGATTCCGGCGTACACCATCATCTGGCGGTTCATGGTCAGCTACGCGACAGTGATCTTGGGCTCGTTCGTCTTCTACAAGTTGCTGCACGGGCGGCTCGACGAAGCGGAAGAGAGCGCGGCCGCCCCCCAGATCGCGTGACGGCGTCGCTGCACGAAGAAGATGTCCTCGGCAAGCCGCTGGACGTCTCGCTGCTCGGGCGCCTGCTTGGCCATCTCCGCCCTTACCGCTGGGCCACGGCGCTCGCCGTCCTCATTCTCCTCGCCAGCGCCGCGCTCCAGGTGGCGGGGCCGTACCTGACGAAGGTCGCCATCGACCGTGGCGCGGCGCTGTCGCCCGCGCCGTAACCCGCGCCAGCTTGCACCGTTATGTCCCGTCGGCTACGTTTTTCCGGTCCCCCCGGTTTGAGGCTTGCTGATGGCATTTATTGAAGTCGGCGGGAAGCGGCTCACGGTCCCGTCGGGCGAGATGCTGATCGGGACGGGGGCGGACTGCCACCTCAGGCTCGAGGGATCCGGCATCGCCCTCCGGCACGCGGTGCTCAGCACCGCTCCGGACCTTTCGGTGGCGATCCGCAAGGTGGCCCCCGAGGCGGAGATCGAGGTCAACGGCGTGAAGCTCGGCCCGTTGCCCCAGCCACTGCTCCATGGCGACAAGGTGACGATCGGTGGGGTGGACCTGCTCTTCGTGGACGAGCGCAAGAGTGGGAGCACCCAGTACATCTCCGCCCTGAAGCTGCCCGAGATTCCCTCGACGCCGCCCAAGGCGGCGGGCAAAGCGACGACTGGCACGGGCGGCCGGGTCGTATCGCTGACCGACGGGCGGGAGTACCAGGTGCTCGGGGGATCCCTCAAGTTCGGGCGGGACGCGAGCGCGGACGTCGTCGTGACGGGCGGGCAGGTGTCCCGGCGCCACGCGGAGATTCTGGTGAGCCCGCGCGGCTACATCCTCGTGGACTCGAGCACCAACGGGTCGTTCGTCAACGGCGAACGGGTACAGAATCAGCGGCTCCTGGCGCGCGCGGACGTGATCGGGATCGGCGACGAGGAGTTCCGGTTCTACGCCGACGTCGCGCCCGCCCCGCCGGCCCCCGCCCCGGCTCCGGCTCCCGCGCCGCAGTCAGCCGCGCCGGCTCCCGCTCCCGCCCCGCCGCCCTGGGCCGCCGCGCTGCCGCCCGCTCAACCGGAGGCGCCTCCGCTGTCGGTGCCGGGCGCCGCCCAGCTGGTTTCGACCGGGTACGTCCCGACGGGTACACCCCGCCCCGCGTCCGACTTCTCGCCGCGCACGGGAGAAGAAGAGATACTGGTGCTGCCGACGCCCGCTCCTCCTCCTCCGCCTCCGCCCGCCGCGCAGGAGCCTGTGCAGAAGGGGCCGCAGGCTGCAGCGTCGCCGCCGACACCCAAGGCCGCGCCCGCAGCGCCCGCGCCAGCGACTCCTGTGCCCGCAGCCCCCGCACCGGCCGCCGCGGGTCCGGCCGCGCCCCAGGCCGCGCCGCCCCCCGCGCCACGGCCGTCGGGCCCGCAGGCGCTCGCGAAGTTCCTGGTGCGCACGGGGGCGCTCAAGGGGCAGCGGCTGGTCGTGAAGGTGCCGCTGGTTAACATCGGCCGCGCGGACTACTGCGACCTCGTGATCCCGGACGACTCCGTCTCGTCGCAGCACGCCAAGCTCACCCGCCGGGAGGGGATCTGGATCCTCACCGATCTCGAGTCCACCAACGGCACGATGGTGGACGGCGAGCGCGTCAAAGGGGATGTGCCGCTGGCGCCGGGTGCGTTCGTGCGGTTCGGCGACGTGCAGCTGGTCTTCGAGCCGACCGACGACTCGGCCGGGGTGAATCAGCCCAAGTCCACGCGCATGATCTCGGCGGTGAAGTTGCAGGACTTGAAGCCGCCGTCGGGTTCACGTTAGCGTGAGCGCCCTCTTGCACATCACCTGCGCCGCTCGCACCGACGTCGGACTGATACGGTCCGGAAACGAAGACAACTACCTGATGGTCCCGGAGCGCGGGATCTTCGTGGTCGCCGACGGCATGGGCGGTCACGCGGCCGGCGAGGTCGCGAGCGACATGGCGGTCCGGCTGATTTCCCGCGACCTCGGTTCGTTCAAGGGGCTCGCGCCGGAGGACGCCGCGACGCGGATGTCGCAGGCCATCCGGACCGCGAACGCGGCGATCTTCGAGCGGACCCTGGCCGAGAGCGACAAGCGGGGGATGGGCACGACGGCGACGGTGCTGGTGCTCCACGGCAACCGCTACCTCATCGGGCAGGTCGGCGACAGCCGCGCCTACCTGCTGCGCGACGGCGTCTTCCACCAACTCACCAAGGACCATTCCTACGTGCAGGAGCAGGTGGACGCCGGGTATCTCACGCCCGAGCAGGCGCGGACGCATCCGTATGCGAACGTGATCACGCGCTGCGTGGGCGCCAGCGGCGACGTGCTTCCCGACATCTTCTCGGGGACGGTGCGCGCCAACGACGTTTTTCTCCTCGCGAGCGACGGCCTCACCGGCATGGTCGAGGACGACGCGCTCGCCTCGATCCTTCAGACTCAGGGGACGCCGGAGCGCTGGGTGGACCGCATGGTGGCGGAGGCCAACCGCCGGGGCGGTCTCGACAACATCACCGCCATCATCGTCAACGTGGATTCGACGGGCGAGATGCCCGAGGACACGACCACCACGGCGGAAACCCGCTCGCCGCGCACCAGCGGCGAGACCCAGGCCCCAGCGGTCGCGCCGTAGGCCGGCCGTCAGCCGGCGAGCACCTCCAACAGCGCCTCGCGCGTGACCTCAACGGGGCGGCGCACAAACACCCTGAGCCGGCACGCCGAGTCGGCCAGACTGGCCGCGAACGGCGGCAGGTCCATCCGTCCCGGCCACCCCTTCTGGGTGAGCCGCTCCACCGAGCGGTCGCGCCGCACGATAGGCAGGTCCAGGCCGAGCATAGCTTCCTTGTGGGGCAGGTCGATGAGCAGCTCGCAGGGTCCGAGCCCGGCGCGGTGCGCGAGCGCGTCTTCGGCCCGTGCGAGGCGCGCGGCGTCGCCGCGGAGCCAGACCGGGGCGGGCGCGGGGAGCTCGCCGGGGAGGAGCTCCAGCGCGCGCTTGTAGAGCCGTCGCTCCCGGAGTGCGGCGGCGATGCCGGTCCGATCGTTGGCGGCGAGGTCGTGCACCAGGGCGTCGTCGGTGGCCTCGACGAGCGAAGCGGGATCGAGCGCGCGGTCCAGCACCGCCTCCCGCACCAGACGCTTGAACATCGCCGTCGCGCTCCGCACCGCGTGGTGCCAGTACACGTTCCGGTACATCTGGTATTTCGCGAAGAGCAGCGACTCGAGCGCCGCGATGCCCTTCTCGAGGATGCCGATCGTCCGCCCGCCGTCCCGCTCCGTCACCGCGAGACAGGCGAGGAGGCGATCCACATCCACCTCGCCGTACGGCACCCCGCACATCAGCGCGTCCCGCTTGAGGTAGTCGATCTTGTCCACGTCGATGGAGCCCGAGATCAGCCCCGCGAGGGGGTGATCGGAGGCACCGCCGATCAGCGCGCCGAAGACCTCGGCGGGACGCGCGAAGCCGTGCGCGTCGAGTACCTCGGCGAGCGGCGGCCGCGCCAGCAGCTCCGCCGCAAGGGTCTCGTGGGACGTGAACCCCGCCTCCTCGAGCGCGTGCGAGAAGGGGTAGTGGCCGATGTCGTGGAGCAGGGCGGCGAGACGAATAAACAGGGCGTCGGCGTCGGAGATGGCGCCGCCGCCCTCCTGGGCGCGCAGGGTATCGAGGGCGCGCCGGGCGAGCCAGTACGCGCCCAGCGCGTGCTCGAAGCGGGAGTGGGTAGCGCCGGGGTAGACGAGGAAGGCGTGGCCGAGCTGTCGGACGTAGCGCAACCGCTGGAAGGCGGGCGTGTCCACGACGTCGAGCGCGGCGGGCTCCAGCGCGATGTTCTGCCAAAGGAGGTCGCGGACGACCTCCCCGCGGGCCGCGCCCCGCCTCACGCTCAATCCGCGGTGGGCCCCGCGCCCTGCACCGCCTGCGGGACGCCGGCCGCGTACTTCTCGAAGTTGTGCGCGAACAGGCCGGCGAGCTTCCTCGCCTGCGCGTCGTAGGCGGACTGGTCGGCCCAGGTGTCGCGCGGCTTCAGGACGCCGTCCGGCACGTCCGGCACCCTGCTCGGGACCATCACGCCGAACACGGGGTCGGGCGTGCCCGACACCGAGTCGAGCTTGCCCTCGAGCGCGGCGCGCAGCATCGCGCGGGTGTACGCGAGGTTCATGCGCTGACCGACGCCGTAGGGGCCCCCGGTCCAACCGGTGTTCACCAGCCAGCAGGAGACCGTGTGCTGCTGGATCCTCTTGCCGAGCATCTCGGCGTAGAGCGCCGGCGGGCGCGGGAGGAAGGGCGCGCCGAAGCAGGTGCTGAACGTCTCCTTGGGTTCGGTCACGCCGCGCTCGGTGCCGGCCACCTTCGCCGTGTAGCCCGACAGGAAGTGGTACATCGCCTGGTCGGTCGAGAGCCTGCTGATGGGCGGAAGGACGCCGAAGGCGTCGGCGGTCAGGAAGACGACGTGCTTCGGGTGACCGGCGGCGCCCGAAGGGACGTGGTTCGGAATGAAGTCGATCGGGTAGCAGGCGCGAGTGTTCTCGGTGATCTCCTGGCTGTCGAGGTCGAGCTCGCGCGTCACCGGGTTGATGATCACGTTCTCGAGCACGGTGCCGAAGCGGCGGGTCGTCGCGTAGATCTCCGGCTCGCCCTTGGGCGAGAGGCGGATCACCTTGGCGTAGCATCCGCCCTCGAAGTTGAACACGCCGTGGTCGCTCCAGCCGTGCTCGTCGTCGCCGATGAGGCCGCGCTCGGGATCGGCGGAGAGCGTCGTCTTGCCGGTGCCCGAGAGGCCGAAAAAGATCGCCGCGTCTCCCTCCTCCCCGACGTTGGCCGAGCAGTGCATCGGCAGGACGCCGCGATCGGGGAGGAGGTAGTTCATGATCGTGAAGATGGACTTCTTCATCTCGCCGGCGTACTTGGTGCCGCCGATGAGGATCAGCTTCTTCGCGAAGCTGATGATGATGAAGGTGCCCGACCTGGTGTGGTGCGTTGCGGGGTCGGCCTGGAACTCCGGTGCGTGCAGCACCGTGAAGCCGGGCTCGAAGCTCGCCAGCTCCGCCGCGTGCGGTCGCACGAACATGTTGTTGACGAAGAGGGCGCTCCAGGCGCGCGGGGTGATGAACCGCACCGGGAGCCGGTAGGTCGGGTCCGCGCCGGCGAAGAGGTCGCGGATGAAAAGGTCCTGGGTCTCGAGGTGGCGCAGGACCGCGTCGTGCAGCCGGTCGAAGTGGGTCGGATCGAACGGCTGGTTGACGCTGCCCCACCAGACGGTGCTCTCGGATGCGGGCTCGCGCACCACGAACTTGTCGTTGGGGGAGCGGCCGGTGTGCGGCGTGGTCAAGACGACGATCGGGCCGCCGGCGGCGACGACTCCCTCGCCCCGCCTCACGGCTTCCTCGAAGAGGGCGGCCGGCGTGAGGTTCCAGTAGGCGGTGCCGGTGTGGCGGAGGCCGTGGCGGGTGAGGGACGAGGGGGCGGTAGCGGTAGTCATATTCAGTCAGTGTCCGAAGTCGAAATGGAAGGGACAATTATAACTGCCGGGCGGGCAGGATTACAGTTTGGCAGTAGAGTTGCAGGGTTGCAGAGTTGCAGCGGTTGGCGGTGGTCAGGCGTCGGGGGTCAGCGGGTGCGGTCGAGGCTGTTGATCTTGTCCACCCGTTTCTGGTGCCGGCCGCCGCCGAAGGGCGTGGCGAGGAAGGTCCGCACGATTTCGTTCGCCAGCCTCGAGCCGATGAGGGTTCCCCCCAGGGTAAGGACGTTGGCGTCGTTGTGCTCACGCGCGTTCTGGGCCGTCGTGACATCGTAGCAGAGCGCCGCGCGCACGCCGGCGATCTTGTTGGCGGCCATGGCGCTGCCGATCCCGGCGCCATCCACCATGATGCCCATCCAGGCCCGCTTCTCCGCGACTGCCCTGGCCACCGCGACCGCGAAGTCGGGATAGTCGACCGCCTCGGTCCCGTTGGTGCCCAGGTCCAGGACGCCGTAGCCTAGCTCCGCCAGCAGCGGCTTGAGCTGCTCTTTCATCGGATAACCGCCGTGGTCGGCGCCCAAAGCAACGACCGGGAGCCGTACGCCGGGAGCCGTACCCTCAGCGCGCTCCGAAGGTACGGCTCCCGGCTCCCGGCTCCCGGCTTGTTCCACCAGCGCCACGCCGAGCTGCCTGGCGAGGTCCCGGGCGGCGGGCGTCACCACCGCGCCCTTCGGCACGGCGAGCGTGCGTGCGCCACGGGCTGCGCGCCTGACGTCCGCCTCGGTGATCGCGTGCGCCCGGCTCATCGCGGGGGCGGCCCGATCGTGGGCGTCGTGTGATACAGCCGCTGGATGGTGTACCGGTCGGCCGCGGTGAGCAGCCGGCGTCTGGGCTGCGTGTGCATCAGGTCTGCCGGGTCGGGGCTGTGCGAGAGCAGACCGAGCGCGTGGCCGATCTCGTGCGCGGTGACGAAGCGGTAGCAGGCGGCGACCGCTGCGGAGTCGAACGCGACCGGCGATACGTAGACACGCATCGGCGCGTCGAGCGCGGACTGGGCGGTGTCGAACTCTGTGACGCCGCGGCACGCCCCGACCGAGTCCGCCGCGACGACGAACGCGGCGACCGCCGGCGGCAGGACGGGCGGGTTGCGCACGATGATGTCGGCGCGGGTCGAGTCCGTGACCATCTGCATGGCGAATTCGTTGCACCGGAAGGCGCCCACCCACAGCTGCATCGCGGCCTGCGTGTTAGCCACGAGCTCGCCCGCCGGCTCGGCGTAGACGCGGACCGGCACGTAGCTGCCGGGCCACCGGAAGATGAAGTTGGAGTCGGCGGGCAGCGAGAACGGGTAGCTGGTGGCGTTGGGCTCGAAGCACGTGCCCGGTCCGACGTTGTCGCCGCAGGCGGCGGCGGCGAAGATGCCGATGACGGACGCACCGACGGACAGACGGAGGGTGGTGCGCCGTCGGCGGTCCGCGGCGAACCTGCCCGCTGGCGCCGGCAGCCTCCGGCCGCCGGTTCGCTCGTCGGTGTGTCCGTCACTCACGTCTTGACAGCCTCCCGCGCGAACACTCGCCGTCCGAGCGCGCAGAGCAGCAACACCAGGCCGAAGGTGCAGACGATCAGCGGTGCCGTCGGCCAGTCGGTCAGGTACGAGGCGGCAAGGCCGGCAGTGGAGGCGATGACACCGGTGGCCCAGGAGACCGCCATCAGGATCCCCGGACGTCGTGTGAAGAGGAAGGCGACTACTGCGGGGACGACCAGGAAGCTGAAGACGAGGGGGACGCCTGCGATGGGCACGGAGAAGGTGATGACGATGCCGAAGCCGAGGTAGAACCAGAAGTCCCACCAGCGGATGCGCCAGCCCTTCGTTTCGGCGAGCCGGGGCTCGAAGGAGATGGTCTCGAAGCGGCTGCGCATGATCAGAAAGTACGCGCCCAGGACGACGTACGCGGCGGCGAGCTTGAGGATCGTCGGCCAGGTCACCCACAGGACCGTGCCCTCGAGGATCTCCCTGATGGCCTCCCCGCCGCTGGGTACGCGGTTCGCGATGAGGAGGGCCGCGGCAGAGGCCAGCACGAAGACGATGCCAATGATCGCTTCCTGGGGCACCCGGCCGTGATTCTTCGTCCGGGTGGCCGCGAAGATGGCGGCGCCAATGACCACGGCGCCGACGGAGAACAGCTGGGCGGTGAGCGACGAGCTCGTCACACCGAACAGCAGGCCGGTGGTGGTGCCGAGCGCCGCCATCTGCGCGAGCGAGAGGTCCACGAAGATGACCTCGCGCGCGATGACGTGGAGCCCGAGGTACGAGTGAAGCGCGACCAGGATCATGCAGGCCACGAAGGGACGGATCATGATCTCCAGAAAAGCGCTCATCGGGCCCCCGCCGCCGCGGCGCCGCCGAAGCCCTGCGCGAGCCGCGTCACCCAGGTGTTCATCAGGTCGAAGTAGGTCTCCACGCCCGGCGCGCCCCGCGTGTTCTCGGGGACCACGACGGCCGTCGCCCCAGTCCGTTCCGCCACCTGGCGAATCTGGTTCCGGTCGAAGTAGTTCGAGGCGAACAGTACCGGAATCCGCCGGTCCCGCATCAGCGCGATCACCTCTTGCACGTGCCGCGGCGTGGGCGGGATGCCGGGCTTGGCCTCGATGTACTCCACGCACTCCACGCCGTACCAGCGACTGAAGTAGGCCCACTCCTTATGGTAGCAGACCATCTGGCGTCCGCGGAACGCCTGGGCGTGTTGCATCCACCCGCCGAGCCGGGTGAGGAGGGGCCGGCCCTGGTAGCTGGTGCGTTGGAGGAAGTCCATCACGCGATAGCTTCGCGAGAGATCGAAGAGCGTCGCGGGAGTGAGGATCCGGACCAGGTCGTCGCCAAACGTGGCGCGGAGTATCCGCTCTTCGAACTCCCGCTCGCGCTCCGCGAAGAACGGGCCGTTGTCGGGCGAGACGCGCTGGAGCCCGGCGAGGATGTTGCGGGCGATGAGGATCGCGTTGACCGGGTCGGTGTGGATGTGTGGGTTGCCGTAGACATGGATGTCACCCTGGGACCGGCTCAGCGAGGCCGGCACCTCCAGCAGGCTGATGCCCTGGAAGGCGCGCACGTAGCCCGACCCACCCTCGCGAACGCGGACGTTGTTGGCGCGGTCGAGCAGCGCCGGAACCCACAGCTCGAGGTCCATCCCCGTGGTAACGAAGAGGTCTGCGTCGCGTAGCGCCGGCACGAAACTGGGCCGCGGCTGGACGAAGTGCGGGTCCTCGTCACCCTCGGCGATCGAGGTGACGACGCCGCGGTCGCCGACGATCTCGCGGGCGATGGCGCCGTAGGTGGTGAGCGAAGTCACGATGCGCACCGGATCGGGTGGCGTGGCGAGGGCGGCCGTGAGGGTGAGCGCGTGGAGCAGCATGATGGTCATTTTAGAAGAGCTCGTGTTTGTGTGGCCCCATGGCCCAGACGGCGTGGAGCGCGAGGCGGTTGGAAGTCGGGGCGAGCGTGTCGCGGTGGTGCGTCCATTCGGCGCGCAGGTAGACGAATTCGCTTTGCCAGAAGGTGAGCGTCGCGTGGGTCTCCCACTGGTGTGACGCTACCGCGGTATCCGGGCTCTCCACGTAGTCGGCGCGCCCACCGACGATCCAGCGTCGGTTGAGCCTCACCTGGGCGCCAACGTACCCGCCAACCCGCGTGGGACCGGTGTTGTCGAAGCGGCGCCTGAGCGCGAACAGCTCACCGCGCGCCGTGAACTCCTTGTACTTCGCTTCGGCCGGTGGCCGCCACGTGAACCGCGCCCCCACCACCCCGAGCGTGGTCTTCAAGCTGCTGTCCGGATTCGTCCCGGCGACGCCGCCCAGGCTGACCTGCGCATAGGTGGCGCGGCTCAGCTGCCAGAAGGCCGTGACCTGGGACAGCCAGCTCACGCGGTCGCCGCCCGCGAACAGGCCCTCGTTGGTTCCCCGCGTGGCCTGGGTGAAGAGCTCGTAGGTGCCGCGGCGCCCGGAAAACGGGAGGGGCCAATAGAGCGACACGCCGGTCGAGGCCAGCCCTTCGTCGCCCAGGTAGGACCGGTGCACGAGCGGCAGCTCGCCTTCCGGCAGGGCGTGCCGGTGCCAGCGATTCAGCTCGCCGAGGTTTTGCCGGAACTTGCCGACGTCCAGGCGAAAGTGCCCCGGCAGCCCCGACCAGTAGGCATATCCCTCCTCGACCTCGATCCCCTCTTCGGTGATGGAGGCGAAGATCTTGGTGTAGGAGTACGGATCCAGCGCGGATTGGAAGGAAAACTCGAACTCACGAGCGTCGAAGCTTTCGGTCTGCGGACCGGGTCTGAGCAGCGAGGCGTGCACGATCGCCGTCACGCTGATCTCCGGGTTCAGGGCGTTGAGGCCGAGTCCCGCTTGCCGAGGCTGCGAGGCGGCGGCCGTGGCCGAGGAATCGGCGGCGACCGCGGCGGCCGCCCGAATCGCCGCCAGCTCGTCGCCGCCCCCCGAGTCGGCGCGTGCGCGGGCTAGGCTATCGAGCCTTGCCTGGAGCGCGCGCACCGCCGCGGCCAGGGAGTCGAGGGCCCGCTGCTGCCGCCGCGCCAACGTGTCGGCCGGCGTCTGCGCGGCCAGAGCTGAGCCGTAGAGAAGGAAGGTTGCAGCGAGCGCGGTGGCTCGCCGTCGAACTTCATGCGCTGCCAAAAGATGCTCCTCGTCCAGGTCGGGGCGGCGCAGTGTGCACCGCCCGGGATCAGGCGAGGGAAGCGGGAGGGGCTCGGGAGCGGGTGGGGCGATGAACGCGGCGCTCGGGCTCGCGAACCTCGCGCCCGGAGGCCCGCACCGCCACGGTACGCCCTTCGGCCCGCACCGACATGGGGTCGGTCTTGCCCGCCCGCAGCGTGGCGAGCTGGCAGAACACACACTTGTCGGGCTGGTGGAGCGGGACGCAATCGTGGGAGTGGTGGGACTCGATGCCGGCCTGCGCGGGCGGCTTCTCCAGCCGCGCCTCCGCGAACGGTAGCGCGGCGTAGAGCAGCCCCTGCGCGGTGGCGAACACCAGCGCGAGGCGCCGGAACACGTCGAGTCGGCCCGAACTCCGCGGCATATCGAAGGATAGCATATCACCCGCCGGGCCTCAAAGTTCCGGGCGCGGGTAACCGGCCCCGCGCATAGGCCCGGAGGCGGCGCAGCATCCGGCGGTCGTTCGCTACGCCGTCCTCACCCTTGGGCGTCTCTATCACTTTGATCACCCCCCGAAACCGCGGGTCCGTCATGATGCGGCGGAATGGCTCTGGACCCAGTTCCCCGTCGCCGATCAGCGCGTGCCGGTCGCGACGGCTTCCGAGCGCCCCCTTCGAGTCGTTCAGGTGGAGCACGGCCAGGCGGTCCAGGCCGAGCAACCGATCGAAGGCGCGCCAGACGCCGTCGAAGTCATTCACCAGGTCGTAGCCGGCGGCCAGGAGATGGCAGGTGTCGGCGCAAAAGGCCACCCGCGCCTCCAGGCGGGGCGGCATCCGCCCCGCCAGCTCGGCCAGCTCCTCGAAGGTGGAGCCCAAGGCGGTGCCGGAGCCCGCGGTCGTCTCCAAGGCGACCCGCACGCGTCCTGGCACGGCGGCGAGGCCCTCGGCGTACGCCTGCGCGTTGCGCGCGAGGCCGCACCTCCGGTCGTCGAGGAAGTTCCCGGGGTGCGAGACCACGTACGCGAGGCCCAGCCGCTCGGCGCGGGCGAGCTCGGCGACGAAGCTCGCCATCGAGCGCGCGCGGAGCGCGGGATCGGGCGAGGCGAGGTTGATGAGGTACGAGTCGTGGCTCACCGCCGCGGTGATGCCGTGGCGGACGAGGGCGCGCTCGAACTCGCGCGCCGTCTCCGCGCTTATGGCGGGTTCGCGCCACTGGTTGGGCGTTTTGGTGAAGAGCTGGATCGCGGTGGCGCCGATCGCACGAGCGCGCTCCGGGGCGCGGGCGACCCCGCCCTGGGATGAGACGTGGGCGCCGAGGCGGTCGGGCGCGCTCGGTCGAGGCATCAGTAGGAGAAGGCGTGGGCCCCGATGAGGGGAACGAAACGGCAGGCGCCCGCGCGGTACGTGGCGAGTCCCGACGGCCCGCTCACGCCGACGATCAGCTCCTGGAGAGCGCGATCGCCGACGGGTACCGCGATGCGGCCGCCGGGGGCGAGTTGGTCGATGAGCGGGCCGGGGATCAGGGGCGCGGCGGCGGTGACGAGGATGCCGTCGAAGGGCGCCGTCTCCGGCCAGCCGAGCGAGCCGTCGCCGACGTGGTACTCGACGTTGTCGTAGCCGAGTGACGCGAGCCGCCCCCGGGCGCTCTCGGCCAACGCCGGGAGACGCTCGATGGTGTACACGCGCCGGACGAGATGGGCGAGAATCGCCGTCTGGTACCCGGACCCGGTGCCGATCTCGAGGACGCTGTGGGTGCGCCGGGGCTGCACCGCGACCGTCATCAGCGCGACCATGAAGGGTTGGGAGATGGTCTGGGCCTCGCCGACGGGCAGCGGCGCGTCGTCGTAGGCCGCGCCGGCGAGGGACGGGGGCACGAAGAGGTGCCGCGGGATCGTGGCCATGGCGGCGAGGACGCGCCGGTCGTCCACGCCCCGGGCGAGGAGCTGGCGTCGCACCATGCGGCGGCGCGCGCTGCGCGTGCTGTCGGCGATCACGCTGGCCGTCTCGCTTGCGGGCGGCGGCGCCGCGGAATACGTTCGCGCCATTCACTTGCCGTCATGGAGCGCTCGTGACCGAGCTTTCCCGTCTGCAGCTCCTGCTCGCCGGTGAGCGATCCGCCCGGCCGACGGACCTGGTGTCGGCGCTCACCCAGGCCGGCTTCCGCGTGGACGAGCTCGCCGAAGACGCCGACGTCGAGCAGACCCCGCCGGAGGAAAAGTACGACGCCGTCGTCCTGTGCGTCGCGGCCAGGGGCGAAGCGGCGTCGCACCAGGTCCAGCGGTTCAAGGCCGCTGCGCACGGCTCGGAGGTGCCGCTGGTCGCGCTGAGCGTCGGGCAGCCTCCCGAAGCGGTAGCCGAACTCCTGCTGGCCGGCGCGGACGACGCCATCGCCGCCCCGGTCCCGATGGACGCCCTGCGGGCGCGGCTCGCGCGGCTGGTGCAGCTGCGCCAGGACCTGGGCGAGCTGCGGGCGTCGCTGCGCCAGCGCGAGCTGCTCTTCGACATCTTCCAGGAGGTCGCGGCGTCGCTGCGCGCCGAGGAGATCTTCCAGACGTTGGTGCGCCGGGTCGGCCAGGCGCTCGGGCTCTCCCACTGCTCGTTCGTGCTCACCCAGCCCGGGGAGCGGCACGGCCGCGTGGTGGCGGTGTACGAGAACACCGCCGCGCGCGAGATCAACGTCGAGCTCGACAAGTACCCCGAGCTCCGTGAGGCGCTCAAGACCGAGCGCCCCGTCGTGATCGAGAACATCAAGGAGCACCCCCTCTTCGCCACCATCCGCGAACGGTGGGCCGCGCAGTCCCTCGAGGTGAACATCCGCTCGGCGGTGGCGCTGCCGGTGTTCGTGCAGGGGACGCCCGCCGGCGTGTTTTTCCTGCGCACCCGGGAGGGCGACCCCGACCTCACGGCCCGCGATGTGGCCCTGGCCGACACGATCGCGCAGGCCGCGGCGAAGGTGCTGGAGAACGAGGAACGGCGCGCGGCGATCTTTCGCCGGCAGAGCGGGGCGGGATCGCTGGACGCGATGACCGGCTGCGCGAGCCTGGACGCTCTCGACCGGCGGATCCGCGACGAGTTCGAGCGGGCGCGGCGCTACCGGCTGCGCTTCTGTTTCGTGCTGCTGGACCTCGATCATTTCCGGGATATCAACGACCGGCTGGGACAGACCGCGGGGGACACGATCCTGGTGGAGATGGGGCACCTGCTGCAGCGCGAGCTGCGGTCCCCCGACTTCGTGGCGCGCTACGGCGGCGACGAGTTCGCCCTGGTGCTCCCCGAAACGGACGCACGCGGCGCCCGGAACTTCGTTCAGCGCCTGCGCGCGCTCGTACTGAAGCACACTTTCGCCACCCCGGTAGACGGGCGCCCCACCTTCTCGGCCGGCATCGTGTCCTTCCCGCACCCGGAAGTCCTCCGGCCGGAGGACCTGTTCACGCTCGCCGAAGGCGCCCTGCTGCGCGCGAAGCAAGTGGCCGACGACCAC
>JACORV010000022.1 GCA_016179225.1 Gemmatimonadota bacterium | reverse complement strand
TGCACCGCGCGCTCGGTGCCAAAGGACTGGATCGCCGCCTGGCGGGCCTCGAGCAGGCGGCGCGCCTCAATCCCCGCGAGGCCGGACCGCACCACCAGCTCGCCGGCCTGCTGCTCTCGGTGGGCAGGGTGAACGAGGCGATCGAGCACTACCGCCAGGCGCTCGCCGCCGATCCGAACGACGGAAACGCCCACTACCACCTCGCCGTGGCGCTGCAGGGTCGGGGCCGCCTCGACGAGGCGATCGACCACTACCGGCAGGCCGTGCGGGTCACGCCGAACAACGCTTACGCCCACAACAACCTCGGCAACGCGCTCCTGGCGCGGGGCGCGCTGGTCGAAGCGGTTGCGGCGTACCGCTGGGCGATCCTGTTCGCGCCGTCCTACGCCCAAGCGCACAACAATCTCGGCGTTGCGCTGATGGCCAGGGGAGAGGTCGCCGAGGGGATGCGGCACTCGCGGGAGGCGGCGCGGCTCAAGCCCGACTGGGCGACGCCGCTCGCCACCATGGCGTGGACGCTGGCCACCAACCCCGACGACGGCGTGCGCCGCCCGTCCGAGGCGGTGCGACTCGCCGAGCGCGCGGCGAGGCTCACGGGACGGCGAGACGCGACGGCGCTGAACACTCTGGCCGCCGCCTACGCCGCCTACGGCGACTTCCGGCAAGCGGTGGCGGCCGGTGAGGAGGCGCTGGCGCTCGCGACCGCCTCGGGCGACGATGGCCTCGCCCAGACCATCGGGGCGCAGCTCACGCTGTACACCCAGGGCCGGCCGTACCGGGATTCGACGAACGCTTCGGCCGCCCGGCCCTAGTTGGAGCGGCGAAGCCGCCTTGACTCTCGGCCTTCCATGTCGTAACAGCACTCTGTTTCCGTCGGAGAAAACCCCATGCGCTTGCCACTTCTCGGACGCTCTGGCGCTCTTCCGCCGCTGCTCGCGATCTCCAGCGCCGCGATGGTCGTCTTCCAGACCGTCGCGGTCGCCCAGACGCCTTCCCCCGCGGCATCGCTCGGCCCGCCGACGCCGCCGGTCGCCGCGCGGCGCCCGCACGCGGACACCATCCACGGGTACGTAAGGCACGACGACTACTTCTGGCTGCGCGACAAGACGAATCCCGAGGTGATCGCGTATCTCAACGCCGAGAACGCCTACGCCGAGCAGATGCTCGCGCCCATGCAGGCGCTGCGCGACACGCTCTTCAACGAGATGCTGCGCCGCATCAAGCAGACCGATCTCTCGGTGCCCTATCGCGACGGCGACCACTTCTACTACTCCCGCACCGAGGAAGGGAAGCAGTACGCCATCTACTGTCGGAAGCGCGGCTCGCTCGATGCGCCGGAGGAGGTCCTGCTCGATCTCAACCAGCTCGCCGCCGGCCAGGTCTTCATGGGCCTCGGCGCGTTCACCGTGAGCGGCGACGGCAACCTGCTGGCCTATTCGCTCGACACGACCGGTTTCCGCCAGTACGCGCTGCACGTGAAGGACCTGCGCACCGGCCGCGATCTTCCCGACCGCGCCTACCGCACCGGCTCCGTCGCGTGGGCTGCGGATAACCACACCCTGTTCTACACGATCGAAGACGCCGCCAAACGGCAGTACCGCCTCTACCGCCACGTCCTCGGCGCGACCTCGGACGATCTCGTGTACGAGGAGCCGGACGAGCGGTTCAGGCTGGGCGTGTCCCGCACGCGGAGCGGCGCCTACCTCGTGCTCGGTGTCGGCAGCCACACCACCTCGGAGGTTCGCTACCTCCCCGCCGACCGGCCGGCGGGCGAGTGGCGGCTGATCTCGGCGCGTCGCCAGGACCGCGAGTACGACATCGACCACCACGGCGACCGGTTCTACATCCACGTCAACGACCGGGGCCGCAACTACCGGCTCGTCTGGGCTCCGGCCGGCGATCCGAGTGAAGAGAACTGGCGCGAGATCGTCCCCCACCGCGCCGACGTGATGCTCGAGGGCATGGACTTCTTCGCCAGCCATTACGTGCTCTACGAGCGGCAGAACGGCCTCCAGCGGATGCGCATCACCGACCTCCGTACCGGGGCATTGCACTACATCGGCTACCCCGAGCCGGTCTACACGGCGTTCGCATCCACCAACCGGCAGTGGAACACGACGGTTTTTCGTTTCAGCTACCAGTCCTTCATCACGCCCAGTTCGGTCTACGACTACAACATGGCGACCCGCCGGCGGACCCTGCTGAAGCAGACCGAGGTGCTGGGAGGCTACGATCCGCGGCGGTACGTGTCCGAACGCGTCCATGCCACGGCCCCGGACGGCGCCCGGATCCCGATCTCGCTCGTCTATCGCCGCGGCCTGCGGCGCGAGCGCCGTGCGCCCATGCTGCTCAACGCCTATGGCTCGTATGGCTCGTCCTCCAACGTGACGTTCAACTCCAACCGGCTGAGCCTGCTCGACCGCGGCGTGGTCTTCGCGGTCGCGCACATCAGGGGCGGCGGCGAGATGGGGAAGGCATGGCACGACGACGGCCGCATGATGCACAAGATGAACACCTTCACCGACTTCATCGCGGCGGCCGAGCACCTGATCGCGCAGGGCTACACCTCGAGCGACCGGCTCGTCATCCAGGGCGGGAGCGCCGGCGGCCTCTTGATGGGCGCGGTGACCAACCTGCGCCCCGATCTCTACCACGCGGTGGTCGCCAACGTGCCCTTCGTCGACGTGATCAACACCATGCTCGACACGTCGCTGCCGCTCACCGTCGGCGAGTTCGAGGAGTGGGGCAACCCGCGCGTTCGCGCCGAGTACGACTACATGAAGCAGTACTCGCCGTACGACAACATCGCGGAGCGGGACTATCCGGCGATGTTGGTCACCACGTCGCTCAACGACAGCCAGGTCCTCTTCCACGAGCCCACGAAGTACGTCGCGCGGATGCGGGCGATGCGCACCGGCCGCAACCCGCTCATCTTCACCATCAACATGGGCGCCGGGCACGGCGGCGCGTCGGGCCGGTACGACCGGCTCCGGGAGATCGCCCGGGATTACGCCTTCCTGCTGTGGGAGGTGGGGATTCGCAACTGAACGGCGGCCGATCCGTCAGCGCGTCCGGTCCCCTGGCAATACCTCAATGGCCAAGTCATTATTCAGCAAGCATCTCGCTGAGGTGGTCGCGATGCGTAGGTTTTCGCTTCTCTTGGCTGCGGCCCTTTGCTGGGGCGGCGCGCTGACGCCTGCTGTCGCGCAGGAGAAGACCGCGCCTGCGATCACCCGTGATCGCGACCGGGACGGCGTCCCCGACGTCAGGGATCGCTGCCCCAACACTGTCACCGGCACCCGCGTCGATGCCACCGGGTGCCCGGCTCCCGCGGTACCACAGCCCGCGCGCGCTGCGGCCCAGCAGCCGGCGCCGGCCCCGCAGCCGGCAGCCGGGCAGCAGCCCTCACCCGCTCAGCAGCCCACGGCTGGACAACCGCAGCCGCCGAATGCGGCAGCCAATCAGGGTGTCGGGGCGCCCCAAGCGGCGCCCCCCGCCGCAGCGCCCGCTCCGGTCGTGCCGCAGGCGCAGCCGTCTCAACCGGCCGTGGCCGCCGAAGCGCCCAAGCCGGCAGCTATTCCCGCGGGTGCCGCGGCGCCCTCCGTCACTCCACCCGCTGCGCCTGCTCCCGTCGCCGCGCCTGCCCCGGCGCAGCCACCGGCTGCTGCGCCGGCCCCAGCCCAGCCACAGGCAGCGGCGGCGTCCGTCCACGAGGCCGAGGCCACGCTCGCGAGCGCGCGGGCGACCCTCATCGAGGCTGAGTCGGAGAGGGACCAGCTCGCTCGGGAAGCGCGGCGCGCGCGGGAGCTTCGCACGCAGAACCCGAACCTGGTCTCGCAAGAGGCTGTCGAGGCGGCTGAGAGCCGCGCCGCCCAGGCGGAGGTGCGGGCGCGCGCGCAGGCGGCGCGGGTGGACGCGGCGCAGGCGGGATTGCGCCTGGCGCAGGCGAGCCTGGAGAACACGGTGATCCGCGCGCAGCCTGCAGCCGCTCCAGGCCCCGCCCCCCAGACGCCGCCTGCCGAGGAGGGCGTGAGCGCCGGCCTCGCCATGCCCGAGTTCACCGGGGGAAGCGACGACGATCGGCTCGAGTACGCGCGCCGGATGGCGACCATGCTCGACTCGACGATCGTGACGCTCATCGCGGTGTTCCGGGGCACGTCCGGCCAGCCGTTCGGCGGGGCGACGAGCCCCGCGGTGCTCTCGCCGCGGGAGCGCACCCGCTGGTCGCGCTGCCGGGACCTGCAGCTCGACCTCACGACCTATGCCACAGCGGCCTCGCTCCTTAAGGACAGTCTCCCCGCCAACCCGTTGCTCCGGCGCGCGGCGGCAATGCTGGACACCGCGTTCGCGGAGCTCGACGCGACGGCCGAGTGCGACAACATCAGCAGCATGATCTCGGCGCCGGAGCGCTGGAGTCCCTGGCAGGAACACTATGAGGCAGCGGCGAGGCACTTCTACGAGAGCTGGTACGCACAGCTCCGGACGGTGCACGAGCGGGACCGAGTGTTTGCCAGGACGCTGAACTCGGTGCTTCCCGCCGCGCTGCAGATCCGCGTACCGCCCGCCTTGCCGCCGAACCCGCCTTACGCGGGCGCCGCGCCGAGATAGGAGGATCACTGGTGATGCCGTCCCTTGGGGAAGCGCGCCTCGCGCGCGCGCTCGCGGTCGGCCTCGGCTTCACCTTGCTTGCCCCGGTCCCGGCGTGGGGGCAGGCGGACACCACGGTCCTGCCGCCGCAGGAGATCGGCACCGTCGCGCCGGGCCAGACCCGGCGCGGCATGCTGGAGCCCGGCGACTGGACCATGAGCGACGGCACCTTGGCCGACGTGTGGTACCTCCAGGGAACCCAGGGCCAGCGCGTGGTGATCACGCTGCGCTCGCGCGCTTTCGACTCCTACCTCCAGCTGCTCGACCAGGCGGGGAATAAGGTGGCGGAAGACGACGACTCGGGGGGCGGCGGCGGCGCGGCACGCATCACGTTCACGTTTCGCACCACGGAGCGTTTCCAGATCGTGGCGAACAACTTTGGCGACGACATCCGCGCCGGCGCGTACTCGCTCGAGGTGCGCTAGCGGCCGGCGGCGCGGCGCGGCGCGCGAACGAAAGGGCGGCTCGAAGCCGCCCTTTCTGTTGATGGTCGCCGAGTGGCGCTAGCGACCCACGCGCAGTCCCGCGCCTACGGTGAACCCGACGGCGGTCTTGCCCTCGACGTTGGTCGGTGGCGAGGTCGCGTTGAAGTCGTCGAGCCCCTGACTGCTGTAGCCGAAGCTCGCCACGCCGCGGCCGAACAGCTGGATCGACGCGCGCGGCCCGATCGGAACGTTGTACGCCACGCCAGCGAACGCGAACGCGGTTGACGCGTTCCAGTCGTCGGCCGCGATCACCGACCCGGCGACCTTGAATTCCGTGAAGCCCCAGCGAACCAGACCACCCCCGGCCTCGATGGCGAGCGGCGTTACCGTGCCGTTCGGCCGGCGCCCCTGCGGTCGCAGCGACACGGCGCCGTAGACCTGGAGCGTCGAGATGTCGGCTTCGCCGATCGTGGTGTCGATGCTCGGATCGGTGTAGTTCACGTCCAGCGTCTGCCCGATCGTGAAGCTCCCGCCGACTCCGATGCTGACGTTCTTGCTGAGCCCGTACTCGAGCTGAGCGCCCACCACCGGCGAGCCCTGCGGCTTGAACGCCCAGTTCACGTCCGGGTTGCCGACCTCCGTGCCCTCGGCGAGGGTTCCCGGAACGGTGAAGCCCGCCGCCGGGATGATGCCGAGACCCGGCCTTGCCTGGGCCGCCGCCACGGTTGGGGCGATCACTGCGGCAGCCGCAATCAACGTCCACTTCCCCCGCATGGTGCCTCCTGTCGGGATGGGTCGCCCCGGGGACGTCCCGGGTCGCCGCTGAATATTGAGCGCGGTCGGGTCGCCCGCAACCAGCGGCCGCCGGGCCCGCTCGGCGCACGCCCCAGGGTGGGCACCACGGCTCACGTTTTCCGAGGGCCGGGCTTTGTTTCGGGTCAGTGCGCCAGACAGGAGTCGAACCTGTGGCCTTCAGCTCCGGAGGCTGACGCTCTATCCAGCTGAGCTACTGGCGCAATGAAAAACGTTGAAGAGTTGAAGAGTTGAAGAGTAGCGCCGTTTGAACTCTTCAACTTTTCAACTATTCAACTCTTTCTCAGTCGGGGCGAGTGGATTTGAACCACCGACCTCCTGGTCCCGAACCAGGCGCGCTAACCGGACTGCGCTACGCCCCGATACTACTGGAGTTGCAGGGTTGCAGGGTTGCAGAGTTGCAGCGGCTGACAGGAGACAGTGGTCAGGTCGGGCGCCGATGCCCCTGACCCCTTGTCCCGTCACCCCGCTGCAACTCTGCAACTCTGCAACTCTACCGCCGCCTTCGTTCCTGCCACCCTCGGATCCCCAACCGAGTCTTCAGTATGCGCCCAGGAGGAGTCGAACCCCCAGCCTTCTGATCCGTAGTCAGACGCTCTATCCAGTTGAGCTATGGGCGCGATGGGCGGTACAAGATTCGAACTTGTGACCTCTACGATGTCAACGTAGCGCTCTAACCAGCTGAGCTAACCGCCCGAAAGGCGTACCGGCATACCGGCGTACGGGCGTACGGAAGTGGTACCAACTGTACGCCTGTACGCCCGCACGCCCGTACGCCTGCCTCCGACAGAGCGGGAAACGGGACTCGAACCCGCGACCCCAACCTTGGCAAGGTTGTGCTCTACCAACTGAGCTATTCCCGCGCTGGTGGAGGCGAGGGGGAT
>JACORV010000018.1 GCA_016179225.1 Gemmatimonadota bacterium | reverse complement strand
GTACTCGCCCGGTGGCACGTCCGAAACGGCGAAGTGCTCGCCGTAGGACGGATCGGAGTGGGCCTGCTCGCCGTAGGTCTCCGCGTAGCTGAAGGGCGTTTCCTGCGGCTCCGGCTTGACGATGCCGTAGACGCGGGCCCGCGGCACCGTGCGGCCCTGCACGTCCCACACTTGGCCGGCGACGACGCCCGTGCCGGGGAGCGGCTCGATCCACAACTCTGGGTTGCGTGTGTAGGGTGGGTAGCGGACCTCCAGGTCCGCGATGGCACCCGCCGAGTCCGTGGGGCCAGCGTGTACCTCGAGGTGGAGGTGGGCGTTGGTCGCGCGGCCGGTGCTGCCGACTAGCGCGATGCGCTGCCCGCGCTGAACGCGCTCGCCGACGCTGACCAGGAGGCGCGAGTTGTGGTAATAGGTCGAGAACACGAACCACCGAGGCGGGCGCCCGCCCTCGTTCAGCGCGAGCGTGCTGTCGTGCCGGATCACGACGGTAAGGCTGCCCTGTTCCGCCGGGCCGGCGTGCACGACGATGCCGGCGTCGATCGCCAGCACGGGTGTGCCGACCGGGTTGTTGAACTCGATGCCCTGATGCTGCTGGAAGTTGCCGCCCATCGTCGAGCCGTAACGGTACGTCTGGTCGATGTACGGCTGGTCGGTAAGGGCGATGGGCCGGGCGAACCAGGTGTGGCGCGGCGGCGCCGGCGTGCTCACGCCAACCGTGTCGCCCGCGGCGGTGCAGGCGCCGGGCTGCTGGCCGAGGAAGCCGCACGCCGTGCCGAAGAGGGTGTCGCCGGGTTCGCCGGGCGGCGGCGGCAAGACGGCGTACACGTCGCGCGAGCGGGCGGAGCCCTGCGGCGCCTGGACCGCGAGGCCCATGCGCGCGCCGAAGATCGCGCCGGTGTTGGTGGCGCCGGCGCAGAGTACGCCGTCGCATCCCGCCAGCGCGCGCACGGCGCGGCCGCCCGGGGGCGCCTCGCGCATGAGCACGCCCATGCACTGCCACGTCGCCGGCTCCTGGCGCCGCCTGGGACGCATCCCACCCGCGCACCGCTCACTCCCCAGCACCGCCGGCACGACCGCTCCGGGCGCTCGGATCACGAAGATGGCCCGGACGCGCGGGCCGAGTGCGGGCGTGGGCGAAGGATGAGTCGCCCGATAGCCGTTGTCGGGTCGCCACTCGCCGACGCCCCACAGCGTCGAGACCCAGAGGCCGGTAGTCCGCCCCGGCGCGATGGTGAGGACGTAGCGGCTCGGGAGCGCCCCCTGTCCTGCATCGAGAATCGAATCCCAGGTCGCGCCGTCGTTCGCGGTGACGAGAATACCGTCCGCCGTGGCGATGTAGACGGTATCGCCGCGCGTGACGATCCCATTCGGCGCGACGTACTGCCACCGCGGACCCAGCTGGCCGAACTCCCAGCTCCGCCAGGTGCGGCCGCCGTCGCGTGAGAGGCCCCACCCGTTGCCGACGGTGCCGTACCAGACCTCCCGGCCCTCGCCGAAGGCGAACGCGTGGACGAAGTCCCACGAGATCGAGCGGCCCGTCGAATCCCCGCGGATGTGGCGGAGGTTCTGCCACTGCCGCGCGCCGGGCCGCAACACATAGATCCCCTCGCCGTAGGTGCCCACCCAGAGGGCGCCGTCGGGGCCGCGCGCCAGGGCGAGGATGTGCGTCCCCCATCCCGACGAATCGGGTAGCGGCGGCAGGTGCGGCGCCGACGGGGCCGCCGGCACCACGTACGCCGTCGGCGGCGCCACCGGACGCCGTTGCGCGGCGAGCGGCGCGACGGCCGCAACCAGGGCAAGGCCAACGAGGCTGGGCGCGCGCATCACGCCCTCGGCACCATGCGGAACTCCGGGATCGCCACTCGATCGGGGCGGGTGGCGACGAACAGCACCGCCTCGGCCACGTCTTCCGCCCGCAGCATCCGCTTGCGCTTGGTGAAGCCGGGCCGCGCGTCGGGGTCGACCGGGTCCCACAGCTCGGTGTCCGTCGGACCCGGCGAGATGAGGGTCGCGCGCACGCCGGTGCCAGCCAGCTCGGCGGCGAGCACTTCGTGCAGCCCGCGCACGCCGTACTTCCCGGCGGCGTACGCCGCGTTCCCCGGAAACGCCACGTGGTCGGCGACGGAGCCGATGGTGACCACGAGGCCACGGCCCCGCTCGATCATCGCCGGCAGAAAGGCGCGCAGCACGACGAACGGGCCCACCACGTTGCTCGTCAACTGACCCGCGAACTCGACGGGCGTCGTCTCGGCGAGCGCCTTGAGGAGAAAGGTGCCCGTGTTGTTCACGAGGACGTCGGGCGCGCCCCGCGCCCTGAGGACGCGCCTGGCGACCCGGCGCACGTCTTCGGGCTTCGTCACGTCGCAGCGCAGGTCGGTCCGGCGCTCGTGCTCGCCGTCGTCGAGACTCCGCGCCAGCCGCACCACGTGCGCGCCCGCGCTCTGCAGCTCCTCGGCGATCGCCAGGCCGATGCCGCGCGAGGCGCCCGCCACGACCGCCGTGCGGCCGAAGAGCGGCGGCCGCGTCATAGCAGGCTGAGGCCGCCGTGCACGAGCCTTAGGAACTCGTCCCTCGTCTTCGGGTCGTCCCGGAAGGTGCCGCGCACCGCGGAGGTCACGGCCTTGGAGTGCTGCTTCTCGACGCCCCGCATCATCATGCAGAGGTGGTAGGCCTCGATCACCACGCCCACGCCGGTGGGCTCGAGGGTGCACTGGAACGCATCCGCCACCTGGTCGGTGAGGCGCTCCTGCACCTGGAGACGCCGCGCGTAGACATCCACCACGCGCGCCACCTTCGACAGCCCGATGATGCTCCCGTTGGGGATGTAGGCGACGTGTGCCTTGCCGAAAAACGGGAGCACGTGGTGCTCGCACATCGAGTAGAAGTCGACGTCGCGCACCAGCACCATGCTCTCGTGCTTCTCCTGGAACATCGCGTTCCGGATGATGTCGCACGGATCCACGCCGTAGCCGCGCGTCATCCACTGCAGTGCCTTCACGACGCGCTCGGGCGTCTTCTTCAGGCCGTCGCGCTCCGGATCCTCGCCCAAGCGGCGCAGCATCTCCGCCACCAGCGCCTCGAACTCCACCTTCGACAGGTCCATTCAGCCTCCCGTGTACTCGACCAGGTTCCGCTCCGTCTCCCACAGCACGATGCGCGCGAGGCGGCCCCGGGGGATCACCGGCGCGAGCAGTCGCCAACACACCACCACGATGTTCTCCGCCGTGGGGATCGTGTCGCGGAACTCGGGGACGTCGAGATTCAGGTTTTTGTGGTCGAAGTTGCTCACCACGTGCGTCTCGATCAGCTCCTTCAGCGTCTTGATGTCGATCGTGTAACCGGTCACCGGGTCGATCTCGCCCGTCACCGAAACGTCGAGATTGTAATTGTGACCATGGTAGTTGGGGTTCGCGCACGGCCCGAAGAGCCGCGCGTTCTCGGCCTCCGAGAGCGCGGGGTTGTGGAGCCGGTGCGCGGCGTTGAAGTGCGCGCGGCGGGTGACGGTGACCACTGGGGGCATGGCGTCCGCTTGTTGGGTCCGGGAAAGGCCGTTAACTTCGCCCGCCGAATGATAATCAGATAATGCCCCAGTCCCCATGAACGTCAAGGCGCTGGCCGCGATCCTGCCGCGCGCAGCGAGCTCCGCCGGCAACGCCCTCGCGGCGCTCTGGACGTTCCCCGCCATGCTGCTCTCGGCGTTCCTCGTGGCCTGGGGCGCCGAGGCGGCGCAGTTCCTCATCTCGCAGGGGTTGGCGCTGGCGGTGCTGGCGTGGCTCCAGACGCTGCCCGAGTTCGCGGTGGAAGCGGTGATCGCGTGGGAGGCCGGCAAGGACCCCAGCCGCGCCCACCTCGCGATCGCGAACCTCACCGGCGCCATCCGGCTCCTCATCGGCCTCGGCTGGCCGATGATCTTCTTCGTCGCCGCGTTCTTCGGGCGCAAGACGCGCGGCCGGCTGCCGGAAATCGTGCTGGAGCGCGAGCACGCCGTCGAGGTCGTCGGTCTGGCGCCGCCCCTCCTGTACTTCGTCGTCATCTGGGCCAAGCAGTCGATTTCGCTGGTGGACGCGGCCGTGCTGATCGCGCTGTACGTCGTGTACCTGTGGGTGCTCTGGCAGTGCCCACCGCGGCACGAAGAGGAGCTGTCCGACGCGCCGGCGGTGTCCCGTTGGGCGTATGGACTGGGCGGGTGGCGGCGCGGCATGGCGATCACCGGGCTCTTCGCGGCCGGCGGCGTGCTGCTCTACGTCACGGCCCACCCCTTCCTCGAGTCCATGCTGGCCGTGGCCGCGCTGCTCGGCGTGAGCGAGTTCGTCCTGGTGCAATGGGTGGCCCCGTTCCTCTCCGAGTTCCCGGAGAAGCTGTCGGCCTTCTACTGGGCGCGGCGCGTGACCAAGGCGCCGATGGCCCTGATGAACATGGTGTCCAGCAACATCAACCAGTGGACCGTGTTGGCCGCGATGATACCGCTGGTGTACGGGTGGTCGTCCGCGTCGGCGGGACACGGGTGGCAGCCGTTCCGCTTCGACGGCGAGCAGCAGGTGGAGATCGGGCTGACTGTGGCGCAGTCCGTTCTCGCGATGCTGCTCCTGTGCAACATGAAGTTCAACTGGCTCGATGCGATGAGCCTCTTCGTGCTCTGGGTGGCGCAGTTCCTCAAGCCAGGCTGGCGCGAAGAGGTGACGGTGCTCTACCTCCTCTGGTGCGTCTGGCTGGTGCTCATGTTCGCGATGAAACGGCTCGATTTTGCCGCGCCACGGGTGTTCGGCGAGGTGTATACGGAGAATCGGAGGAGGAGAGCCGTTGGCCCTTAGCTGCTGGCAGTTAGCCGCCAGCCGCCAAGAAGCCAACGGCCTTTTCCAAAGCACGAGCCCCGGCAGGGTGCCGGGGCTCGGCTTTGCAGGGAACGGAGAGGATTATTGAAGCCCGATCGAAGGATTGGCCCCGCGCATTGGTTTTCGCCTTCCCCCGTGTGGGGGCATGACGTCCGCCCACGTATATGGGACCACAACCGGACATGTTGGCTCAATAATTTGTCTCTCCGCCCCCATCTTCGAAGGTCCGAAGGCTAAGGTAGGGTCTGCGGCGAGGAGCGTCAAGAATGCAATTCCGCACCCTCGGCAAAACCGGCTATCGCGTGTCGGAGATCGGCTTCGGGGCGTGGGGCATCGGCGGCTCGATGTGGCAGGGTAGCGACGATGACACGTCGCTGGCGGCACTCTCCGCCGCGCTCGACGTCAGGCTCGACTTCATCGACACGGCGCTGGCCTACGGCGACGGGCACAGCGAGAAGCTGGTGGCACGTGCGCTCCGGGCGCGCCCCGGGCGCGTGGTGGTCGCCACCAAGATCCCGCCCAAAAACTACCAGTGGCCAGCCCGGCGAGGGGTTCCCCTCCGGAAGGTGTTCCCGGCATCGTACGTCAGGAGGTGCGCCGAGCGGAGCGTGCGCAACCTCGAGCGCCCAATCGATCTGCTCCAGTTCCACGTGTGGGTGGACGAGTGGCTCCTGGACGCCGACTGGCCCGAGGTCGAGCGCACGATGCAGGCGCTCATCGTGGACGGCACCGTGCGTGCCTGGGGGATCTCGATCAACGACCACGAACCCGGCAGCGCCCTCCAGGCGGTGAGCCGCTGCGACCTCATCGCCTCGGTGCAGGTCATCTACAACGTCTTCGACCGGTCGCCGGAGCGGCAGCTGTTCCCGCTGTGCCGGGAGCGCAACGTGGGCGTGATCGCGCGGGTGCCGCTCGACGAGGGGGGCCTCACGGGAAAGATCGGCCCAGACACACGGTTCCCGCGCGGGGACTGGAGGGACGAGTACTTCCGGGGCAAGCGAAGAGCGGAAGTCCAAGCCCGCGTGAGGCGACTCGAGCCGGTGCTTCTCAAAGAGGCGACGTCGCTGGTTGAAGGCGCGTTGCGGTTCTGCCTGAGCGATCCTGCGGTAAGCACGGTGATTCCCGGGATGCGGACGCCCGAGCACGCCCGCGCCAACTGTGCGGTCTCGGACGGGAGGGTATTGTCGGGGGAACTGTTGGCAGCGCTCAAGGAACATCAGTGGGAGAGAAACTTCTACGAATAGAGTTGCAGAGTTGCAGAGTTGCAGAGTTGCAGAGTTGCAGCGGTGGGCAGGGGACAGGAGAAAGGCGAAAGAGAGCAACGTGAACTTGACACTGGCGGTCGCCTTCATGGCGCTCGTGGCGTGGGTCATCCTCGGGTTCGTGGTCCCGGTCGGCGCGGGCTGGGTCCACCTGCTTCTCGCGCTGGGGATGATCCTGCTGGTGCGGCGGGTTGTGACGGGGAAGAAGGCGTGGTAGCATAGCGGGCGTGACACCGCCCATCCCCGACGCGGCGAGCGCGTCGGCGCTCCGTCCCGCGCGTCTGGCCGTCGAGGTCGCCCCCGCGGTGCTCCTTTTCGCCCTCCTCCTCTGGGGCGTGAAGGAGATCCTGTCGCCGATCCTCTTGTTCCCGCTGCTATGCGTCGTTCTCTGGCCGCAGCGGTCCAACCGCACCGTGGCGCGACTGCTCGTCACGACGGGCGCGCTCACGACCGTCTGGTTCCTCTACGTGACCGGCGCGCTGCTCGCCCCGTTCATCCTCGCGCTGGCGATCGCCTACTTCCTCGCGCCGCTCGTGGCGGCCGTCGAGCGCCGGCGCGTCCCGCGCTGGCTCGCGATTGTCCTGGTCCTGCTGCCGTTCCTCGCCACCCTGGCGTTGCTCCTCGTGCTGCTCGTGCCGGCCGTGGAGAACCAGCTCACGCAGCTCGCCGGGCAGCTCCCCTCGCTCATCCGGCGCATCGCCGACTGGCTGCTCGGGCTGCGGACGCGCTTCCTCGCCACCAGCGGCGGCATCCTGTCGCCCGAGCAGGCGCAGCGACTGCGCGACCTGGAGCCCGCGGACCTCGTGGGCATGGTGAACGCCAGCTGGGAAGCGATCGGGCGCCGGATCTGGGCGGCGCTCCTCGGGGTGGGAAAGGGCGTCGGCGTGGCGCTCACGATCCTCGGCTACGTGATCATCGCGCCCGTCGTCACCTTCTACCTGCTCAAGTCGTGGCCCCGTTTCACCGCGATGCTCGGGGAGCTGGTGCCGCCCGCCGGGCGCGCCGGCCTCTTCGGCTTCCTGGCCGAGTACGACCGCCTCCTGGGCCGCTACGTCCGCGGCCAGCTGACGGAGGCCGCGCTGGTGGCGGTCCTCACCGGCGGCGCGCTCGCGCTCCTCGCCTTCCCTGGCGCCCTGCTGGTCGGCGTGATCGCGGGGATCGGGAACCTCGTTCCATACATCGGCCTGCCGCTCAGCATCATCCCCGGCGTGCTGTTCGCGCTCGTCTCGGGCGCGGTATGGCCGTCGCTCCTCAAACTCGTGATCGTCTTTGGCGTGGTGCAGTTCGTGGACGGCTCGATCACCGGGCCGCGGATCGTGGGCGGGTCGGTCGGCCTCGATCCGGTCTGGGTGATGATCGCGCTGGCGCTCTTTGGCAGCCTGCTGGGCTTCGTGGGGCTGCTGGTCGCCGTGCCGCTGGCGGTGCTGGTCAAGCTCCTCGCGACGCGGGCGATCGAGCGGTATCGTCAATCCGCGATCTACACGGGGGCGGTTACGGGCTGACGCGACTCTTACTTGGGGGCTTGCGGGAGAGCTGGAAGGTCGTGGTCTATGACGCCAAAATCGAGCAATTAGCTTGACAGCATTTGGAAATTAGCTTATCCTAATTTCCACATCCCCAACAAGGAGTGGCTCATGACGCGCACATCCACCCTCGCACTCAGTTGCACGATCGCGGCGGCCGCCTTCCTCCTCGGCCGGCACGGCGAGGTGCGCTCGGCATCCGCCTCGCTACCGCCGCCCGTCCCAACCCCGGCGGACGGGTTCACGATCCACGTGCTCGCCCCGCACGTCGTGAGGGGGCAGGTGATGGGGCCCTACCACCACTTCTGCAAGGTGATCGCGTCAGACCCCATCATCCAGTGCCTAGTGTTCCAGTCCACCGACTCCATGGCGCCGCTCGAGCAGATCGAGTACATCGTCGCGAAGACGATCACGCGTACGCCGGTGATCTCGCTCGGGGACTGGAACAGGAACTGGCACGACCACACCCAGGAGATCGCCACTGGACGGGTCCAGGTCCTCGACCTGCCGCCGGACCAGGCCGCGCAGGTGGCGAACACGGTGTCCGCCACCGACGGCATCATCTTCCACCTGTGGTCGCGTGAGGAGCGCGTGCCGAGTGGGCGCGTGGTGATCGCGCAGTCGGTGGGGCACGTCAACATCTCGAGGGAGGAGAAGATGAGCGGCGGCAGGCCGGCGGGCACGAACTGACGCAGCTATTCCTGGGGGGCGCAGGATGGTGAAGCGAACCAACATCTCGTCCGGTGCCCCCTGGGAGCCGATCGTCGGCTACTCGCGCGCGGTGCGCGTCGGGAACGTGGTCCACGTAGCCGGGACGACGGCGACCGACGCTCACGGGAAGTTGGTGGGCCACGGCGATCCGTACGCGCAGGCGGTGCAGGCGTTGCGCAACATCGAGACCGCGCTCGGCAAGGCCGGGGCGAGTTTGAATGACGTGGTGCGCACGCGGATCTACGTGCGCCGCATCGCCGACTGGCAGCTGGTGGGGAAGGCGCACGGCGAGGTCTTCGGGGAGATCCGACCCGCCACCTCGATGGTGGAAGTGAGCGGGCTGGTGGACCCGGAGATGTTGGTCGAGATCGAGGCCGAAGCAATCGTCGGCGACTAAGGTGGCCCCACCGCTCAGCGGTGGAGGACCGGCAGATAGGCCTCCCAGGGCCCGACCGCAGCTCCGTACTGCTTCGCCATGACTCGCGTGATCTGGGCAATGTGCCCCAAGTCGTGCGCCACCCACGTCGCCAGCAGCTGCGCGAGGGTCACGGTGCCAAGAGCCGGATGCTCACCTGTAAGGTCAAGGTGGGCTGGCGTCAGCTTGAGTGCACTGAGCTCGACCAGGTTGCGTTCCCGCAGGTGCCGGAACCGAGCAAGCAGATCCTTCAGGGGGCGACCCTTGTTCACGTTCAGGTGGCGGAACCGGTCGAAAGGCTCAAAGCGCCGGCTCGGCCCCTGCGCCAGAATGATCTTCGCCCGCGCCATCCAATCTGTCTCTTCGCCGTCGATGAGATGGCCGACGATATCAAATGGGCTCCAGGTATCGGGTCCCTCGTTCCCGGTGCTCCAGTCAGTTGGGAGATCGGCAAGCAGAGCGTCGAGGACATCGGGCGTCCGTTTCAAGAGGGCAGTGCTGTTCACGAGATCGAAGTTCATGGAGGACCTCCCGCGAAACTACCGCGCGGCATTTAGTTCAACGAATCAGCGTTGAGCTGTGGCCCGGCGCCCTGGCCGCCGCTGGCAGCTATCAACGATTCCAGTTCAATGCCTGAGCCTCGATAGATTTCTGGCCAGCGAAATCAGGTCATGACCGTTTACGGACTCGACGACATCGTACCACTGGGCATTCACGCCGCCGGGATACATCGCACCGAGAATCCCACCGGCAATTGAGGCAACCGAATCACTGTCCCCCCCAAGATTGGTTGCCAGAAGAATGGCGGATTCCGCCGATTGGAGCACAGAAGCCAGTCCCAGGGCTAAGGGCACGATCGTCAACGGCCGGTCGGGAAAGTACCGAACTGCAATCCTTTCAGCTCGAAGGTCGGGCCATTGTCTGAAGTCCTCAACCATCGAGCGCACCGCCTTGGCGAAGGCTGGTCCCGCAGAGCTAGGCCAGCGGGCTTCGGCGCACGCAGCCGCTTCCTCTGCGAAGCGCAGAACTTCGTGGGCGCGGGCCCCGTCGACCGCCGCTGAGACCGCCGCCGCGGTGGCCGCTGCGCCAGCGATAGCTAAAGAACCAGCATGGGTCGGAATGGACGCCTCGCGTGCGCCTGTCACGATTTGATCGAGCCTCTGCGAGGAATGGAGGATGCCAACAGGCGCTACGCGGATGGCCGCGCCGCATCCGTCATGACCATCTGCGATTCGTGCTGGATCGTCGGCTTGATGAAACTCCCAAAGGGACTTGACGCCGGGGTGCACGCTCTTGCGGCATTCAAGCATTTCGCGTCCCACGCTTCGGTGCGTGACGCTGCGATCTGTGATGATGGCCCGTGCGACGGCAATCGTGCGTTCGGTATCGTCCGTGGTTTCGCCAATCCGCCATTCGTGCTTGGAATTGCCGACGTAACGGGGAATGATCGAACCTGGCGCCCCTTCAAAGCCGTGGACGCCGTTCGGGTACCACCGAGCAAGGTCGAGGCGCGAAAGGCCCTCGGTCTGTTTGCCGATTGCATCCCCGGTGGCTATCCCCTTGAGGCAACCGATGATCCGCTCTGTCGACGTAAAGCCCATTGAGCGATTTCAACTCCGCGCTGCCGTCTAACGCCCCGCAAATGAGCTGCGGCCCGGCGCCTTGGCCGCCGCTGGCGCGAGGCTCGTGGAAGACGTCATGCACCAAGACTAGGGTGTGGAGCCTCGCGCCAGCAAGGCCAGCCGGGCCGACAGCTCCATTTGGAGCCTGTGTGAAAACGCCATTTCGGCAGCAGTGGCAGCGTTGCAAATCAACGACTTAGGGGTGCTCAGAACGGTCTTTTCGCACAGGCCTCTTTGTTTGTTAGACCGCGGCTATTCTGAGGCTATGAGCGGCAGGTCTTGCATGGGCGCAGGCCCGCGGCCACCGCCTGTTCATGGCTGCCGTACTCAACGAAGTTCCAGGGGGCGATCGCCTGAGCCCATTCGCATGTGGGCTACCTCCCGCGCCTCGGGGGCGCGACTTGAACTACGACAGTAGAGGGGTGGGGGAACGAAAAAAGGGCGACCCCGCATAGGGCCACCCGACTACCTCAAATATAAGGGGGGTGCGCAATACCCCCTCCCACTACTGTGCAATACAGTGTTGCGACTACGGGTGCGCGAAGCGGGCTGGTAGGGGGAGGACGCCAGCGGTCGCCCCGCGGCGGGGTAGGGTGCTCACACGTGGTCATGCAATGCTCCAGGGGCCGAGCTGCTGAAGCGCGAAGAACAGCAGCGCGGTCACCGGGATCCGCAGACCGACGGGGCAGCCGCGACGGTGCAACCAGTGTAGCGAGCCAGCGCTCACGACCACCGGCACTGGAGCCCACAGGGGAACCGGCTGCATCTGGCCAGGGCCATAGAAGAGGACTGAGGCTGCCGCGAACGCACCGGCCATCAGAGTCGCGAGTATGGCCCAGTCGCGCCAGAGGCCGCGGGCGCCTGTTCGGCGGTACTTCCAGTCACCGTAGGCCACGAGGGCGAATGCGAGCGCCAGATAAACGAGGTGGCCAACGGCTTTCGTTGTCAGAACCACCGGTTGCCGCCGTCTCTAACTGCATTGGGCCGCTCCTACCGACGGCGATACACACGTCGAGAAGGCCCCTAAGCGTTCCGATTCGGGCCGCTACGGCCGCTGTCCCGTCCCGTGCTCTCGCCGCTGGAATTCCAGGAACTGGTGAATCGCCGCGACCGCCTCGGAGTCCGCACTCGCGATCCGCAGCGCCGCGCCGCGCGCAAGGATCTCCATCGTGTAAGTGATCAGCGGCCGCTTGGCTGCCATGACGGCCGTGCCCGGCACGTCCGACGCGTGCACCGCCCCGGGCGCGGTAAAGTTGCCGTCAGCGAAGTTGCTGGCGATCTCGGCGAAGTGCCGGCGGATCTGCACGATCTCCACCGCGTCGTCCCCGTCGCGCTGGAGCTCGATGCGGCCGCCGTCCGGCAGCTCGTCGAACCGATGGGTGGAAGTGTACTGGTTAACGCCCATCACCCGCTGCCCGCGCTGCTGCATCGCGGCAAAGGCGGTGTCGCCGCGCTGGCGCGCCAGCCACGCGCGGCACACCGCGTGCTGCGCAGCCCGTGGACGCCGGCAGGCCGCCGCGGTATCGGCGGCCGTGCGTCTGACGCCTTGCTGACCGGCCGGCGTCTGGCCGCCGTGCTGACCGCCCTGGTGCCGATCGGCGCCGGGGCGCTGTCCGGCGTGTTGCCCCCCCTGGTGCTGTCCCCCCGGCGGCGTTCCACCCTGCCCCGTGTGTTGCGCATGCGCCATCGGCGCGCCAAAGGGCGCGAGCAGCGCGAACGCCAGCGCGAGTCGCCTCTTCATGGAGCCCCCGCGGATCGTGCCTGTCACCGTTCCGCCAAGCATACCCCAGAACCCTTCACCCGATCCAGATCGCCGAGGGACACGGTCATATCTCCCAGTTCGACCACAGCACGCCGCGCGCCGGTCGGCGCTCGGGGTAGCCGCCGAGCGTCATGCGCAGGTCGGACCAGCGGACGCGGTAACCGCGGCCGATGAGGGCTTGGTACAGGTCGCCGTAGGCCGACTGGCAGCGGATGGCGAGGCGCCGGCCCCCACACCGGTGTGCCCACTGGCTCGCCGCGCCTAGGACGGCGAGCAGTCCCTGGTCGTCCACGGCCGCGACCTTCAGCACGCGGACCTCGTCCCGGCCGCCGCCCTCGGCCAGCGGCGTCGCGTGACAGAGCGCGAAGGCGGCGAGCGCGCCCTTCTGCTCGACCGTCACGACGTCGCCGAGGCATAGATCCAGCGTCAGCTCGATCTCGCGCCCGAAGTCATACCCCGGCGCGAGGTCTTCCACCAGTCGGCCGATGTCCGTGAGGCGCCCGGCCCGCTGGGCGGGGTCGAGGTGGCTGAGGCGGAGCGCCTCATCCTCGCGCCGTACGCGCGCCACGGTTTCGATGGTCATCGTGAGCGTGAGGGAGCCGGGAACGAAGCCGAGGCGGCTGTAGAAGCCGATGTTGTCCACGGTCCGCGGCATCGTCTCGAGACCGATCGTCGTGGCGCCGTGGCTCTTCAGCCAGTCGACCGCTGTGGTGACGATCTCCTTGCCGAGGCCGGAGAGCTGGCGGTCCGGCCGCACGCAGAGCGGCCCCATCCACCCCTCGGCGCCGGAGACGTGGGCGACGTTGAAGGCCACCAGCTTTTCGGCCTCGTCGCGCCAGAGCATCGCGCCGTCGCCGGCGTCGGCGATGGCGTAGCGCCAGATGGCCTCGTTGAGGAAGGGGACGCGCACCCCGACGAGGCCGTCGCGGCGGTAGCGGTCGGTGAACGAGTCGGAGAAGAGCCGGTTCATCGACGCGATGTCGCGGTCGGTCACGGGCAGGGGCCCGTGCGCCGCGCGCTCAGGCCGCCACATCCGCATCGGCCCCTCCCAGCGTCGGCGGCGCCGAACGCTCTTCGGTCACCACCGCGCTCCCGCTCGCCTCGTCGTACCGTACCCGCAGCACGCGGTCCAGGCTCTCGCGCACTCCTTCGATGTGGGTGATGAGCACGACCTGTGGGAAGCGCGCCTCGAGCCCTCGCAGCAGGTGGACGACCTGGGCGCGGCGAGGTTCGTCGAGCGACCCGAAGATCTCGTCGAGCACCAGCAGCGTGAGCGGCTGCCCCGACCGGTCGGCAATCATCTGGCTCACCGCGAAGCGCAGCACCAGGTTCGTGAGGTCTTCTTCGCCGCCCGAGATCACCGTTTGCGGCTCGCCGTCCTCCAGCACCGTGACCCGATACTCCTCGTCGAGGTCGATCTCGTCGTAGCGGCCGTCGGTGAGGGCCGCGAGGAACTCCGCGGCCAGCGCGGCCAGCTCGGGGCGCATCTCCTGGTTCAGCTCGGTGCGCAGGTCGCCGAGGGCGCGGTCCAGCTCGTTGTGCAGCCGTAGCTCGCCCTGGACTTCCGCGGCGCGCGCGGCCCGGGCCAGGGCCTCCTGCTCGGCGCGCTCGACGTCGCGCAGGCGAAAGGTCGCGGCGTCGAGCTCGGCCCGCGCCACCCGCTCGTCCACGTCGGCCCGGCGCCACGCCTCCTCCAGCCGTTGCATCTCGCGTGCCGCCGCCTGGTACGCCTCCTCCGTGAACGCCATCGCCGCCAGCTCGCGCTCCACCGTGGCCAGCCGCTCGACCGACGTCGCGCGCCGCCCCTCCGCCTCGTGCAGGTCGCCCGCCAGCCGTGCCGCGCGCTCGGCTTCCGCGGCGAGCCGCTGCGCGCGCGCCGCCCGCGGCTCCAGCGCCGCCACCGCGCGCCGGATCGTCTCCCGGCGCACCACGTCATACCCCGGCCGCAGTGCGGCGATCTCCTGCCAGATCCGGGCCGAGCGCTCGTCGAGCCGCCGGAGCTGCTTCTCCAGCCCGATCGCTTCCTCGGCCGAGCGGGTCGCGACCGCGAGGGCCTGCGCCCCGCGCTCGACCGCCTCCGCAAGCTGGCGGCGGCGCTCGTCAAGCCCCTCGAGCTCGGGCGGTGGGTCCTGCAGCTGCTCGACGCGCGAGGCGAAGTATCGCCCGTTCATCGTGACTTCGGCGATCTGGGCGTCGAGCAGCTCGAGGACGGAGCGAAGGTGCTCCGCGCCGAGCGACTGCCCGCACGTCGGGCACACTCCCGACTCGCCCGCCGCCACGATCCGTTCCCGCTGCGCCTGGAGATCCTTGAACTGCTCGCGGAGCCCGTCCCGCTTCGACTCCGCGTCCTGCCGTTCGCGCACCCACGCCGCCTGGCGCTCCCCGTGGAGGCGCTCGGCCTCCTCCTGCTCCCGCCGGTCGGCCTCCAACCGCTCGACGACGTCCAGCGCCTCCGCCGCCGCACCGCGGGACTCCGCGAGCCGGAGGTCCAGCTCCACCCGCTGCTTGGCGATCTCCGCGAGCTGCGTCTCGAAGGTGTCGCGGCGCGCCGCGTCGCTCGCCAGCGCGTCCTGCTCGGCGAGCGCGGCCCGCTGCCGCTCGTATTCCGCCACCGCGGTCGCCAGCGACTCCAGTTCGGCCTGCGCCGCCGCCGCCGCCGCGTGCTCCGCCTGGAGCCGCGCGATGTGCTCGACCACCTGCCGCACCCGGTCCTCGGCGATCCGCCGGTCGGCCACGCGCGCGCTGTAGCGGTCCCTGAGCTCGCTCAGCTCGCGGAACACCGGGAGGTGCAGGTCGCTTGCGGCGCGCGTGGCCTCGCTCGCCTCGGTCGCCTCGGCCAGCCGCCGCCCCGCCTCCTCGCGCGCCGCCGCCCGCCGCTCACGCTCGCTTGCCAGCGCCGCCCGATCGGGGCGCCCCGCTTCCAGCCCGACCAGCTCGCCCTTGAGCGCGTTGCGCCGCTCCCGCACCCGCTCCTGCGCCAGGCGCAGCTTGTCGTACCCCAGCAGCCGGGACAGGAACTGGCCCCGCTCGGTCGGCTTCATCGTCGCCATCAGGGCCAGCTCCTTCTGACCCGTGAAGTAGGTATTGAAGAACTCGTCGCGCGACATGCCGAGCACGCGGGTCAGCCTGGACGAGACCTCGTTCAGTGTGGTCGCGATCGGCTGCGGCGCACCGTCCAGGTAGAGGTCGGCCCCGTAGAGGGTGCGCACCACCCGGTACTCGTGCGGACCGAGGCCGAACTCCAGCTCCACATGCACCTCGGAGCGCGGCTTGGCGCGGCGCCAGCGGATGGAGTCACGGGTGCCACGCGCCGCCTCCATGCCGTAGATCGCCCACGCGATCGCTTCGAGCAGCGTGCTCTTGCCCGCACCATTGGGCCCGATGATGCCGGTGAGCCCCGGCCCGAACTCGATGTCGGTGTCCCGGTGTTGCCGGAAGTTGACGAGACGGAGACGGTGGAGACGCATGCCCTACGCCTCCCCTTCGGCGAGCGCGCGCTCGACCGCATCCATGTAGGCGCGGCCGAGTGCGACCAGCCGCCCGCGGTCCAGCTCGGCGTCAAGCGGGCGCCGGCCTAGATAGTCGGCGACCACTTCGGGGAGCGTGCGGCGCGTGCCGGGGCCGGCGTTACCGGCCGTGCGGCGCACCGGCTCCGGGCGCCGGAGGTCGAGGTGGAAGTGCAGCGCTTCGGCGCGCACCGCGCGCAGCGAGGCGTGGTCGAGCGCGTGCGCGAGGGCGCGCGGCACGTTCTCCACGACCAGGCGGACGACGGCGCCCGCGACGCCGCCCCCCAGCTCGGCGAGCCGGCCCTGGATCGCCGCGTCGAGCTCCACCGCGGTCATCCCCGCCGCGTCGAGCCGCGGCAGGTCGTGGATCGCCCGCGCGGGCGGCAGCGCCACGCGCTCCACCGCTCCGCTCTCCAGGTCGGCGATCAGGATGCCCTTGGAGACCTTCCGCTGCTCCTCCTCCCGCACCTCCCCCCAGATGTTCGGGCTGGTGTACTCGAGCGAGCCGCTGTACCACGCGCGTGGCGCGACCTCGTGCACGACATGGTAGTGGCCGAGGGCGACGTAGTCCCACTCGTCCGCGCGCAGCTCCTCGGCACGGATGCGGATCCCCCCGTAGTCGCTCGCGCCGTTCTCGGGAAAGAGCCCCGCGATCTCCGGGTGGAGGACGAGGAGGTTGTGGCGGGCGTGGGGGTCCGGATGCCAGTCGCGGGCCCCCCCGAGGAGCGCCGCGTGGGGAACGGCGAGCACCGACAGACCCAGACGCGGCACCTCGATGCGGCGCGCCTGATCGTCCACGACCTCCACGCCGAGGCTGCTCATCAGCTTGAGGATGGAACCCGCCTCGACGGAGCGCGGCGTGTCATGGTTGCCGGCGATCAGCACGACCGGCGCCTCGGGCAGCGCGGCACGGAGCCGTGCCAGCTGGGTAAACGCCTCGATGATCGAGCGGTTGGTGGGCCGGACCGCGTGGAAGAGGTCGCCCGCGATGAGCACCACGTCCGGCGCCCGGGCGATGGCGGCGTCGATCGCGCGCCGGAACGCGGCGGCGACGTCGGTCTCGCGCTGGTTCACGCCCTCCGCGTCGAGCCGCTGGAACTGGCGGAAACCGAGGTG
>JACORV010000154.1 GCA_016179225.1 Gemmatimonadota bacterium | reverse complement strand
CTCGAGCCGTAGGGGCGCCTAACAAGTGCATGAAGCTGCCGAGCCGGCTGGCCGCGCTGGCGAGTGCGCTCGCCGGGCGTTATCGTGAACTAGGGCCAGCGCGGCCAGAGCGCCGGCTCGCAGCTTATGCACAGGTCGTTATACGGACTGCCAAACACCCTGAGTTCCGCCACCATGCCGCCGCTCCGCACCATTGGCCGAGCTGCCCTCGCGGGGCTCGTGAGTGGCGCAGTCATTCTGGGCCTCGGCGGTCGCCTTCTCATGCGGGCCTTCGCCTTCGCTATCGATGGTTCTGGGGGGTTCTATTGCGGCGGCTCCCTCGAGGTGCTCGCCGGCGGGGCGCTTTTCGGTACGCTTGGCGGCTTGGTGCTTCCGTTCGTCCCCGAACGGCTGGGCCGGTGGCGTGCCGTGATCCACACGGTCGCCTTGTTCGTTCTCATTGCTCTGACTTCTGACGCCGCGCGTAGCGCCGCATCTGGCATTACCTGGCCGGCACGCGCGCCGATCCTTCTGGCGTTTGGTGGGTTGCTACTCGGCTACTCGCTGCTCCTCATTCACTTCACCCTCATCCCCCGTGATTCGAGTACGCAGGCAGCCGTATAACACGGGCGTGAAGCTGGCAAGCCGCGCGCGACCGGTCCGTTTCAGTGTTCAGTTGCGTGCCGGGCGCGCGGCTCGCAGCTTACGCCCTGATCGTTAGACGCCCACCGCCCTGGGTCTTAACATTGTGCCATGCCCGAGATCTCTCGCTTCTTCGGCATCGTGATCCGAATGTACTTCGACGACCACCAGCCGCCCCATTTTCACGCGTTCTATGGCGGCGCGGAGGCCCAGTTCCGGATCACACCTATTGGGCTCATGGACGGGGAATTGCCGCCTCGTGCCTTGGCAATGGTGGTGGAGTGGGGTAGCCTTCATGAGGCGGAGTTACTGGAGAACTGGCGCCGACTGCACGCGGATGAGCCGCCGGCCCGCATCGCGCCACTGGAGTGAGGATGCATCCACGAATCGCGGCAGTCACCGTCCTCGAGCCTTATCGCGTTCACCTGCGCTTTGCAGACGGCAGCGAGGGCACGGTCGATCTCGGCCCGCGTGTGAAGGGGCGTGGCGGTGTCTTCACGGCACTGCAGGACCCCGCCTTTTTCGCGCGGGTGGTGGTAGACCCTGAAGCAGGCACGATTGTCTGGCCCAACGGCGTCGATTTGGACCCCGATGTACTCTTTGAGGCGGCGCACGGCGTGACCGGGGCGGTGGGCGCCTAACAGGGGCTGAGCCTGTGTGAAAAACGCCATTTCGGCAGCAGTGGCAGCGTTGCAAATCAACAACCTAGGGGTGCTCAGAACGGTCTTTTCGCACAGGCTCGGCTTGAAGCTGACGGGCCGGAGCACGAGGCCGTGAAGGAGGACAACCGCAGCAAGCTTCGAAGCGCCCCCGGCAACGAAAAGCACCTGTTCGTGTATATCGACCCCCACGCTTTCCTGCCATGGATCGTCCTGATCGACCAAGAGCCTCCTCCCGACCCACCGTCGCTTCCCCCCGAGGTGGACGTCGTGTGGGCCGCTACCGAGGCAATCGGCGCGCGCCAACAGTATGTTGCGTGGAGGGCCGAGAAGAACACACCGTTTCGCAGCCTTGGGGTAGTCCCGTGAGGGTGTATGGCCTGCCGATTGCGCTCATCGTGCCGCCTAACAACGGCTTGCAGCTGCCGCCGCGGCCGGTCGGCATCAGGTGCATTCCTCTTCGAGATCGCTGCGAACGCCGCCTCCGGCCCAGGCGGCCGCGGCGCAGCTCAAGCCGATCACGTTAGGCGGCAGCCCATTTGCCGCGACAGGATCCCCCGTTGAAGATCGAGCTAAAGCGTCTGACCGATATCAACACATCAGATCTTATCGAGCTGATGAACCAACCCCTCCTCCAGCGGCACATGCCGCTTCTCGGCGACTCTTTCGGCGAGGAGGAGTGCATCACGTTCGTCCATGCGAAGGAAAAGCTATGGCAAGAGCATGGCTATGGCCCCTGGGCCTTTGTCGTTGACGGAGAGCTCGCAGGTTGGGGAGGTCTTCAGCCCGAGGATGGCGATGCGGGTATCGGGCTGGTCATTCATCCACGGTTCTGGGGCATCGGCCCAGAGCTATGCAAGAGGATTATCCGCATTGGATTTGAGGATATGCATCTCGAGTCACTCACGATGCTCCTTCCGCCCTCTCGCACGCGAATCAAGGGCATCCTTCGCTTCGGTTTCGTCGAGGACGGAGATGTCCAAGTCAGCGGTGAACGTTTCGTTCGCTACCGACTGCGTTCCCATGAAGCCGTGAAACACCGCGGCGGAGGCCGATAACGTGGCGCCCTCGTGCCCGCGAGGCTGCCGTCTAACAGCGCTTGAAGCTGTCGGCGCCGCACGATTATGGTAGAATTCCGTTTGTGCACACTCACGTTGCGCGCCGCAGCTTTAGCGCGAGCCGTTTGGTGGCCTAGGCGCCGCCCGGTCTTGCGATATCGATAATGAGCGGCGGCGGCTCCTCCTCGACCAGGTATTCGAACTTGCCCCGAAACTCCTCGAGCGAGACCCTCGCCGTCGCCGCGAAGCGCGCCAGCTCGTGAGGGTTCTCGAAGTCGTCGCGCCGCAGGCGAATCATGTAGCGGCGCGCGATGGCGTAGCGAGTGGAGGTGATGTCCACGAGCCTGGTGCGCGGCCGCCCGGTCGCTGGGTCGATCATCGCCGCGACCGGGATGGGGACGAACCGCCCTGCCTGCATCGAGATGACCACCGCGTTGCCACCCCCCAGCAGGCACTTGGCGGCGCAGTAACCGAGGTCGCGCGTGTACTCCATGTCGATTGGGATCGGATCCGCGCAGCGCAGCTCGTAGCCGATGTTCTTGGCCGCGATCGTGGTTTTGAGTCCGAACTCACGGAGCCGCTTCGTGACCTCCGCCTTGAGGATCTCGCCGATATTGACCTCCGCGATCCGGACATTGCCGTGGCTGTCGCGCTCGACCTCCTCGAGGCCCGCGAGGTCCTCGGGGTCGATGCCGAGCACCAGCCCCTCGGCGAGGACGGCGACGCCGTCGCGCCGCCCGTAGGAGAGCCGCTTGATGATCGCGCCGACCAGGGTGTCCACGACCGCCCTGAGCCGGATCCGCCGCCCCAGGAACTCCTCGGGGATGAGCGTGAGGGTGGCCCCCGCCGCCTTGCCGATGCCGAGCGCGAGGTGGCCCGCCTTGCGGCCCATGGTGATGACGAAGTACCACCGCGACGTCGTCTTGGCGTCCACCATCAGGTTCTTCAAGATCTCCACGCCGTAGTGGCGCGCCGTCTGAAACCCGAACGTGTCCACGTGCGGCGGCAGGTCGAGGTCGTTGTCGATCGTCTTCGGCACGTGGACGACCTGGATCCGCCCGGCTGCCTTCTCCTCGAGTCGCATCGCGGAGTGGGCGGTGTCGTCGCCGCCGATCGTGATGAGCTGCGAGACGTTAAGTCGCAGTAGCGAGGTGACGGCGTTCTCGAGCTGGGCAGGGTCCGTCGTGGGGTTGGCGCGGGAGATGCCGATGTGCGAGCCGCCACGGAAGTGGATCCGGCTCACGCCGTCGATTTCGAGGGGCGTCACGTGCTCGATGTCGCCCTGCATGATCCACTCGAATCCGTCGCGCAGCCCGAGCACCTGCAAGCCCTCGAGCCGCGCGCGGATCGTGGCCGCGCCGATCACGCTGTTGACGCCCGGGGCGGGCCCGCCGCCGACGAGGATTGCCAGAGTGCTGCGCTCGATCATACGTGGCACCCTACCCGTTCACCGTGTCGCTGCGGCTCCGCGAGGCCCGGATGCCCGTGTCCGCCGCCTGGTTTCATTGAGCGAGCTGGATGATCCGGGCGCGCGGTGGGATGCCCGCCTCCGTTTCCATGATCGCAACCGAGGGCACGAGATCGAAGCGCTTCGGCCCCGCCGATCCCGGGTTCAGCACCACCCTGAAGTCGGGCATGTCGCGGATGAGCGGCCGGTGCGTGTGGCCGTACACGATCACGTCGGCCTCGGGGAAGACGGCCCTCAGCATCTCGGGCCTGGGGATCCCGAACTGATCCCCGTGGGTCACGACGATACGGAATCCGTCGGCCGCGACCTCGGCCACCTGGGGCAGTCGCCGCCTGAGCGCCCCTACGTCCACGTTCCCGTAGACCGCGGTCACGGGCGCCAACAACCCAAGCTCGTCGAGGATCGCTTCGTCCCCCACGTCCCCGGCGTGCACGATCAGGTCCACCGTCTCGAACGCCTGGTGAACCTCCGCGCGCAGCAGCCCGTGCGTGTCGGAGATGATGCCGAGTCTCACCGGCGAGACCGCCGCGCCTTGCCGGCCCAGGGCTTGACCACCGAGACCTCGAGCCCCAGATGGTCGAGGATCCGCTGCACCACGAAGTCCACCAGCTGCGGGATGCCGGTCGGACGGTGGTAGAAGCCGGGCGCGGCGGGCAGCACGATCGCACCGGCCTCGGTCACGGCCACCATGTTGCGGAGGTGCACGAGGGAGAGCGGCGTCTCCCGCGGAACGAGGAGGAGCGGCCGGCGCTCCTTGAGGGTGACGTCCGCCGCCCTCTCCACGAGGCTGCGGCTCGACCCGTGCGCGACCGCCGAGAGGGTACCCATCGAGCAGGGACAGACCACCATGCCCGCCGTGCGCGCGGAACCGGAGGCCGGCCTCGCCCCCCGGTCGCCGTCCTCGAACACCTCGATGGACTTCCAGTCGCCGCCCGTGCCGCGCTTGAGCTCCGCCAGCGAGCTGATGCCACATTCCTCCTGGAGGAGCCTCCACCCATGACTCGAGACGATTAGCCAAACGGGGACGTGCTCCGTAGAGAGGAAATGGAGCAGCCGAACCGCATAAGGAGCACCCGACGCTCCCGTGACCGCCAGCACCACCGGGAGCCCTGTCACCTTCCCCTCCGGTTTGGGGCAGGCCGGCGAGCCGGATGTGGCGTCGGCCGGCGAGGAGCGGGCCTGCGTGGCACCCGTTTCGGAATGCGCGCCTTATCAGCGGAAACGCGGATCACCGTCGCGTCCTTCAGCCGTTCCCTACCGTGCCACATCCAAGATCGCGCCCACCATGATCACCCCCGAGATGATCCCGTTCATCGTGAAAAAAGCCGCGTCCAGCCGCGAATAGTCCCCCGGCTTGACGAGGCGATGCTCCCAGGTCAAGAGCGCAGCTGCCACCGCGACGCCAGCGAGGTACGGCCAGCCTAGTTCGGAGGACTTTCCGTAGAGTAGCAGTGCCACCACGGCCACGAAGTGGAGGATTCGCGAGACCGCTATGGCTCCACGTGCTCCCAGTGCCACCGTCATCGAGCGAAGCCCGTGCGCACGGTCGAAATCTTCGTCCTGGAGGGAGTACAGGATGTCGAATCCGGACACCCAGGCGAGGACCCCGGCTGCCACGAGAAGCAGTGACCACCAGGGGGTGCTCCAGGCGCCCGTGACAGCCAGGTATCCCCCAACCGGAGCAATGGCCAGCCCGAGCCCGAGCCAAAAATGCGACAGCGCCGTGAAGCGCTTCGTGAAGGAATAGCCGACGATCCACGCCAATGCGACCGGCGACAGCGCGAAGCAGAGCGCGTTGAGGAGCGCGGAGGCTCCGACGAACGCCGCGCCCGACAGGACAACGAGGGCCCACGCCTCTACGAGACTCATGCGACCGGCCGGAAGCTCCCGTCCGGCGGTGCGCCGGTTCAGGGCGTCGAAGCGACGATCGGCAATCCTGTTGAACCCCATACCGGCGAACCGCGCCGCGCCGAAGGCGACGCAGGCCAGCCCCGCCGTGCGCCATCCCACCGGGTGCCAGCGGGCCGCCGTCGCGATGCCCACGACGGCGAACGGCAGGGCGAAGACGGTGTGCGCGACCTTGACGAAGTTGGCGTAAGCGACCAGGCGCGATCGGCCGGCGAGCACCTGACCGTCTACCCCGGTCGTCACGGCAGCCGGATCCCGAGCGACGCCCACTTGGCGTCCACCTTGCGCCTGGTCTCCGCGTCCATCTCGATCAGCCCCGGCCAGTCGCGGGTGAAACCCTCCTCGGGCCATTTCCGGGTGGCGTCGATCCCCATTTTCGATCCGTACGTGAAGGCCCGGCTCGAATGGTCCAGCACGTCGATTGGGCCCATCGTGAACCGCACGTCCCGCTCCGGGTCAATGTGGTTGAGCGCGACCCACCACGCCTCGTCGGCGTTCCGCACGTTCACCCAGTCGTCCAAGACGACGATCACCTTGGCCAGCGACATGAGCCCCTGCCCCCACAGGCCGTTCATCACCTTCCACGCCTGTCCCGGGTACTGCTTCCGTATGCTGACGAAAACCAGGTTGTGGAAGATGCCGTAGGCCGGCATGTGGTAATCCACGATCTCGGGGATCGTCAGCCTGAGGAGCGGCCGGAAGATCCGCTCGGTCGCGTGACCGAGGTAGAAGTCCTCCATCGGCGGGCGCCCGACGATCGTCGCCGGATAGATCGCGTCCCGCCGCATGGTCACGGCCGTCACGTGGACGCGTGGATATCGATCGGCGAGGGAGTAGAAGCCGGTGTGGTCGCCGAAGGGCCCCTCCATCACCAGCTCCTCCGCCGGATCGATGTATCCCTCCAGAACAATCTCCGCCTCCGCCGGAACCTCCAGGTCGCACGTGAGGCACTTCGCCAGAGGCACCGCAGCGCGACGCAGGAAGCCCGCGAAAAGGAACTCGTCCACCGCGGGGGGGAGCGGCGCGGATGCGGCGTACATCGAGGCGGGATCCGCACCCAGGACGATCGCGACCGGCATCCTCTCACCCTTGGACGCCATCTCACGCCAGTGCGCGGCTCCGACCTTGTGCCGCTGCCAGTGCATGGCCAACTCGCGAGGCCCCTGCACCTGAATGCGGTACAGGCCCACGTTTCGTACCCCCGTGCTCGGATCTCGCGTGATGACCATCGGGAAGGTGATGTAGGGGCCTCCGTCTCCCGGCCAGCACACCAGGTGAGGGAGCAGTCCGAGGTCGATCTCGTGCTCCCGATGCACCACGGTTCGACAGGCGACAGGGTCAGTGGCACGCGCCGGGGGGTAGGTTGCAAGCTCGGCCAACTTGGGGAGCATTGAGAGCTTTCCGGCCAGGGTGTCCGGCACGGTTGCCGACACCAAACCCTCAACCCTCGACCCGATCTCGTCGAGCGATGATGCTCCCAAAGCCGTTGTCATCCGCCTGAGAGAGCCAAAGGCATTGATGAGCACCGGATAGCGGCTGGCTCCCCCTCCCGGGAGCACCGGCCTTTCAAATAGCAGTGCCGGCCCCCCGCCGGGGCTCTTCATGCAGCGATCGGCAACCTCCGTGACCTCGCGATCCACCGAAACCGGCTCGCGGACGCGGACCAGCTCCCCTGCTTCGTCCAGGGCCCTCACGAAGTCCCGAAGGCTATCCAGCGTCATCGCACTCCCCAGTGGATTGCGGCGATCCCTCCGGTCAGCCGGATGTGGCCGCAGTCGTGGAATCCGGCCCTTTCCAGCCGCCGCTCCAGCGCTTCAGGCGACGGGAAGTCCATGACCGACGCCGGTAGGTAGGAGTAGGCCGTCGGGTGGCCGGAGACGATACGCCCGACGACCGGGAGAATCCGGCGGAAATAGAAGAGGTACAGCGCCCGGACCGGCGTGAAGGCCGGCGTCGTGAAGTCCAGAATGACCAGTCGTGTCCCGGGCCGCAGCACGCGAAAGAGCTCGAGGAGCCCGGCGTCGAGATCGGCGAGGTTGCGAACGCCGAAGGCAACCATCCCACCGTCGAAGACGGCATTGCCGAAGGGGAGCTGGAGGGCGTCGGCCCCTGCCGGCCACACGACATCCGGGGAGGTCTTCCTCCGGCCCAGACGCAGCATCGGGAGCGCGAAGTCGGTGGCGACGACCTTCCCCCGGAACCCCGGGCACCCGGCCAGGGTGGCCGCGAAGTCCAGCGTGCCGGCGCAGGCGTCCAGGAAGACGCCTCCCGGCCTCCGCTCCCACTCGAGGCGGGAGACCGCCTTGCGCCGCCACGATCGGTCGACGTTGAGCGACAGCAGGTGGTTCAATAGATCGTAGCGGGGCGCGATCTCGGAGAAGATCTCGCGGACGTATCGTCGCTTGTCAGAGGGCAGCGGCGGCGAGGCGATGTCCGCCGGTGTCATCGGCGCCAACTCGGATTCTGCGGCATGGGCAGCGTAGATTACCCGCCCCATGCCTACGGCGAAAGACCTCCAATCCCTCACGGACCAGGAGGTCGTAGGGCTGGCGCGAGCCGGCAAGGAGGCCGCGTACCGGGAGCTGCTTCGCCGGTACGAGCGTCCGGTCTTCTCCCTGATCTACCGCATGGTGCGGGACCGCGAGCTAGCCGAGGACCTGGCACAGGAGTCGTTCGTGAAGGTCCTCAACGCCCTCGACTCGTACCGTCCCGAGTACAAGTTCTCGTCGTGGATCTTCAAGATCGCGAACAACGCCGCCATCGATCAACTGCGGCGACGGGAGCTCGTGACGCTCTCGCTCGACGGGGCGCCGGACGCGCGGACGGCGGACGAGGTCGAGGCAACCGCGCTCCAGGCGGTGGACCAGACCGAGTCCCCGCTCGAGGAGCTGGAGTCCCGGGAGCTCGGCAAGTCCATCGAGCAGGCCATCGCGAGGCTGCGGCCCGAGTACCGCGCCTGCATCCTGCTCCGGCACGTCGAGGGCCGGTCGTACGAGGAGATCGCCGAGGCGCTCGACCTGCCCCTCGGCACGGTCAAGACCTACATTCACCGAGCCCGGCACGAGCTCCGGGAGTCCCTGGGGCCCCTGCGGGGCTGAAACCCCGGCCCGCGGGGGACCGTAGGGGCTGACAGATAGGAGGTAGTGGTGTGACAGACAAGCAGTTATCCCCTTCCCAGCGGGACGAGATGCTGGTGCGAGAACTGTCTCGCCTGCCCTCCTTTGCCCCTTCCCGCGGTTTTCCCGCGAACGTGATGGCCCGGGTCCGCAGGCCGCAGCCCAAGGCCGTCGTCCTGTACCGGCGCGCCAAAGCCTGGGCGCTCGAGCCGCGGAGAGCCCTGGTGCTGGGGGGGGCCTACGCGGCGGTAGCAGTGGCGGCCCTGTGGGTGGCGGTGCCGTGGGTTGTCGCGAACACGCCGGCCATCCGCTTCGTGACGGCACAGGTATCCGGCTGGTTCTTCGAGGCGATCCAAGACGGTGCGCTGGCGGCCGCGGGGTGGGCCGTTTCGTCGGGCGTCGCCGAATTCGTCAGGTCGCTCTCGCTCACGGGCGACCGGCTGTTCATCGCCTTGGCAACGCTCACCGTCGGCTACGCCGGCTGCGGAGTCGGCCTGCACTATCTCCTTCGCACGCCACGGGGGCAGGATGTCGCGCTCCAGCATTCGTTCTAGCCTTCTGGCGCTGACGATCGCGCTCGCCCTGCCTCCCCCCGCGAGGGCATCCATCGTGTTGCCGTCCGGGGACGACGCGGGCGCGGCGCTCCGAGACGGCCTCGCACTCCTCAAGCGCGTGCTGCACCACCGTCAGGGCGACGACGTCGTCTCCCACTCCATCGCCGTGAGCAATCGGGAGGCGACGCTGGAGCTCGAGCTTGCGAGCGGGAAGGTACACTCGATGTCGTTGCGCAACGGCGCGGTGCTGGTCGACGGCGAACGGGTGGGCCGCTACACCTCCGGCGGGGCGCTCGACCGCGCGTGGCGGCGGCTTCTCGCCGATGGCGGCTCGCTCGACACGCGCGAGTTGCTCGTTGCCCTGCGGGCGTGGCGTGCACCGGGCCTGAGCGGTGAGGACGCGGCGTCCAAGCTCCGGCTGGATGCGGCCCTCCGCGCCTCCGCGGCCGGCCGTGCGGCACCGCAGACGGCGGTCGCGGTGGCTGAGCAGGCCGACAGCGCACGCCGCCACGCGGTCCCGATAGGGCGACGTCCGGTCTCCATCACGATGGCGGACCTCGGGGCGCTCGATACCGTCGAGCGACAGCTGGCGGCGCTGGAGGACGTGGGGGCCGACGTGGCGGCGGCGGTCCGCACCAGCCCGATGCATCTGGGCGACTATCGCGTCGCGGAGGGCGAGCGACTCGAGGGCGATCTGGTGGTCTTCAAAGGCACGGCGGACGTGTACGGCGAGGTCACCGGGAACGTGATCGCGCTCTACGGGGACGTGACCAACCACCGCGGCGGTTCCATTGGGCGCAGCGCCGTGTCGGTCGGCGGTCAGGTGATCGACGACGGGGGCGTGTTCCGCGGCGACATGAGGATGCTGTCGGCACCCTCGGCTGAAGAGTTTCCGGACGTGAACGCGGACCGGGATGTGGACGTGCAGGTGGACCGGGATGTGGCACGGGCCGCGCCGTCCGCGCTGGACAGGCTCTTCCGCGACGTGCGTAACGTGGTCGGCGCGTTCATTGCCTTCGCGATGATGGGCTTCGGCGCGGTGTTTTTCGGCCGGCGCTACCTCGAGATCGTGGCGGACACGGCGTCGCACTCCTTCGGGCGGTCGCTCGTGGTGGGGATCCTCGGCCAGCTGCTCGTTCTCCCGACGTTCGCGATGCTCATCGTGGGGCTGGTGTTCACGATCGTGGGCATCCTGCTGCTACCGTTCGTCATCCCGGCATTCATCGTCGCGGCGTGCGTCGCGATCCTGGGCGGCTACTTGGCGGTCGCGCACGCCGTCGGCGAGAAGGTGACGCGGCGTCGCATGGCCACCGGCGCGTTCGTCCGGGCGCCGAACGCGTACGGCTATCTCTTCACCGGCCTCGTCGCGCTGCTCGGCCTCTGGGCGGCCGCCGCGCTCTTCGGGTGGGCGGGGCCGATCGTGATCCTCTTCCAGGTGGCGGCGGGCATCGTGACGTGGCTGGCGGCGACCGCCGGCTTCGGCGCGGTACTCCTTTCGCGCGGCGGCCTGCGCGAGACGTTCGCGGGCCGGCACTTCGGCGAGATGTCGGACGAGTACCTGTGGGCGACGCCGCCGGCGACGCCCACCGCCTCGAGGATGGGCAAGAAACCGTGACTGGCGGACGGATCCTGGCGCTGCTCGGCCTCACAGCGGTCTCGGCCGCAGCGCCGGCCGCCGGGCAGACGTGGCGGACCCTCACGCTCTCGCGACCCGCTCACGGCGAGAGCACTCTTACCGTGGACGTGCAGTACAGCGCCGGCCGGTTCCGCTTGACGCCCGGTACGAGCCGGACGCTCTACCGCGTCGAGATGAGCTACGACGAGGACCGCTTCACCCCGGTCCGGGAGTTCGACGCCGAGGCCTCGGTCGTGCGGCTGGGCTTACGCGGCCGGAGCGGCTCGGGCGTGCGGGTGTCGGTTGGCGACCGGCGCCGCGACCGCCAGCCGGCCACGTTCGACCTCTCGCTCAACCCGGACATCCCCCTCACGCTGAACTTGGAGCTGGGAGCGGTCGAGTCCGACGTGGAGCTGGGCGGGCTCGCGCTGCGGCGGGTCACCTACCGCGCCGGCGCCTCTTCCTCCACGGTACGGTTCAGCCGTCCCAACCCGGTGGACTGCGACGAGCTGGAGCTCGAGGCCGGTGCCGCCGAGTTCCACGTGACGTCGCTGGCGAACGCCAACTGCCGCCGCGTCTCCTTCCACGGTGGCGTGGGCGAGGTCTCGCTCGACTTCACGGGGAGCTGGCGGCAGTCGGTCGAGGCGGACGTGGACGTCAGCATCGGGTCCTTGACGTTGGGGCTGCCGCGGGACGTCGGCGTGGCGATCCGCGTGAACCGCTTCCTAGCCTCGTTCGAGAGCGCCGGGTTCACCAAGCGCGGCCAGACGTACTACTCCTCGAACTACAGCTCGGCGCGCTACCGCCTGACCATGCGGGTGAACGCGACGATCGGCGGCATTGACGTGAACTGGATGGACTGAAAGACGGTTGAAGAGTTGAAGAGTTGAAGAGTTGAACCGGTCGTGTCTGCGACTCTTCAACTTTTCAACTCTTCAACTCTTCAACACTCTGGCCGTGGCCCGCACTTTCACGCCGCGGCTCGCGCCCAGCGCCGTGTCGGCTCGGGCGTCCCGCACCGCGATCTCGACGGTACCGCCCGAGCCGATGAAGGCGACCGGATCACCGGACGGGACGTCGCCGAAGGTGGACCTGAGCACCAGGTCGTAGGGACCGATCCGCACCGCGGCGCCCGTCGCCACGCGGGCGGCCGGAAGGTTGGTGATCAGCGTCCCGAAGCGATCCACGTGGACCACGGCGCCGATCACGTCGTCGCCCTCCCGCACCAGCGGCGGGCGGGGGAGCCGCACGGGGTCGGGAGTCTCGGCGCCCAGCTCCGCCACGCGCGCGCCCAGAGCCAGCCGGGCCGCCACCGGCGCGAACACGTCACGGCCATGGAACGTGGAGCTTGCGCTCGGCGGCGTCGGCAGGCTCACGATCGTGGCCCGCGACGCGTCCAGCACCCACGACAGCAGGCCGTTGTCCGGGGCCACGAAGCGATGCCCCTCCACCTCGACCGCGAGCGGCCGTCGCGCCGTGCCCACGCCCGGGTCCACGACCGCGATATGGACCGCCCCCTCCGGAAAGGCCGACCAGACACGGCCGAGGACGTAGGCGCCCGCCGCGACGTCGCCGGGAGGGATGTCGTGCGTGACGTCCACGACGGTGGCGCCGGGGGCGAGGCGCATCAACGCGCCCTTCATCTCTGCGACGTAGCCGTCGGCGGTGCCGAAGTCGGTGAGGAGCGTGACGATCGCGCTCACACCTTCACCCGCTGCCAGGACTCGCCCCGCCAGAGGATCGCCATCGCCACGCCGCGCGCCACTGCGGTGACGCTGATCGCCCACCACACGCCCGCGACGCCGAAGACGCCGGCGAGCCAAGCGGCGAGCGGGATGCGGGCGCCGGTGATGACACCCATCCAAAGCACGGGCTGGAGCGTGAACCCTGCGCCCCCCAACGCCGCCTCGAGTACGATCTCGAGCCCCATCGTGACCTGCACGATGGACATGATGCGCAGGTAGCTCGCGCCGGCGGCCACGACGCCCGGGTCGCGCGTGAACACGCCGACCAAGTAGTCGGGGAACGCCAGGAATGCCAGCGCCGCGAACGCGCCCACGCCGGAGGCGTAGAACGCCGTCATCCATCCTGCGCGTCGGGCGCGGTCGGGCCGCTGCGCGCCGAGATTCTGGCCCACCAGCGCCGCGGAAGCCAGGGCGAAGCCGGTGGCGACCATGTAGGAGAGGCCCTCCAGCTTGTGCCCGATACCGAGCGCCGCGAGGGCGGGGACGCCGAAGCGCGTGGTGATGCGGGCGAGGCCGATGTAGACGGCACTGAAGAACACGCCGTAGGCCGCCGTGGGAGCGCCCACGCGCAGCACGGTGAGCACGGATTTCCAGTCCCACACCGAGAGGCGCACCAGGCGCCGCCTGACCAGGATGACGAAGCCAAGGGCCAGCACGACGCCGCGGATGAGCACCGCCGCGATGGCGGCGCCCGCGATCCCCAGGGCCGGCAGCGGTCCCACGCCGGTGATGAGCAGCGGGTCGAGCACGATGGTGAGCAGCACCGAGGCCGCGAGGAGCACGAGCGGGGTGCGGGTGTCTCCGGCGGCGCGAAAGGTGGCCTCCGCCGCGAAGAAGCCCAACACCGCCGGCGCACCGAGCAGGTACGTCAAAAGATAGAGGCGGCCCAATTCCGTGACCTCTGAGGGCGTGCCCATCAGGTCGAAGAGCGCCGGCACGAGCAGCCACCCGGACGACGCGATCGCCACGCCGCCGATGACCGCGACGGCCAGCGTCGTGCCCGCCGCCACGGAGGCGGCCCCGTGCGCGCCTTCACCGTGGCGCCGCGCGGCCACCGCGGTGAGTCCGACGCCGATCATCTCGGCGAGCGACGCGAGGATCCAGACGGCGTAGCCGGCGGTGCTGACCGCTGCGAGCGCGGCGGCGCCTAAGATGCGGCCGACCCAGAAGATGTCCACGAGCAGAAAGACGAGCTGGAGCAGCGCCGAGCCGACCGCCGGCAGCGCCAGGCGGACGATGGCGCGGGAGAGCGGCCCCGTAACGAGCTCCGAGGTGCGCGGGGGCGCGGCGACGGCGCTCACGGCGCCGCACCCGAGGAGTCAAGGAAGCGCTTGAAGACCGGGTTCTCCGGGAACTGCGTGGCGAGCTCGCCGACCAGGCGTCGCGCCTCCTCCCGCAGGGCCCCCTCCCGCTCGCTCTCGCGCAGGAGGGCGTTGGCGTACACCCAGCGGCCTTCGGTGCGCGTGAGCAGACCCTGCTCGCTCACCAGACGCAGGCGTTCCAGCCCGCGCTCCGCGTCGCCGCCGCCCAGACCGATGATGCGGGCCACGAGCCGCGCGATCGCGCTGGCGCGCGCGAGGGCGTAGTCGTAGATCGCGAGACCGAGCAGGCAGTCGATGCACGTGGAGTCGAGCGCGCGTGCTTGCTCGAGCGCGGTCCGCATGGCCTTCGCGTCGCGGGCGGCGCGCCAGTAGCGGCCGCGCAATTCCGCCTGACGGGCCCGATAGCCGAGCGCAGTGCCGAGCCAGAAGAGGGCTGTGGCCTGCGCCGAGCCGGGGGGCGCCGCCTGGACGGCGTCTTCCGCGCGGGCTATCGCGTCGGCGAGAAGCGAGTCGATGAGGTCTGCCTGAAACGCTTCGTCGCTCCGCGCCTCGCCCCACCAGATGAGGGCCGACGCCTCCAGCGCGGGCCCGACGGGATCGCCGGCGCGCTCCTCGCCGAGACGGGAGAAGTAGAGCTGTGCGGCGCTGAAGTGGCCGCGGTAGATGAGCTCCTGGCCGGAGACGACCTCGGCGAAGGGCGGCGGATCCTGGGCGTGGGCGGCCGGGGCGCCGACGAGCGCCGCGAGCAGGACGCCGGCTAGCGCCGTTCCAACTATTCGCGCCAAGTCATGGCCGGCCAGCAGCGGCCGTTGGGGCTCTGTGCGGGGCTCGCCAGCCTTGGCGAAGCCAGTTGGAACGGCACTAGCCCGCGACGACCGGCAGGCGAACCGACAATCCCGCGACCTCCTGCTCGACGCGCTCCGCCAGGCGCGTCAGCGCCAGCGCGGCCGGCGAGTCCGGCTCGGCCAGGACGACCGGGATCCCCGCCTCGCAGAGCTCCTGGACCCGCGCCTGGAGCGGCACCTCCGCGAGGAGCGGGAGCCCCAGCTGCTCGGCGAGCCGCCCTCCGCCACCACTCGCGAAGATGTCGGTGCGCTCGCCGCAGTGCGGGCAGGCGAAGAACGACATGTTCTCGACGATCCCGAGCACCGGCACCCCCACCTTCTCGAACATCTTGGCGCCGCGCAGCGCGTCGCCCACCGCCACGTCCTGCGGCGTCGTGACGATCAGGCCCGCCGCCACGTGCACCGACTGGACCAGGCTGAGCTGCGCGTCGCCCGTACCGGGCGGCAGGTCCACGAGGAAATAGTCGAGTTGGCCCCATTCCACGTCGCCCAGGAATTGCTGAATGATCTTCGTGATGATCGGGCCGCGCCAGATGGTCGCGACGTCGCGCTCGACGAGATTGCCGATCGAGATCAGCTTGACGCCGTGGGCCTCGATCGGCTGGATGCGGCGGTCCACCACCGCCGGCTGCTCGTCCATCACGCCGAACATGCGGGGGAGGTTGGGCCCGTAGACGTCCGCATCCATCAGGCCGACGCGGTGCCCGCGCGCCGCGAGCCCGGCGGCCAGGTTGGTCGTGATGGTGGACTTGCCGACGCCGCCCTTGCCGCTCGAGACCGCGAGCACCCGGCCGAGGTGCGGCAACTCGCGCGCGGCCGGCGGGGGCACGGTCTTCGGCGTGGTCGGCCGGGTCGGCGCGGCGCCGCGCACGTCCACCCTCACCGCGCGCACACCCTCGACCGACTGGGCCGCGCGGCGCGTCTCGCGGACCAGCTCCGCCGGGTCGTCCGCACCAAGCTCGAAGGCGATGCGCACCAGCCCGTCGTTCTCGACCGCGATCTCCTTCACCATCCCCGCTGAGATCACGTCCCGGCCGGCGCGCGGGTTGACGACGCCCGTCAGCGCGGCGGCGATCCGGGCCTTCAAGTCGTGCTCGCTCATCGTCCGAGCAAGTTAGCCGGAGGCGCCGCGGGGGGCGAGCACGCCGCGCGCGGCGCCGAGCACCAGGCGCTGCACCTCGTCGAGCGAGCCGGCGACGGACGCGCCCGAGGCCTTGGCGTGGCCGCCGCCGCCGAACTGCTTGGCGAACGCCGAAACGTCTAAGTCGCCGACCGATCGGAGCGACACTTTGATCTTGCCGTTGGCCAGCTGGCGAAAGAGGAGCGCCAGCCGGGTGCCTTGCACCGAGCGCGCGAACTCCACCAGCCCGTCGAGGTCGTCCGCGGTGACGCCGTGGCGCTGGAGCGCGCCCGCCGGCACGGTGACCCACGACAGCCCGATTTCCGGTTCCACGACCAGGGTCTCGAGCACCTCGGCCGTGAGGCGGATGCGGCCGATGGGCGCGGTGGCGTACACCGACTCGTACAGGCGCTCCGGATCGACGCCCGCCTCCAGGAGCGACCCGGCTACGCGCAACACGCGCGGCGTCGTGTTACTGAAACGGAAGCCGCCGGTGTCGGTGAGGATGCCGACGTACAGAGCGCGCGCCGCTTCCACATCGACCGTCCAGCCGCTCGTCACCGCGAGGTCGTACACCAGCTCGGCCGTCGCGGACGCGTCCGCGGCGACCAGTCGCGGGCCGTCCGGAAGGGTGCCCGGCGAAAGGTGGTGATCGATGCACGCGGTGAGGATGCCGCGGGTCCGGATCGTGTCCGCCAGGTGACCCAGACGGCCGGCGTCCGAGATGTCGAGAACGAGGAACAGGTCGGCGTCGCGGAGGGCCTGAGTGGCGTCGGCCGAACGGTCGTGGCGCGCGAGGGGCTCGAGGAGAAACCGGTAGCGGTCGGGAATCGGCGTCGGGTTCGCGATCGCCACGCTCTTCCCCAGGGCGCGGAGCAGGTGCACCATGGCGACCTCGCTCCCGACGCCGTCCCCATCGGCGTTGACATGGGTGGTGAGCACGATGCGCCGCGCGGCAAGCGCCGCCCCGGCGACCGCGCGGGCGCCTTCGGCGCGGACCTCCGGCACGGGCTCGAGGTGGAGCGGCGTCATGGCGGATGGAGGCTACCCAGGAGGCCGCCGCCGGGGCAAGTCGCGGCGCGAAAAAAAACGGCCGGCACCGTGAGGCGCCGGCCGCTCCCCGGCTCGCAGGCTTCGCCCGCTACCGGGCGCGCTGCTTCGCCGACATGGCCGAGTGCCAGTACCCATAGAGGAAGTACGCCGCCATGCCGATAACGAACCAGATGATCAGCCGCTCCCAGGTGCGCCACGGCAGCGAGATCATCAGGTAGAGCGCCGACACCACGCCCGCTGGCGCCACAAACCACACCCACGGCGTCTTGAAGGCCCGCGGCAAGTCCGGCTCCCGGATGCGCAGCACCAGGATGCCCACGGACACGATGACGAACGCCAAGAGCGTCCCGATGGACACCAGGCTGCCCGCCTCGCGGACCGTGAACAGCGCCGACGGGACCATGACGGCGAGCCCGGTGACGATCGTCGTGATCCACGGCGTCCGGAAGCGCGGATGGACCTTGTTGACGAACGCCGGCAGCAGCCCGTCCTTCGACATGGTCCAGAAGATGCGGG
>JACORV010000150.1 GCA_016179225.1 Gemmatimonadota bacterium | reverse complement strand
TCCTCGGGATCCTGGTCGACATCACCGAGCGCAAGCGCGCCGAAGAGGATCTCAAGAAGTCACGGGAACGCTTCCAGTTGGTCACGCGCGCCACCAACGACGCTTTGTGGGAGTGGGATGCGGTGACGGGGGAAGGGTGGTGGAGCGAGGGCGTCCAGACGCTGTTCGGCTACTCCGCAGAGGAGGTACGAACCGATTCGGAGTGGTGGCGCGAGCGCGTCCACCCGGAGGACGTGGAACGGATCGAGTCCGGAATACTCGCCGTCATCAAGGGCAACGGACATCACTGGTCCGACGAGTACCGGTTCCGCCGGGCCGACGGCTCGTACGCCCACGTTCTCGACCGGGCGCACGTGGCGCGCGACGCGGCCGGCAAAGCCATTCGTGTGATGGGGGCGATCATCGACATCACAGGGCGGAAGCGGTCGGACACGGCGCTTCGCGCGTCGGAGCGACGCTATCGCACGCTCGTGGAGGAAATGAACGAGGGGCTGATCGTCACCGATCTCAGGGAAGTGATCGAGTTCGTGAACGACCGCATCTGCGCACTGCTCGGCTACCCCCGGGAGGAAATGGTTGGCAGAACCACCTTCGAGTTCATGGCGCGGGCCGAAGACCGCGAGATCGTGGTGTCAAAGGCGCAGCTGCGCGAGCAGGGTATCTCCGACCGCTACGAGCTCGCGTTCCGGCGACGGTCGGGAGAGACGGTCTGGACGCTGGTGAGCGGAACGCCGCTGGTCGACGCCGGTGGAGCCGTAGCCGGCACCATCGGCATCGTCACCGACATCACGGAGCGGAAGCGCACGGAGGACGCGCTGCGGCAGAGCGAGGAGCGGTACGCCCTTGCGGCGGCGGGCGCCAACGACGGCCTATGGGACTGGGACCTCACCAAGAATGAGGTCTACTACTCCAGCCGCTGGAAGGCGATGCTGGGATACGACGACGCGGCGATCGGGAACAGCCCGGAGGAGTGGTTCGGCCGCGTTCACCACGACGACCTGGAGTGGCTCAAGGTGACACTCGACGGCCACCTTGCCGGCGCGACGGCTCACTTCGAGGCGGCGCACCGCATCCGGCACCGGGACGGCACTTTACGCTGGATGCTCACGCGGGGGCTCGCCGTGCGAGATGCCACAGGCCGAGCCTATCGCGTGGCGGGCTCCCAGACCGACATCACGGAACGGAAGGTGACTGAGCAGCAGCTCATGCACGACGCGTTCCACGACGCGCTCACGGGACTGCCCAACCGCGCCCTATTCATGGACGAGCTGGTCCACTCCGTGCATCGCGCCAAGCGCCGCAAGGACTATGCGTTCGCGGTGCTCTATCTCGACGTTGACCGGTTCAAGCTGGTGAACGACAGCCTGGGACATGGCGCGGGCGACCAGATGTTGGTGGCGCTCGCGCGGCGCCTGCAGGAAGCCGTGCGGCCGGGGGATCGGGTCGCACGGCTTGGCGGCGACGAGTTCGCGGTGCTGCTGGACGACGTCACCGATGGAAGCGACGCGACTCGGGTCGCCGGCCGTATCCAGGAGGCGCTGGAGGCCCCCCTCGACCTCGCCGGGCGGGAGGTGTTTTCCACGGCGAGCATCGGCATTGCCCTGAGCCTCACCGGCTACGACCGGGCCGAGGACGCGCTCCGGGACGCGGATCTGGCGAGCTACCGGGCCAAAGCGCAAGGCCGCGACCGATGCGAGGTCTTCGACCTGGGGATGCACGCCCGCGCGGTGGCGCGCCTCGAGCTCGAGACCGACCTCAGGCGGGCGCTGGAGCGGCGGGAGTTTGGTCTGGACTATCAGCCGATAGTGGCCCTCGAAAGTGGTGACATCGTCGGCTTCGAAGCGCTGCTGCGCTGGCGGCATCCCCACCGCGGCCTTTTAGGTCCCGGCGAGTTCGTTCCGGTAGCGGAGGACACCGGTCTCATCGTCCCTATCGGGCGCTGGGTGCTCCGCGAGGCGTGCCGCCAGCTCTGCGAGTGGCGGCGCGCGTTTCCGGACCGGTCGACGCTCGGCATCAGCGTCAACGTCTCCTTCAAGCAGCTGCTCCGCGTGGACCTCCCGCAACACGTGGAGCAAGTGCTTGCGGAAGCGGAGCTCCAGGCGCGACGGCTCCACCTGGAGGTCACGGAGAACGTGATCATGGAGCACGCGGAGGCCGTGGCGTCGGTGCTCGCCCGTCTCAAGGACCTGAACGTGCGGCTCCACATGGACGACTTCGGGACGGGCTACTCGTCCCTCAGCAACCTGCGCCGCTTCCCTGTGGATGCCCTGAAGATCGACCGTCTCTTCGTGAGCCGCATGGAGGAGGCCGAAAACCTGGAGATCGTGCGCACCATCATCGCCCTCGCGCACCACTTGGGGCTCCGGGTGATCGCCGAGGGCGTCGAAACGGGGACGCAGGCAGCGCAGCTCCGGGCGCTCGAATGCGAGTACGGACAAGGATTCCTGTACTCGCGGCCGGTGAGTGCGGAGGCGGCCGCGGCGCTACTTGCGAACCGATCGGCGCTTGCGCCCTAACCATCCGGACCCTCTCCGAGTACATCATGCCGGGAGAGCCCGACTGGCAGGCCGAGTCTGGCACTTCCGCAAGTTGGGATGCGGAACGCAACGCCCGCCGCCGGGCGGAACCACGCAAGTTGCTCCCCAACACCGTCCTGCGCCTCGGCACGGATTGTGCTTGGTGTCACGGTGCCCTTTATCGGCTGTTGGCCAACCGGAGGCCCGAACAACATGACGACCGCGAACCAGACGCCGGCGATCACCTGTCCAACGCACCCCGAGACCCCGATGACCGTACAGGCGAGCTGGGCCTTCCAGCAATCCGCGCGTCGCGCGGGCCGGGGCCTTTCGATCGACGTCGGCTTCGATGGGCTTCCGCCGGATGACACCTGGGACGTGCACACCGTGAGGCTGGGCTGCCCGACGTGCGAGGAGACGGTTGAACTGTACGTGTGACGGCGCCGTGCGCGGGCTGAAGCTGGTTGACCAACACGTGCGGTAGCGTCGCGCGCGGACTGAGGTCCGCGTGCGACGTAGGTAGGGGCTAAAGCCCCGTTCGGCCCACCGGCTCCGGCTGGTCGCGCTCCCGGTCCACGACGCAGAGGAATCCCAGCGGCTTCTCTCCGGTCGCGCGGAACTGATGCACGGACCCAGGCGCCACGTACACGCAGTCGAACGGCGCGATCGGGTGCACGACCTCGCCAAGCACCACCTCGCCGGTGCCGCGGATAATGAAGACGCAGTGCGGGTGCCGGTGTCGCTCGAGCGTCGACCAGCCACCGGGTTGGATCTCGAAATAGCGCGTCACGTAGCTGAGCGGCTCCTCGCCCGGTCCCTCGCCCAGGATGTTCTGGCGCGTCACGTCCCTGAATGACGCCTCCTCCTCCGCCTTGTAGGCGCGCAGCTCGATGCCCTCCCACCGGAAGCGCGTGAACGGGATGACCTTCGACGCGTCGCTCATGCCCACACCGTCCTTACCGATTCCACCAGGCGCCGCGCCGCCTGCTCGAGGTCGGGCTCGGCGTACAGGCTCGCGCCCACTAGAAAGACCGTGTCTGGGCCGTATTGCTCGGTCCAGTACGGGACACGCGCCGCGTCCACGCCGCCGCCCGGGACGGGGAAGGCGGCGCGCATGCCGCCCAGTGGCGCGCGGAGCCGGCGGTTGATCGCCTCGCAAGTCCTTCGGGTAAGAGGAAACCGGCCGCCGGCGTTGGGATAGATCACGCCGTCGCTGCCGATCGCGCGGAAGACGGTCCCGAGCAGCACGTCCGGCGTGATGCCGTGGTGCGGATGGAAGTAGGCACCGGTGAGCGCCGGGTGGGCGAACACCGACAGCACCGTGCCCTCGGCGATCCAGCGCACCGTGTCGAGACCGATCAGCAGCGGCGCGAGCAACACCGCGCGGCAGCCGATGGAGCGGACCAGCTCGAGGCGGTCGCGCAGCGTGTCCACGGACCCGGTGACGTTCGGCACGTACAGGGTGTGCCCACCCGTACGCGCGTTGGCGCGCTCGACGGCGTCCTGACATTGCTTCACCCGCTCATCGAACGGCGCGGAAGCCTGATTCGCCAGCCCGTGGTCGTCCTTGACGAGGTCGATCCCGGAAGTGGCGAGCGTGTGGCAGAGCCTGGCGAGCTCCACCGCGGAAAGGCCGACCGGCTTCGCGGCCGCGCAAAGCAGCGGTCGCTCATCGTCGCACGCGCAGAGCCGGCGCACGCCTTCGATACCGAAGCGCGGGCCAGGCAGTCGGCCCAGCACGGCGGGCGGCAGCTCGAGGCCCGTGAGCCGGATGCCGGACATGAGGGAGATGTTCCCGTAGAGCAAGTTGAGGAGCTGGGGTAGATCGTCGCCCACCGCGATCGGATCGTACGAGAGCACCGCTTCAAAGCGGCCCTCCTCCCCAGCGTCGCGGACGGTCTCTACGGTCCCCACGATCCGCTCTTCCAGCCCCGGCGGAAGCGTGCCCGGCGGCAGCTCCACGGTCTGCTCGAAACCGATGTCTCGAGCTTTGGCGTGTGCGTCCTCGCGATTGGCCGTGGTGAGGACGTAGGTGACCCGGATCCGGTCCACGGACCTCCCAGCCCCGCCGTCGAGGCCTCCCGGCGCCGCCTCGCTACTCGAGGGCAATCTCACCCTCCACGGAGGCCGCCGTGCCGAGGCCCTCGATCTCGAGCACGGCGCGGGCCTTGAGGGTCTCGGTCCCCTTGAGAAGGCCGGAGCCGAGGGCGGCGTCCACGGCCCGCTCCACCTCGCGCTGCGCGGTCACTCCGAACGTCTTGAGGAACCGTCGAAGGTCGAGATTGAACACGTCCTCGTTCATCGCCCACCTCCCTGAGCCCGGGTTGTGGCCGGCGGAAACCGCCCCCAGAATATGACGCGGATGACGACCGGCCCGGTAGCGCTCTACCTCGCCCAGCACGGGGAGTCGAAGAGCGAGCAGGAGGACGCTGCCCGCCCGCTGACCGACCGCGGCCGGTTCGAGGTCGGCCGGGTGGCGCAGGCGGCGAGGCGTAGCGGCGTGGAGGTCCTGGCAATCCACCACTCCGGGAAGCTCCGCGCGCAGCAGACGGCCGAGATCTTCGCGGAGGCGTTGAGCCCGAAGGGCGGGGTCAGCCACATGAACGGTCTCGCGCCCAACGACGACCCCACCACCACCGCGCGGGTCCTCGAAGCGGTGGAGCTCCCCACGATGCTGGTGGGCCACCTGCCGCACCTGAGTCGCCTCGCATCCCTGCTCGTCGCCGGCGATCCGGCTCGCGAGGTCGTCGCGTTCCGGATGGGCGGGTTGGTGTGCCTCGACCGCTCGACCGAGGGCCGCTGGCGGGTGCGCTGGGCCCTCACGCCCGAGGTCACCGGTTAGCCCGCTCCCGGTCGTATGGCACGAGGCCTACGAGGTCGACATCGGGCCGCACGTCTTCCCCACCGCCAAGTACCGCCTGGTGAAGGAGCGCCTCATTGCCGACGCGACGATCGCGGCGGCGGATTTCGTGCGCCCCGAACCGGCCACCGACGCGGAGGTGGCGCTGGTCCACACCGCGGCGTACCTGCGCAAGATCGCGACCGACGGGTTCGCCATACCGGAGCGGCTGGCGTTGGAGGTGCCCTTCTCTCCCGGGCTGCGCGAGGCGTCGTGGCTCTGCGCCGGCGGCTCGATCCTGGTGGCGCGGCTGGCGCTCCAGCGTGGCGTCGCGGTACACCTCGGGGGCGGGTTCCACCACGCCTTCCCCGACCACGGCGAGGGGTTCTGCCTGATCAACGACGTCGCGATCGCTATCCGGGTGCTGTGCCGCGACGGCGCGATCCGCCGTGCCCTCGTGATCGATCTCGACGTCCACCACGGCAACGGCACGGCGGCGATCTTCGCTGACGACGAGGACGTCTTCACCTTCTCGATGCACCAGGAGAACAACTATCCCGCGTGGAAACCGCCCAGCGACCTCGATATCGGCCTCGACGACGGCGCGGGCGACGAGGAGTACCTCGGTGCCCTCGGCTCACACTTGCCGCGCATCATCGAGCGCCACCGGCCGGGGCTGGCGGTCTACCTCGCCGGCGCGGACCCTTACCGCGAGGACCAGCTTGGCGGGCTCGGGCTGACGCTGGCGGGGCTCCGGCGCCGCGACGCTTTGGTGCTCGAGGCCTGTCGCGCGCGCGGCGTGCCTGTGGCGGTCCTGCTGGCGGGTGGGTATGCGGTCCGGCAGGAGGACACGATCGAGATTCACTGCAATACGGTGAAGGAGGGGAGGAGGGTGTCCGGGGCCGTTGACAGGGGCGACCTCTGATAGTATGGTGTACTAGTACATTAATTGGAGTGTACTAGTATGCCCGCCAAGCGCCACAAACCCAAGGCGGTTCGCGAACCGGTGATGGTCTACCTCGACGCCCCGGACCGCGACCTGCTCCAGCAGATGGTGGACCGGACGGGGCTGCCCAAGACCGAGTTGTTCCGGCGCGGGTTGCGCCGCCTGGCGGACGAGACGCTCACTGAGAGGAAGCCGGGCTGGTCGCTGGAGTACCTGATCGCGAACGCCGCGGACGATGAGTTCCCACCGGACCTTGCCGAGCGGCACGACTACTACCTCGCCGCCGGCTACGAGGAGCATCTCCGGCGCAAGCGAAAGAAGAAGCGTGCACGCGCTGGTTGACACGAGTGCGCTGTTGGCGCTGATCCGGTCGAGCGATCAGTACCACGCGGGGGCCGTCGCCATCACCCGCCGCTTCCTGTCTTCCGGGGGCCGTTATGTCGGGACGACGCTGGTCTTGGGCGAGCTACACCGACTGGTGCTCTACAGCCGAGGCGCCGCGGACGCGCGGGCCGCGGTGGCCAACCTCCTCGACGATCCGGCGCACGAGTGGTTCGACGTCACGGTGACGCTGGTTCTCGATGCGCTGCACAACTGGCTCGACCGGTTCCGCGACCAGCGCTTCTCGCTGGTGGACGCGGTGAGCTTCGAGGTGATGCGGCGGGAGCGTCTCACACATGCCTTTGCCTTCGACCGGCACTTCGTGACGGCGGGGTTCGAGCTCCTCAGGTAACGGCCGCTGGCAGAATGCGCGGGTGCTGGAGATTGGCGGTGGTCTTGATCTCAATGAGGAACCGTTAGACGCCGGGCACCGCGCCCAGACGGCCACCGTTGGGGTGATCTTGACCGCCTCGGCGCCGCGGCGTACGCTATCTCTCCCACATCTCCCGAAGCCTTGATCGTTCCACGCGAGACGGGACCCATGAAACGAACCGTCAGCCTTTCCGTGAACGGCGCGACCCGCACCGCCGAGGTCGAGCCGAGAGCCCTGCTCGCGCACGTGCTGCGCGACGACCTCGACCTCACCGGCACCCACATCGGTTGCGACACCAGTCAGTGCGGCGCGTGCACCGTCCTGATCGACGGCCGCGCCGTGAAGAGCTGCACCATGCTCGCGGTGCAGGCCGAGGGGTGCCAGATCACCACCATCGAGGGTCTTGCCACTAACGGGAACCTGCACCCGCTCCAGCAGGCCTTCTGGGAGAAACACGGGCTCCAGTGCGGGTTCTGCACGCCCGGCATGATCATGACCGCGGTGGACCTGCTGGCGCAGAACTCGAACCCGAGCGAGGGCGAGATCCGGCACGCGATCGAAGGCAACTACTGCCGCTGTACCGGCTACCAGAACATCGTCGCCGCGATCCAGGCCGCCGCCGCTACCCTGCGTGGGGCCACCCCGGCCCGCGCGGCGTCTTGAGGAGGGCCCGCCATGCCCACGCTCTTCGGCTCCGGCATCAAGCGGCGTGAAGACCCCCGCCTCATCACCGGACGGGCCACCTACACGGACGACGTGAAGCTGCCGGGCCTCATCTATCTCGCCATTCTGCGCAGCCCCTACGCGCACGCCAAGCTCGGTAAGGTGGACACCAAGGCCGCGAAGGCGGCGCCGGGCGTGCTCGCGGTGTACGCGGGCGCGGACATCACGGACCGCGTCGTGCCCGTTCCCTGCGCGTGGAACGTGCCCAACTGCAACCTCAAGACGCCGCCGCACCCCCTCCTCGCGCACCAGAAGGTCCGCTACGTGGGCGACGGCGTGGCCATGGTGATCGCCGAGTCGCGGGCGGCGGCACGCGACGCGCTCGACCTCATCGAGGTGGACTACGAGCCGCTCAAGGCGGTGACCGATCCCGAGCGGGCCTGCCAGCAAGGCGCGCCGCAACTCCACGCCGACGTGCCGAACAACCTCGCGTTCACGTGGGTGGTTGCCGGCGGCAACGCGGACGAAGCGTTCGCGAAGGCCGAGGCCAAGGTGTCGCTGCGCATCGTGCAGCAGCGGCTGCTGCCCACGGCGATGGAGCCGCGCGCCGCGGTGGCGAGCTACAACGCAGGCACCGGCCAGCTCACCCTCTGGGCCACCAGCCAGAACCCGCACATCCACCGCTTCCTGTGCTCGGTCATGCTGAAGATCCCGGAGCATCGCGTGCGCGTCATCGCGCCCGAGGTGGGCGGCGGATTCGGCAGCAAGATCCCGTGCTACGCGGACGAGGTGCTGGCCTGCCTGGCCTCTATGGACCTCGGCCGGCCGGTGAAGTGGACCGAGGACCGGTCGGAGAACTACAAGGCGACGATCCACGGCCGCGACCACGTCGAGTACGTGGAGATGTGCGGCACGCGGGACGGGAAGATCACCGGGCTGCGCACCAGGGTGTACGCGGGCCTGGGCGGTTACGCTTCGACGGCGGCGCCGGGCGTGCCCACGATCCTCCACGGCCTCATGTACTCCGGCGCCTACACCATCCCGAACATCCACGGCACGGTGCACGGCGTGTACACGACCGCGACGCCGGTGGACGCCTACCGCGGCGCGGGGCGGCCCGAGGCGACGTACCTCATCGAGCGGCTCGTGGACACCCTCGCGCGCGAGATCGGGATGGACCCGGTCGAGGTGCGAAGGAAGAACTTCATCCCCAAGGACGCCTTCCCGTACACCGTGGCCACCGGCCTCACGTACGACTCCGGCAACTATCACGGCACGCTCGACAAGGCGCTCGGCATGCTGGACTACGGTGCCTTCCGCGCCGAGCAGGAGAAGGCTCGCCAGCAGGGCCGGTACCTCGGCGTCGGGGTCTCGAGCTACGCCGAGATCTGCGGCCTCGGACCGTCGCAGGTGGCGGGCGCGGTCGGCTTCGGCGGCGGCCTGTACGACTCCGCCGTGGTGCGCGTGTACCCGACCGGGATGGTGCGGGTGTACATCGGCACCAAGCCGCACGGCCAGGGAGAGGAGACGACGTTCGCGCAGATCGTGGCCGACGAGTTCGGCTATCCGGTCGAGAGCGTTGAGATCGTGCACGGCGACACCGAGTCCACGCCGCAGGGCTGGGGGACGTACGGGAGCCGCACCACCGCGGTGGGCGGCACGGCGGTGAAGCTCGCCGCGCAGCGGGTCAAAGAGAAGGCCAAGAAGGTCGCCGCCCACCTGCTGGAGGCGAACGAGGCCGACCTCGAGTGGAAGGACGACGCCTGGGTTGTCCGCGGGTCGCCCGACAAGAGGAAGAGCTTCGCCGAGGCGGCGCTGATGGCCAACGTCGCCTGGAACCTGCCGGCCGGCGTGGAGCCCGGACTCGAGGCGACGGCCTTCTTCGACCCGACGAACTTCGTCTATCCCTTCGGCACGCACCTCTGCACCGTCGAGGTGAATCCCGAGACCGGCCAGGTGACGGTCTTGCGCTACATCGCGGTGGACGACTGCGGCCCACCCATCAATCCGATGATCGTAGAGGGCCAGGTGCACGGCGGCGTCATCCAGGGGATCGGCGAAGCGCTCCAGGAGATGGCGGTGTACGACGCGGAGGGCCAGCTCCTCACCGGCACGATGATGGACTACGCGGTGCCGAAGGCCAGCCAGATGCCGAAGATCGAGACCGCGCACACGGTGACGCCCTCGCCGGTCAACCCGCTCGGCGTGAAGGGCGTGGGGGAAACGGGAACGATCGCGTCGGTGGCCGCGGTGGTGAACGCGGTGTGCGACGCGCTCGCGCCGCTCGGCATCAAGCACATCGACAAGCCGCTCACACCCGCCCGGGTGTGGGCCGCGATCCAGCAGGCGAAGGGGAACGGAGGCGGCCGATGATCCCCCAGACCTTCGACTACGTGCGCGCCCGCAACGTCGGGGACGCGCTGAAGGCGCTCGCCGCGAAGGACGGCACCAAGGTGATCGCGGGCGGGCACAGCCTGATTCCCCTCCTGAAGTTCCGGCTCGCGCAGCCCGCCAGGCTGGTGGACATCGGGCATCTGGACGAGCTGCGCGGCGTCACGGAGGTCCGGCGCGGCGCGAAGATCGGGGCCGCGACCACCTACCGCGACCTGCTGGAGTCGAAGCTGCTCGCCGAGCGCTACCCTATCATAGCGGAGGTGACGAGCGGCATCGGCGACCTCCAGGTGCGGAACAAGGGGACGATCGGCGGCGGGCTCGCGCACGCCGATCCCGCCGCGGACATGCCCGCCGTGATGCTGGCGCTCGACGCGCAGCTCGTGCTGCGCTCCAAGCGCGGCAAGCGCACGGTGGCGGCGCGCGAGTTCTTCCAGGGCGCCTTCTCGACGGCGATGGCGGAAGACGAGCTGCTGATCGCGATCGCCCTCCCGCCGTTGCCGCGCGGGGCGGGCACGGCGTACGTGAGCTTCGAGCAGGCGGCCTCCGGGTACGCCCTGGCGGGCGCCGCGGCCGTGGTCAAGCGGTCGCGTTCGACCGTCGCGCACTGCACGCTCGCGATGACGGGGATCTCGGACCGCCCGTACCTCGTGAGGGCGGCCGAGCAGCTCGTGGGCACGCAGGGTTTACCCGACGCGATCGAGCACGTCGCCGCGCAGGCGGCGGCGGGGGTCGAGGTGAACGGCGACATCCACGCGCCCGCGGACTATCGCCGGCATCTCGCGGTGGTCGCGGCGCGGCGGGCGCTGCAGAAGGCGTTCGTGCGGTCCAAGAAGTAGCCGTTGCAGCTCACGTTCTCCGGCTCTCCCGACGTCGCGGCGCCGCGCGAGGCGTTGTGGTCGCGCCTGCTCGACCCCAACGCGGTGGCGGCCTGCGCGCCCGGCGTGGAGTCGGTGGAGTCGCTGGACCCGCTGCACTACAAGGTGGTGTGCGCCTTCGGCGTGGGCTCGATCAAGGCACGCTTCACCCTGACCGTGGAGCTGTCGGACGTCCTCCCGCCCGAGAGCGCGAAGATGCGCGCCCACGGCGCCGCGCCGGGCTCCGTGGTGGACGTCGAGACCGGGGTCCGGCTCGAAGTGCTCGGGACCGGGCAGACGCGCCTCCACTGGACGGCGGAGGCCACAATCGGCGGCACGATCGCCAGCGTGGGGGCGCGCCTTTTCGAGCACACGGCCCGCAAGATCATGGACAAGTTCTGGCAGGACTTCGCGTCGAAGACGGCCGCGTCTATCCTTCCGGCATGAGCGGCTCACCTCCCACCATCGACGCTCTCCAGGCCGCGTTCGCCGAGCAGCGCTACGTCGCCGACCGGGACCTCGCCACGGCCGTCTACCTTTCGCTCGCGCTGGGCCGCCCGCTGCTGCTCGAGGGCGAGGCGGGCGTGGGCAAGACGGAGGTCGGCCGCACCCTCGCCGCCGTGTTGGGCGCGGAGCTCATCCGCCTGCAGTGCTACGAAGGGCTCGACGTCAACACCGCCGTGTACGAGTGGGACTATCCCCGCCAGATGCTTGAGATACGCCTGCTCGAGGCGCGGGGCGAAGCGAAGAGCGCCGCGACCCGCGATATCTTCAGCGAGGAGTTCCTGATCCGGCGGCCGCTGCTCCGGGCGCTTGCGGACGCGCGGGCCGAGCCGCCGGTGCTGCTCATCGACGAGATCGACCGCGCGGACGAGGAATTCGAGGCCTTCTTGTTGGAAGTGCTGGCCGACTTCGCCATCACCATCCCCGAGATAGGCACGATCAAGGCGGAGACGCCGCCGCGCGTGATCATCACCAGCAACCGGACGCGCGAGGTGCACGACGCGCTCAAGCGCCGTTGCCTCTACCACTGGATCGACTACCCGACGGCCGAGCGCGAGCTGGCGATCCTACACCGCCGCATGCCCGGCCTCGCCGACGCGCTCGCGCGCGAGGTGGTGGCCTTCGTCCAGCGTCTCCGCACCGCCGACCTCACCAAGGTGCCGGGCATCGCGGAGACGATCGACTGGTCCGCCGCGCTGGTCGCCCTCGGCGCGAAGGCGCTGGACGCCGAGCAGGTCGAGCGCACGCTCGGCGCGCTCCTCAAGTACCAGGAGGACGTCAACGCGATGCGCGCGGGCGGCGCACGCCGACTGCTCGACGACGTGCGGGCGGGCGCATGAGCGCCCCACCGACGGCTGCCGGCGACCAGGACGCATTCCCCCTCACAGTCGTGGAAGGCGCGGCGCTCGCCGCGAACGTCGTACAGTTCGGCCGCACGCTGCGTCTCGCCGGCCTTCCGGTGGATCCCGAGCAGACCCGCAACTTCGCCCGCGCGCTCGCGCTGCTCGGCGTGGAGCGGCGTGCCGATGTGAAAGCCGCCGGCCGCGCGGTCCTGGTGCGCCGCCGAGAAGACCGCGCGACCTACGACGCCGCGTTCGATCTTTTTTGGCGGCGCAGCACCGCGGAGGGCAGCGTGTCCGAGGCGCTCCCGAGAATCCGCCAGGAGGAGCGGAAGCACGGCGGGTTTGATCCGGGCGGGCCCGGCGCCGAGGCCATCGAGACGACCGACGTCGTGGACAGCGTGGCCGAGCGGGCCGCGAGCGCCACGGAAACCTTGCGCACCGCCGACTTCGCGGAGCTGACGCCGGAGGAGGCGAAGGACGCGGCCGCGATGCTGGCGGCGCTCCGGCCCCGGCTCCCCCGCCGGCCGTCGCGCCGGCGCCGTCTGGATCGCGCGGGCGCGCGCCTCGCGGCACGCGCGATGCTGCGCCGCTCGCTTGGGAGCGGCGGCGAGACACTCGACCTGCGGTGGCTCCGGCGCACCACCCGCCCGCGGCCCATCGTGCTGGTGTGCGACATCAGCGGCTCGATGGAGCGCTACAGCCGCTTCCTCCTCCGCTTCGCGCACGCGCTCCAGCGCGCGGGGGCGCCGCTCGAGGTATTCGTCTTCGGCACCCGGCTCACCCGGATCACGCGCGAGCTCAAGGTGCGCGATCCGGACGCCGCCCTGCGCCGCGTGGCGGGCAAGGTGGTGGACTGGAGCGGCGGCACGCGGATCGGCTCCTGCCTGCGCGAACTGAACCGCCGCTGGGTGCGGCGCACGGTCCGGAGCGGCGCCATCGTGTTGCTGGTCTCCGACGGTTGGGAGCGCGACGACCCCGCGCTGCTGGGGCCCGAGATGGCCACGCTGCAACGGTCGTGTCACCGGCTCGTCTGGCTCGACCCGCTGGCGAGCCGGCCCGCCTTCGAGCCGGCCACCGAGGGCCTGCGTGCGGCGCTGCCGTTCGTGGACGACTTCGTGCCGTGCGAGAGCGTGGCCTCGCTCGAGGCGCTCGCGTCACATCTCGCGTCGCTTCCCGTGAGCGGCTGAGGGCGTGGCGCATGCGGAGCGGGCCGCGCGCTTCGTGGGCTTGCGACAGAACCTCTGCCGTATCAGGTTAGACCCGAGGTTGTACCGCCCAAACAGAAGGCCTGGTACCCCGAGCCACGCGCGCCCCTCCGGCTTCGCGCTTCTCACGCCCTTGGGTGGCGTGACATGCCCGCCCCGACTCCAGGAAGAGCACAGGCGCTAGAAGGCGAGTGCGCCGCCCTCGCCGAGGCGCTGCGTCAGAGCGACGAGCGGCTCCGCGCCATTCTGGACAACACCAGCGCCGTCGTCTACCTGCTCGACGACCAGGGGCGATACCTCTTCGTCAACCGCCAGTGGGAGAGTCTCTTCCATCGGTCGAGGGAGCGCGTTGCGGGCCAAACCCTCTGGGACGTATGGCCCAAGGAGTTCGCCGACGCGCTCCACGCGGGGAGCCGCGAAGTGCTGAGGTCCCGAAAGGCGATGGAGCGAGAGGAGCTCCTCCCGCATGACGACGGGGTGCACACCTACCTCTCGCTGAGGATCCCGCTTTTCGGCTCCACTCGGGCGCCTTACGCGGTCTGCGGCATCTCGACGGACATCACCGACACCAAGAAGGCAGAGACCTTGCGAGTCGGATTGAACTGGGTCCTCGACATGATCGTGACAGGCGATCCGCTGGAGGACGTGCTCACGAGTCTGCTGCGCCTCATCGAGTCCCAATCGCAGGGGATGCTCTGCTCCATCTTGCTCCTGGACGAGGATGGGCGGCACTTGCGGCACGGCGCGGCGCCGAGCCTTCCCGAGGCCTACATGAAGGCCATTGATGGCGAACCCATCGGTCCCCGGGCCGGCTCGTGCGGCACCGCCGTGTACCGGCGGGAGCCGGTGATCGTCACCGATATCCAAGAGGACCCGCTGTGGGCCGATTATCGCGAGCTGGCCGCCCAGCATGGGCTGCGCGCGTGCTGGTCGACCCCGATCATCTCATATCAGGGCAAGGTGCTGGGCACCTTTGCCATGTATTACCGGGAAGCTCGGAGCCCGAGCCTGGCCGAGAAGCGGCTCATCGGGATCGCCCCCCATATCGCCGGTATCGCCATCGAGCACAAGCGAGCGAACGAGGCGCTGCGGGAGAGCGAGCGGCGGTTTCGGGGCATCTTCGATTCGGCCCTCGTGGGGATCCACCTCGCGGACCTCAAGAGCGGCGCGGACCTGATCAACGCTGCCTACCTGAGAATGATCGGCTGCTCCGCCGAGGAGTTCTGCGGACTCGCCACATTCGACGCGCTCACTCATCCCGAGGATCGCGACGCCGACCGAGCCCGGTTCGAGGAGATGCTGGCAGGGAAGGTCGATCACTACCAGGCGGACAAGCGTTACGTGCTCCGCGACAGGCGCGTGGTCTGGGCGAACCTGACGGTATCCCTCTTGCGGGACGCCTCCGGAGAGGCGCGCTACGCGCTGGGCATGGCGGTGGACGTCACCGAGCGCAAGCGAGCCGAAGAGCAGGCGGCGCTGTTACAGGAAGTGACGATGGACGTCGCCCAGGCCGAGGATCTCGCGTCCGCCCTGGCAGTCGTGCTCGGGCACGTGTGCGAGAAGACCGGCTGGGCTCTCGGGCAAGCCTGGGTGCCCCGCGACGATGGCAGCGCCCTGGAGTGCAGCCCGGCGTGGTGCACTACCTCCGGCGGTCTGGAGCGTTTCAGAGCCATCTCGCAAGGATTCACGTTTCCACCGGGCATCGGTCTTCCCGGGCGCGTATGGTCGGGGAAGGAGGCCGCGTGGATTCTCGACGTCACTTTGGACGCCAACTTCCCACGTGCGACCTACGCCCACGAGGTCGGCCTCAAGGCCGGCTTGGGCATTCCCATTCTCGCCGGCGATCAGGTCATCGCCGTTCTCGAATTCTTCCTGCGGGAAGCGCGCGCCGAGGACGAACGACTGGTCGGAGTCATTACGGCGGTCGCTGCGCAACTCGGCGTGGCCATTCAGCGCAAGTGGGCGGAGGAGGCGCTGCGCCGGTCGGAGGAGCGCTTCCGCGCGCTGGTCGAGCACAGCACCGACGTCATCATTCTGCTCGGCCGGGACGGCATCATCCGCTACGACAGCCAGTCGCTTTCGCCCGTGCTCGGCTATTCCCCCGAGGAGAGCTTGGGGCGGAGCGTCTTCGAGCTGATTCACCCCGACGATGCCCCGGGCGTCCGCCGGCTGTTCGCCGAGGTGCTCGATCGCCCGGGCCACGTGGTGCGCACCGAGGCGCGCGGGCTCCACAAGGACGGGTCGTGGCGCCACCTCGAGGCGGCGGTGGTCAACCGCCTCAGCGACCCGGCGGTGGGCGCGATCGTGGTGAACTCCCGCGACATCACCGCTCGCAAAGAGGCGGAGCGGCTCCAGACGGCGACTTACAGGATCGCGCAAGCCGCGGCCGCCGCCCCGGGCTTGCAGGAGCTGCTGCTCACGATCCACGCGATCGTCGGGGACCTGATGCCGGCGCAGAACTTCTACATCGCGCTGCACGACGCCGGGACGGGGACCGTGAGCTTCCCCTACTGGGCGGACGAGCGCGATCCCTCGCCCCCCGCGCGGCGGCTGGCGCGGGGGCTGACGGAGTACGTGCTGCGCACCGGCTCGCCGCTGCACGCCACGCCGGACGTCGTGGCGGACCTCCAGCGGCGCGGCGAGGTAGTGCAGATCGGCACGCGACACTTCGATTGGCTGGGGATACCGCTCGCGGCCCACCAGGAGACCATCGGCGCCCTGGTGGTCCAGTCGTACAGCGAGAGCATTCGCTTCGGCGGCCGCGAGGAGGAGATTCTGCGGTTCGTGTCCACCCAAGTCGCGATGGCGATCGAGCGCAAGCGGGCGGAGGAGGCGCTCCGCGAGTCCGTGGTGACGTACCGGTCGCTCACGCCGGACGCGCTGGCCCGAAGGATCCGCGAGGTGCTGGATCGCCCGCGATGACGGGGTCGGCGCGAGTCTGATGGGTCGGCTCGCGCCCGGCTGCATGGCGGCGGGGTTCGTTCTCCTCGCGGCCGCCGCCTGCGCGCCGCGCCCCACCTCGCGCCTCGCGCCGGCCGCGACCGACTCGGCGCGCTTCGAGCAGTTCATCGGCCGCTACCTCGAAGGCCCCCGCGAGCGGCGGACCCGTCGCGGCGACGGGACGCGGAACTTTCTCGCCGGTCTCGAGGCGGCGGCCGCGGTGCGCGCGGCCGAGCGCGCTTCGGGTCAGCTGGCCGAGCTCCGGGCGATCGACACGACACGGCTCTCCGTCCCGCAGCGCATCGACTGGCTCCTGCTCGAGTCGTACCTCGAGCGTACGGTCGTGGACACCGTGCTCCATCAGGCGGAGCGGGTCCCGGGCCGCTACCTAACGCTGGGCGACCTCTATTGGCGGGTTGCCGGCGAGCGCCCGCCGCGGCCGAGCGACTGGGCCGACATCCGGCGCGATCTCTTGCGTGCGCCCCTAGCGATGGGTCTCGGCCGTCGAGCGCTTCGCGACCCGCCGCCGCTCTGGATCCGGCTCGCGGTGTCCACGGCGCGCAGTTACAGCAGCTTTCTGGGCGGCGAGTTTCCGGATCGCGTGAGGGCGACCGCGCCGGACACGCTCCGCGACTCGCTGCTCGCCGCCGGCGACCGGGCACGCGCGGCACTCGAGCGCTACGCCGCCTTCCTCCAGGACACGCTGCGGCCGGGCGCCGAGGGCTCCTGGATGGCGGGGCGCGGCTACTACGACTGGGTCCTCGCGCGCACCAACTTCCTCGGCTTTGGCGCGGACTCGATGATCGCGCTGGGGCGCAGCCTGCACGCCCAGACCAAGCGCGCCCTCGATTCGCTCGCCGCTACGATCAGGCCGGGCACCTCGTGGCGGGTCCTGGCCGACGAGATGCGGGCGCGGCACCCGGAGGCGGGCCACGTCGCCGAGGCGTACCGCGAAGCGTCGCACCGCGTGCAGGCGCTCCTCATCCGCGACGACCTCGTCACGATCCCGCGGTGCGAGGAGCTGATCTTCGTGCCGACGCCGCCGCAGCTGCGCGAGACGTACGCGTGGGGCGGCTACGGCGGGATCGCCGTGCGCGACAGCATCATGGTCGGACGCTTTTTCGTCACCGACGTCGTGTCGTCGATGACGCCGGAGCAGGCGAGCGAGAAGCTGCGGACCCAGAACAACGGCTGGATCACCGTCATCGCGCTGCACGAGGGCTATCCCGGCCACCACCTGCAGACCGTGTACGCGCGGCGGAACCCGCGGCGGCTCCGCCGTTCGGGCGGCAACAGCTACTACGGCGAAGGGTGGGCGCTTTACGCCGAGCACTGGATGGGGCGCGCGGGACTCTACTCGGACAACGACGCGCGACTCGCGCAGCTCCAGATGCGGCTCTGGCGAACGGCGCGCGTGATCATCGACCCTTCGCTACACACCGGCGCGATGACGTACCAAGAGGCGGTCCGGTTCTTCGTGGACGAGGTCGGGCTGGAGCGCAGCGCGGCGGAGGCCGAGGTGAACCGCTTCACCACGTGGCCCACCCAGGCGCCGAGCTACATCATTGGGTGGAGGGCGATCGAGGACCTGGCGCACGAGATCCGGAACGCCCTCGGCGCGCGTTTCTCCGAGAAGCGGGTCATCGAGCAGGTGCTCGAGGCGGGGTCCTTGCCCCCTGCCCTGCTCCGCCGCGCGGTGCGCGAAGCGAACGGCCTCACGAGCTAGGACCTCAACCAGTCGATGATACCACGTCCCGAAACGGGGGATTGCACCGCGCCGGCGAGTAGGCAGCTTGCAGGCCGCGGCCAACGTCAAGTGTGCCCCGCGCGTAACCTTACGATGCGATCCAGTTTCCGAATCCCCGCCTCGGGGGCTCTCTTGCTCGCGGTCGCCGCATGCGGCCGCGAGCAACAGGCGGCACGACCCAAGGTGCCGGTCACCGTCGCTCCGGTGACCGAGCGCGCAGTCCCCTACGAGATCAGCGCCGTCGGCACGGTCACGCCGCTCCAGACGGTGGCCGTGCGTTCGCAGGTCAGCGGCATCCTGGTGCACGTCGGGTTCCGCGAGGGTGACGACGTCCAGGCCGGCCAACTCCTCTTCCGGCTCGACCAGCGCCCGTTCCAGGCGGCCCTCGACCAGGCGCTGGCGACGCTCGCCCGCGACCGCGCCCAGCTCGCGAACGCCCAGCGTCAGGTCGCCCGGTACGAGGAGCTGGCGCAAAGCGACCTCGCCTCGCGGGAGCAGATCGACCAACTGCGCACCAACGCCGAGGCGGCCGCCGCCTCCCTTGCCGCCGACTCGGCCTCCGCCCTGACCGCGCGGCTCAACCTCGACTACGCTCAGATCCGCGCGCGCATCCGCGGCCGATCCGGCAGCCTCTACCTGCGCGAGGGCAACCTCGTCCGCACCACGGATCCCAACCCGCTCGTCGTCATCAACCAGATCCGGCCCATCGGCGTGAGCTTCGCCGTGCCGCAGCGCTTCCTCGACGACATCCGGCGCTACAGCGCGAACCGGCGGCTCGAGGTCGGCGTGCGCGCCCAGGATTCCTCCGCGGTGTCGGCGCAGGGGGTGCTGAGCTTCGTGGACAACCGGGTGGACACCACCACCGGAACGATCCAGCTCCGCGCCACCTTTCCCAACGACGACAGCCGGCTCTGGCCCGGGCAATTCGTCACGGTGCGCCTGGTGCTCACCGTCGAGCCGCGCGCGCTCACGGTGCCCTCGCAGGCCGTGATGACGAGCCAGCGGGGAACGTACGTCTTCGTTCTCCAGCCCGACCGCACGGTACGCATCCAGGACGTCGCCCTCGGCCGGACGATGGATAACTACGTGGTGATCGCGCGCGGCCTCGCCGCCGGCGACCTGGTGGTGACCGACGGCCAGCTCCGCCTCACCGCCGGCGCCGCAGTGGACGTGAAGACGGGCAATGGCGGCCGTGGCGCCGGGGCGGCGGGGGCGACGCCGTGAGCGTTTCCGGCCTCTTCATCCGGCGGCCGGTCATGACCACACTCGTCATGGCCGGCGTCCTGATCTTCGGGATCATGGCGTACCGCCTGCTTCCCGTGAGCGACCTCCCCAACGTGGACTTCCCGACGATCACGGTGAGCGCGAGCCTCTCGGGCGCCAGCCC
>JACORV010000147.1 GCA_016179225.1 Gemmatimonadota bacterium | reverse complement strand
GGGTGGGCCACCAATGGCGTTGAGTCCACGCTGCGCGCGCTGGCGCGGGGCCAGGTGAGCACGCTCCTCGTGGATCACGACGCAGAGGTCCCCGGTTTCCGCTGCGCGGGAAGCGGCCGGCTGACCGAGGACGCCGCCTCCGCGCGCGGGGAGGGCGAGCCGCTTCCGGTCGCGGACCTGCTCGACGACGCGATCGAGGACGCGCTGCGGCAACGGGCGCGGGTCGCGGTGGTGCGCGGCGCGCCGACGCGGCGCTTCGACCGCCTTGCGGCGATCCTGCGCTTCCGGGCGGGCCGGTGAGGGACGGCGGAACGACCGAACGACGGCACGACGGAACAGGATCGCCGAGAGCCATCCTGTTCGACGCGGGCGGCACGCTCATCCACATCGACTATGCGCGCGTCGCCGGGGTGGTCGAACGCGCCGTGGACCGGGCCCTTCGGCTCGACGGGTTCGTGGAGGCGGAGTACGCGGGACGCGCGGCCGTCGAGGCGGCCATGGCGAAGAACGGCGGCGCCAGCGACGCGACCCGCTGGACGATCCACTTCGCCGCGATGCTGGGAGCGCTCGGGCTCACCGAGGACGAGTTCCAGGTGGTCGCTCCGGAGATCGCGAGGGAGCACCGGCGGCGCAACCTCTGGAGCAACCCGTTGCCGGGGACCGCCGAGGGCCTCGCCGCGCTGAATCGGCGGGGCCTCATCGTGGGCTGCGTGTCCAACGCCGACGGCGCGGTGGACCGGTTGCTCGAGCGGGTGGGGCTCCTCGGCGCGCTGCGCTTCGTGGTGGACAGCGGCAAGGTGGGCATCGAGAAACCCGATCCGCGGATCTTCGAGATCGCCCTCAAGCTGGCGGGCCTGCCGGCTGCCGAGGTGGTCTATGTCGGCGACCTCTACCCGGTGGACGTCGTCGGCGCCCGGCGCGCGGGGCTCATCCCGGTGCTGCTGGACCCGTTGGACCGCTACCGCGGGCGTGACTGCCGCACCACCCGGGACGTGCCGACGTACTGCCGCGAGCTTGTTTCGCTGCTGGACGCCGCATAGGTTCCGCGCGCCATGAACGCCACGGCCCCCGCGCCTTCCGCAGAGATCACGCTCCCGCGCCCCATCCGGGTGCTGGTGGCGAAGCCCGGGCTCGACGGGCATGACCGCGGCGCGAAGGTCGTCGCGGCCGCGCTCCGCGACGCCGGGATGGAGGTCATTTACACCGGCTTGCACCAGACCCCGGAGATGATCGCGGCCGCCGCCGTCCAGGAAGACGTGGACGTCGTGGGTCTCTCGATCCTCTCCGGCGCGCACATGACGCTCTTCCCCAGGGTCGTGGAGCTGCTGGGTGGGGCCGGCCGGGGCGACGTCCTCCTCACCGGCGGCGGCATCATCCCCAAGGAAGACATCGAAGCCCTCCAGCAGCGTGGTGTCGGCCGGCTCTTTGGCCCCGGCACCTCGACCTCCGAGCTCGTCGCCTACATCCGGTCCTGGGCGCGGGAGCATCTGAGACCGTAGTGGCCGAGAAGAAGAGCCGCCTCAAGACCCTGACCGACGAATACCGCGCGCTCGCCGAACGGCTGCGCCTGGGCGGCGGCCCGGACAAGATCAAGAAACAGCACGACGCCGGGAAGCTGACCGCGCGGGAGCGCATCACGCTGCTGTGCGACACGGGCTCGCCCTGGCTCGAGGTCGGCCTCCTCGTCGCGTACGACCAGTACGACGGCCAGGCGCCCGGCGCGGGCGTCGTGACGGGCGTCGGCGTCGCGGCGGGGCGGGAGATCGTCGTCGTCGCCAACGACGCGACGGTGAAAGCGGGCTCCTGGTGGCCCGAGACGATCAGGAAGATCCTGCGCGCCCAAGAGGTCGCGATGCGGCAGCGGATCCCAATCGTGTACCTGGTGGATTCCGCGGGCGTGAACCTCCCCTACCAGGGCGGCGTGTTCCCCGGCCAATACGGGGCAGGCCGGATCTTCTACTACAATTCGCTCATGCGGCGGTACCTCAAGGTGCCGCAGCTCGCCGCGGTGATGGGGCCGTGCATCGCGGGCGGCGCGTACCTGCCCGCGCTCTCGGACGTCATCGTGATGGTGGACGGGACGAGCTTCATGGGCCTGGGTGGCCCAAACCTGGTGAAGGGCGCCACCGGCCAGACCGTGGATAGCGAGTCGCTGGGCGGCGCGCGCATGCACACTAACACCAGCGCCGTCGCGCACTACATGGCCGCGGACGACGAAGCGTGCCTCCGGCTGCTCCGCGAGCAGATCGCACGGCTGCCGAGGCCGGCGATGACGCGCCACCCCTCGCGCACCAGGGCGAAGTCGCCCCAGCGCCCGCCGACCGACCTCTACACGGTGCTGCCCTCCGATCACCGCATGTCGTACGACGTGCACGACGTCCTGGCCTGTCTCCTCGACCACAGCAAGTTCGACGAGTTCCAGCCGGAGCACGCCAGGGAGATGATCTGTGGCCACGCCGCCATCGAGGGCCATACCGTGGCCCTCATTGCCAACCAGCGCGGCATCGTGAAGACGCCGGGGGGCGGTCCGGCGCGGTTCGGCGGGATCATCTACACGGAGAGTGCCGAGAAGGTCGCGTACTTCATCGAGAACGCGAACCGCGAGGGGATCCCGATCCTGTTCGTGCAGGACGTCTCGGGCTTCATGGTAGGGCCCGAGGCCGAGTCGTCGGGCATCATCCGCGCTGGCGCGGCGTTCGTCGAGGCGATGGCGACAGCGGCGGTACCCAAGATCGTGCTCACGGTGAACCACGCTTCCGGGGCGGGTTATTACGCCATGGCGGGGCAGGGATTCGATCCGGATTTCATCTTCTCCCTCCCCACCGGCAGGATGGGCGTCATGGAGGGCGAGTCGGCGGTCTCGGCGGTGTACGGCCCCGAGCTGGAGAAGGCGCAGAAGGCCGGCGGCCCCTCGCCCAAGCTCACCCAGCAGGTGGAGGCGATGCGCGCCGACTACGAGCACCAGCTCGACGCCAAGTTCGCCGGTGCGCGCGGCTTCGTGGACGCGATCCTCACGCCCGAGGAAGCGCGCGACATGCTGGCCTTCACGCTCCAGGTGTGTGGCAATCACTCCGGACCACACCTCGGTCCCTACGTGCTGCCCAACACTCTGCTCTGAGATGACCGACCAACTGAAGCCGTCAGCCGTCTGCCGTCAGTCGTTTCCGTTTGGCGCTTTGGCGACGTTGGTGCTGGTCTCCGCATGTGCGCGCGCCGTGCGTGAGCCGGCACCCGAAGCGCCGGTGCCGGCGGCCGTGCCGGCCCCAATGCCGGTCCCGGCCGTGGAACCGGTCCCATCGCCTCCGCCGGAGCGTAGGCCCGTGGCGCCGCCGCTCATCGCGTACCAGTTCGGCCTCATGCCGCTAGCGGCCACCGGCGTCACCGAGTGGCGGCAGCTGCACCCGACGTACGACGGCCGGGGGGTGCTCATCGCGATCCTCGACAGCGGGGTCGACCCCGGCGTCCTCGGGCTCCAGACGACGACGCTTGGGCAGCGCAAGATCCTGGACCTGCGCGACTTCTCCGGCGAGGGACGGGTCGCCCTCGCACCGGTGCGGGCCGACGCCGCGGGTCGCATCTTGATCGAAGGCGGGCTCCTGCTCCTCGGGGCCGGCGCGGTGCGTGGCGTAGCCGTGGACTCGGCTTGGTACGGCGGCGTGCTGAGCGAGCTGCCCTTCGGCGACAAGCCGGCCGCCGACTTCAATGGAAACGGCTCCAACCGCGACCGGTACGGGGTGGTCGTGGCGCGCGGGGCGTCGGGCTGGGTGGCCTTCGTGGACACCAACGGCGACGGCACCCTCGGTGACGAGACCGCGGTCACGGATTACCTGGTGCGCGGTGCGACGTTCACCTTCTCCTCGCGCAGCGCCTCGCGCGGTCGCGGGCCGATCACCGCGGCGGTGAACCTCTCCGAAGAGTCCGGCAGCCCGGTGCTCGCCTTAATGCTCGAGACCTCCGGCCACGGCACTCACGTCGCGGGCATCGCCGTGGGGCACGATCTCTACGGCATCCGCGGCTTCGACGGCGTGGCGCCCGGCGCGCAGATCATCGCACTCAAGATCGCGAACAACGCGCGCGGCGGGGTGACCACGAACGGCTCGATGCTGCGCGCGATGGAGTACGCCGTGCGCTTCGCTGAGGAGCGGCGCCTGCCGCTGGTGATGAACATGTCGTTCGGGATCGGGAACGAGGACGAGGCGCACGCGGTGATGGACTCGGTCGTGAACGCCTTCCTCATCGCGCATCCCGGCGTCGTCTTCGCGATCGCCTCGGGCAACGACGGTCCCGGCACGTCCACCATGGGGCTCCCCGGCTCGGCCGAGCTGGCGCTCACCAGCGGAGCCACGTACCCCGGCGCGTTCGCGGCCGTGGAGTACGGCGTCGCGAGCGGCGAGCTGCTCGCATGGTGGGGCTCGCGCGGTGGCGAACTGGCCAAGCCCGATCTCGTGACTCCGGGCATGGCCTACTCCACGGTGCCGCGGTGGAACACCGGCCAGGAGATCAAGCGAGGCTCGTCGATGGCCTCGCCCCACACGGCGGGCCTCGCGGCGCTTCTCGTCTCGGCCATGGCGCAGGAGGGACGAACGGTCACGGCGGCCGGGGTAACGCAGGCGCTTCGCACGACGGCGCGCCGGTTCTCGGGCGAGAGCGTCATCGACCAGGGCGCCGGCCTGCCGCGCATCGAGGCTGCGTACCAGTGGCTCCGCGCGGGCCACGCGGTCACGCGCTTCCGCGTGCAGGCGCTCGGGCCGGCGCCCGGAACCGCCTCAGGGCGGCCCGTCCAGCTCGCCGGCGGTAGCGACGACATAGGGCCGGCGCGCGAGACGGTGCGACCGACGGCGGCCTACCGTAGGAACGGACTGGCGTCGCCGGCGGACACGGTGCAGCGGTTCAGGGTGAGCCGGCTGCCTGGACACCTGGAAGGGCGGGCGGACGGTCGGACCGCGGTGTATCGGCTCTACTCCGACGCCGCGTGGCTCAGGCCGGTGCAGCCGACCGTCACCGTAGACTCGGTCACCGGATCCGCGATCGTCGAGGTGCGCTACGACGCATCCCGCTTCACGCGCAGCGGGCGGTACGCCGGCGCGGTGTACGGCGTGCCGGAGGCCGACACCGCCGCGGGATCCGCGTTCGTGCTCGGGAACACGGTAATCGTTCCCGATTCCGCGGTGGGCCGCGTGATTTCCGTCGGCGGCCGGAAGCTCCCCGCCGGCGCCACCGCACGCTACTACCTTTCGGTCCCGCCGGCCGCGTCGGGCCTCGCCCTGCGCCTCACCCTCCGCGACACCACGACGCCGGGCACGCTGTACCTATTCGAGCCGAGCGGCCGCCCCGCGCGCGGCGACGACCGAGAGGACGTGGGCGGCGAGGACGGCGGCCGGGCGTCGCTCGCGGTGAGCGCGAACGACCTCACTCCCGGCGTGTGGGAAGCGGTCTTACAGGCGCTGCCGGGACGCGACGTCACCTTTGACCTCCAGGCGACGGTGCCGGCGGTCCGCATTGCGAGCGTCGATTCCTCGGCCGGCACCGCGAGGGTGGTATTCGCATCGTCCGCCGGTCAGGACACGACGCTGAACGTGACGGCCGAGCAGATCGGCGTGACGGCGGCGTGGACGGCGTTCATCGACCGGGGCGGGCTGTATCGCCGCGACCTCGAAGCCCCCGCATGGGCGACCCGGATGATCGTCGAGGTTGAGCTGGCGCCGGAGCTGTGGAACCAGGTCACCGATTTCGCGATCACGGTCTTCGACCGCGACGGCGCGCAGCTGGGCAACGGCGCGATGAACTACGTCTACCATCGGGTGAAGGCGGATCTTC
>JACORV010000152.1 GCA_016179225.1 Gemmatimonadota bacterium | reverse complement strand
GTCCATGACCATCACGAGCACCTACGACCACCGGATCATCCAGGGCGCGGAGTCCGGGATGTTCCTGCGGAAGGTGGACCAGCTGCTCCAGGGTGAGGAGGGGTTCTACCAGGCGGTGTTCGCGAGCGTGGGAGTGACGAGCGGGAGCCGGGAGCCGGGAGCCGTAGCACCGGTGCCGTCTTCCCGTGCGCTGGCCCCGGCTCGAGCTCCAGAGGGTCCGGCTCCCGGCTCCCGGCTCCCCGCGTCTCCCGACGACCTCCGCCATGCGGCCGCCGCCTTCGCCCTCACTCGGGCCCACCGCATCCACGGCCACCGCGCGGCGCGGCTCGACCCGCTCGGCAGCGAGCCCACCGGCGACCCGGCGCTCGACCCCGTGCCGCTCGGCCTCACTCCCGAGGTCATGGCCCGCATTCCGGCCGACGTGCTGCGCGTCTACATCCCCGGGGCGCGGACGCTCGCCGATGCCTATCCCGCGATGCAGGCGGTGTACTGCGGCACGATCGCTTACGAAACCGAGCACATCGCGAGCCACGAGGAGCGGGTCTGGCTGCGCCGGACCATCGAGACCGGCGCGCACCGCGCGCCGCTCTCGCCGGACGGGAAGCGCCGGCTCCTCAGCCGGCTCACCGCCGTGGACACCCTCGAGCGATTCCTCCACAAGGCCTACCTCGGCCAGAAGCGGTTCTCGATCGAAGGACTCGACGTGACGGTGCCGATGCTCGACCAGCTGATCGAGCTGGCGGGCGAGACCGGAGCGCGCGACGTCGTCATCGGGATGGCGCACCGCGGCCGGCTCAACGTGCTCGCGCACGTGGTGAACCTGCCGTACGAAACGATCTTCGCGGAGTTCGAGGGCGGGCACTCCGGCGATCTGGTGCCCGAGGGCGGCACCGGCGACGTGAAATACCATCACGGCGCCGAAGGGACCTACGCCACCCTGTCCGGCCGCAACGTCACGGTCGCGCTGGTGCCGAACCCCAGCCACCTCGAGGCCGTGAACCCCGTCGTCGAAGGACGGGCGCGCGCGGAGCAGACGCGGCGCGAGGGGCCCGAGGCGCGGCACGATCCCTCCGCCGCCCTGCCCGTGCTCCTGCACGGCGACGCCGCCTTCGCGGGGCAGGGTGTCGTGGCCGAAACGTTCAACCTGGCGCGGCTCCACGGCTACACGACCGGCGGCACGATCCACCTCATCACCAACAACCAGGTCGGCTTCACGACCGACCCGCGCGACGCGCGCTCGACGGACTACTCGAGCGACCTCGCCAAGGGGTTCGACGCGCCGATCATCCACGTCAACGCCGACGATCCGGAAGCGTGCCTCGCCGCGGTGCGGCTGGCGCAGATGTACCGCGAGCAGTTCCACGGCGACGTGGTGATCGACGTGGTGGGCTACCGGCGTTACGGCCACAACGAGGGCGACGAGCCGGCGTACACCCAGCCGGTCCTCTACGAGGGCATCCGGCGTCACCCGGCCGTGCGCCAGCGGTACGCGGAGCAGCTGGCGCGCGAGGGCGTGATCGACGCGGCGTGGGCGGACGCGGAGGCAGAGGCGGCGTACGGCCGCCTCAGCGGCATCCAGCAGGCGGTCAAGGCGCGGCTGGCCAACGAGCCACGCGACACGGAGCCGCCGCTCAGACGACCGTCCCTGCACGAGCCGGAGACGGCCGTTCCGGCGGAGCTGATCCACGCGCTGAACGAGCAGCTGCTCGCCGCGCCCGACGGCTTCACCGTGAACCCCAAGCTCAGGAAGCAGCTCGAGCGCCGGCGCGACACGCTCGGACCCCAGGGCGGGATCGAGTGGGCTCACGCCGAGGCGCTGGCGTTCGCGTCGCTCCTGGCGGAAGGCACGCCCGTCCGCCTCACCGGACAGGACACCGAGCGCGGGACCTTCAGCCAGCGCCACCTCACGCTACATGATGCGTCGGACGGCCGGCGCTGGACGCCGATCCAGCACCTCGGCGAGGCCAGGGCCGCCTTCGAGCTGCACAACAGCCCGCTCTCGGAGTACGCCTGCCTCGGCTTCGAGTACGGCTACGCCGTAGCGGCGCCCGAGGCGCTGGTGCTCTGGGAGGCGCAGTTCGGCGACTTCGCCAACGGCGCCGAGATCATCGTGGACCAGTTCATCTTCGCCGGCCTGGCGAAGTGGGGGCACACCTCCCGGCTCACGCTGCTGCTGCCGCACGGGTACGAGGGGCAAGGGCCGGAGCACTCGAGCGCGCGGGTCGAGCGGTTCGTGGCGCTGGGGGCGGAGGGCAACATCCGGGTCGCCAACTGCACCACGCCGGCGCAGTACTTCCACCTGTTGCGGCGCCAGGCTCGTCACGCCGAGATGCGTCCGCTGGTGGTCTTCACGCCCAAGAGTCTGCTCAGGCTTCCGGCGGCGACGTCGCGCGTCGAGGAGCTCGTCGCCGGCCGGTTCCAGCCCGTGCTCGACGATCCCGAGGCCGAGGCGCGTCGCGATTCCGTCACCCGGCTGGTGCTGTGCAGCGGGAAGGTGTTTTACGACCTCGTGGGCTCACCCGCCCGGGCGGAGAGCCCGCACGTCGCGATCGGACGCGTCGAGCTGCTCTACCCGCAGCCGCTCGCGGAGGTTGCGGAGCTGATTAGCCGGTATCCGAACCTCCGGGAGATCGTCTGGGCGCAGGAGGAGCCGCGCAACATGGGCGCGCGGAAGTTCCTGGTGCCCAAGGTGCGCGACCTGGCGCCCGCGAGCGTGGCGATCGTGGAGGTGTCGCGCCCTGAGCGCGCCAGCCCGGCCGAGGGGTATCCGGCGGCGCACCAGGCGGAGCAGGCGAGGATCGTGCGGGAGGCCTACGGAGGGTAAGAGCGGCTCACGTCACATCGGCCGCAGCGCATCGCGGATGATATCCTCCACCGCCCAGCGCACCAGTTCCGCCCGCCGCTGCCGGCGCCGCTCGGAGTCGGCGCGCACCTCGGCCAGGCGCCGCTCGATGTCGGCGATCTCCAGCGCGCGCAGCTGGTCTTCAATCTCGAAATGGCGGGTGATGAGCGCCTCCAGCTGACCGCGCAGGGTCTGGCGCTGCGGGTCGGCGGCCCCGCGATAGGCGCGCTGGATCCCGCGGGCCCGTACCTCGATCCCGAACATCTGGGCCACTGTCCGAGCCCGGATGGTGTCCCGCCGGCTGAGGCCCTCCACCATCGCACGCTGCACCATGAGCTGGCCGACTTCCTGCCAGTACAGGTCCGGCGAGTTCGCCCTGAGCGAGTCGAGGGAGCCCAGGCGGTCGGGCGCGATCTGCCGCAGGAACTCCCGAGCCGGCGCCTCAGCCTCGGGCGGGCGCTCTTGCGCGATGCGCTGCACCTGAGCCTGCATCATCTGCGGAGATGGCATCTCCTGCCCGCGGGCCGCCGACGGCGCGGCCGCCCCCAGCAGGCCGATGCTCACGACCACTGCAAGATCAGCGCGGCGCATGGGTCGTCTCCCGTTCCAGGCGTGTGAGCTGGGAATCAATGGCCACCAGCTCCAGGCCGCCGGCGATGTACCCGGCGTGCGCGGACCATACCCTCGGTGGATTCCACGCGCGGTCGATCGGGTGATTAGGCGGCCGGCCGGTGAAGAGCAGGGCCGCGAGCGCTGCGGCGGCCGCCAATCCGGCCGCGGCCCAGAGAGCCGGGCGCCGCGAGCGCCGCACCATCGCCCAGTCGACCGCGATCCTGCCGCGCTCCAGCTGCTCGAACCGCGCGTGACAGCCTGCGCAGGCCGCGAAGTGCGCCTCCACCTCTTGTCTCTCGGCATCCGGGAGCTCGCCGTAGGCTAACAGGAGCAGCGTGTCTTCCTGAGGGTGGATCATCGGTAACTCTCCAGTGCCGTGGCGATCTTGACCAGCGCGGCGCGCATCTGCGTGAGCACCGTCCCCAGCGGCCTCCCGAGCCGCTCGGCGACCTGGCGGAAGGTCAGCTCCTCGTAGTGCCGGAGCTCGACCACTTCCCGCTGCGCCGCAGGCAGCTCGGCGATGGCGCGCCGAACGGCTCCGCGGAGATCCCGCTCCAGGAGGCGCGCGTCCGCCGCCGGCGCGGTCGCCGTCCCTCCCTGCCGCAGCTGTTGCTCGGCGCGCCGCTGCACGATGTCCCGCCGCACGTGGTCCCGCCAGACGTTGTCCGCGGTGCGAAAAAGGTAGCCGCGCGGGTTGCGGCCCGGGTCGAGTCTGGGCCCTGCGTGCACCAGACGGTACGCCACCTCCTGCGACAGCTCGGCCGTCAACTCGGCATCCCGGCAGCGCGCGCCGAAGTAGGCGCGAAGGCCCTCGGCATGGCGGGCGAGCAGCGCCTCGACGCCCGCCGGGTCCCCGTCACCGGGAGAGGGCTCGGGGGCAGCCTCGGCAGGTGCCCCGCGCGACGGCTCCTTCGCGCCGATGGGCCTAGAACCCGCCGAAGATGTTCCCGATCGGGCTGAAGAGGCCGCCGATCAACTGGTGGAGCTGCCCCACGGCCTGGGATTGCTCGACGTGTCGGGGGTTGTTGGGCCCTCGCTGCAGCCCGCGAAGAGCGCGGCCGAAGCCACGCCCGCGAGCCAGGGAATTCGCCGCCTGGATGACACGACCTGCCTCCGCGCCAACGGGATGACGACTCGTAGCGGTGCCTATCTACAACTACTACGCATCACGTTGGCGATTATTGTCCTTCGGCCCGAGGAAGGGGCCTAGCGCCGACCCATCACCGCGCGAAGCGGACGGAGTAGACCGGCGGCAGGTACCGCGGCTCTTGGGCACACGACGTGCCGCTGGATGGTGGGTGTGAAGGACACGGTTATCATTGGGATCGCCGAAGGGGGCTAACATGGATCGGGGGAAGAACCGTGTCAAACCGGCGTGGGTCGCCACCG
>JACORV010000151.1 GCA_016179225.1 Gemmatimonadota bacterium | reverse complement strand
GGTGGCAGCGTAAGTCGTGCAGCGCAGCGCACGGCGCGAGGGGCGTGTTCGCTTGCCCTCTCAATAGCCATACGATTGGCCGGGCGTCAGCACGACGACCTCCGCTCGGTTCCCGACGGCCGTTCTGAACTCCTCCGGATCCGCCGCGATCACCGGAAAGGTCCCGTAGTGCATCGGGATCGCGACCTTCGGTTTCACGAACTCCACCGCCCGCACCGCGTCCTCGATCCCCATGGTGTAGTTGTCGCCGACGGGGACGAGCAGCACGTCCACCCGGCCCGCGAGGAGCTGCATGTCCATGGTGAGCGCGGTGTCACCGGTGTGATAGACGCTCTTCCCGCCCATCGTCACCACGAACCCGCAGGGCCAGGTCGCGAAGCGCGAGCCATCAGTCCCCTCCACCATACCGCCGTGGATCGCGGGCACCAGCTTCACGCGGCCGAAGGGGAAGTCGTGCGCGCCGCCGATGTGCATCGGGTGGACGCGGGGCGCGCCCTGCTCGGAGAGGAAGACCGCCAGCTCGTACGGGGCCACGACCACGGCGTCGTGCATCTGCGCGAGCGGCACCGCGTCGCCCACGTGGTCGCCGTGGCCGTGCGTTACGAGGATCGCGTCCACCTTGCCGAGCTGCGCGGCGTCGATGTCGGCCGTCGGGTTGCCGGTGAGGAACGGGTCGATGATGACGCGGTGAGCGCCGTGCTCGAGCACGAAGCAGGCGTGGCCGTGCCAGGTGAGGGTGGTCATGCCGTGACGTTGCATGGCGCGGGGAGAAGCCGCAATGTCTGGTCTGGTCCGCCGCGACGCGATTCTGTCACGCGGCCGTGCCTGAAGAGCCCGTCACCGCCGGGAACGTGAACGGGCCGGGCTCATCGCCCGACCCGTTCCCTAGCGCGGCGCAGCGGAAGCCGCAGCAGGTTCGCACCCGACCAGCCGAGTATGCAGGGTGTCGGCCGCCGAGTCAAGCGGTGGGTGCCGGCGGTGGGACTCGAGCCGATGCCACCGCGCAGCGGTGGCGAGACCGGCTGCGGTCGCCGCGACAGCGGCGACTGCGGCAAACCCACACGGGCTCTCGCCCAGTCGGGTGCGAACCGACCGCGTCTGCCGATTCCGCCACGCCGGCAACCCCTTGTGGCGACGGACCACGGCAGGCCCGAAGGCTGACACGCGCGCTCGCAACCGCTCGCCAACCGCGTCGCCACGGTAGGTGTCCGCGGCGGCGAGCGGTAGCCCGAACCACTGCATGGCGGCGCGTTTTCGCGCGCCGTACATTCGTGCCATCCATGCCACTTCCACGCCTGCTGCTCCTGTGTGTCTGCTGGGCCTGTAGCACGGTGCGCCTGTGTTTGGCCCAGTGTCCAGACGGCACGCCGCCGCCGTGCCGCGGCGCCCCACGGGCAGCTGCGCCGTCGGCTCCCGATCCGAACCGCATCGCCGTGCTTCCGTTCCGTGTAACTACTGCCGACTCGCTGCTCGGTGAGGGGCTCGCGGAGCTGATCGCCGCCGAGTTCACCGGGGAAAGCGGCCCCCGCGCGGTACACATGGGCAGCGTGCTCCGCGCTTGGCGACGCGCCGGCGGCGGGCTGCGCGCGCCGCTCTCGCAGTCGGACGGCATGCGCGTCGCCCGGGAGGTCGGCGCGGGGTTGCTCATCGAGGGCAGCGTCGTCGGGCTGGGATCGCGGCTGCGGGTCACGGCGTCGGTCGTGAGCGTTCCGGACGGGGCCGTCCGGAGCGCCGAGCCGGTGTCGGGGGCCGTCGACAGTCTGGAGCCGCTGCTACGCCGATTGACCACCGGACTGTTGGGGGTTGTGGGCGGCCGTGCTCGCGCCCGTGGGGAGACGCAGCTGACGGACTCGCCGCAGGCCATGCGCGCCTACCTCGAGGGGTTGTCGCTGTGGCGGCGCTCGCGCTACCCGGAAGCGGCCGCGGCGCTCGAGCGCGCGTTCGCAGCGGACAGCGTGTTCGCGCAGGCGGCGTTCATGCGTTACCGCATCGGGTCCTGGATGCTGCAGACCGCCGCCAACGCTCCTTGGGCGTCGCGCGCGCAGGCGTTGCGGGACAGGCTGTCGCCTGAGGACCGACTGCTGCTCCTCGACTACTTCGGCGAGCCGGGCGCGCCGCCCAGCAGAGGCCAGCGGTTAGCGGACCGCCGGCGGGTCGCGTCGCTGCTGCCGGAGTCGCCGGACGCGCAGTACCTGTACGGGGATCTGCTGTGGCACTGGGGCGCGGCTGGCGGCGAGGCAGACTGGCTGGAGCTGGCGCGAGTGCATTTCGAGCGCGCACTGGCCCTCGACTCCCTTTCGCCCATTCTCCAGCACCTGCTGGAGGTGGGGCTCCTGACCAACGACACGGCGCTGGTGCGTCACGTGTGGCCCGCCTTCGATCGCTTGTCCGACGCCCCCGGCGATTGGGGCTGGGCCTGGATCGTCGGGGGGCGCACGAATGACGCGGCGCTGCTGGCTGCGTTGCGGCGGCGCGCTCAGGAGCCGACCTCGCCGCCGGTGATGTCCGCGCGGGCGGGTCTCTACGGTGTGTCCGCAGCGCTGACCGATGAGATGTACGCACTCGCCATGCGACACGGAGCGTCGGGGGAGAGGGCCGTCGCGCCCCGCAACTACTTCGTCTCCGCAACCGTGCAGGGACGCCCGGCGGCTGCCGCGCGCACCGCCGTTGGGTGGACGGACTCGACACGGCGCGATGCGCTGACGGTCCTGACGTCACTGTTCGCGGATGGTGACTCTGCGGCCGGCGCCGCGGCGGCGCGGGGCCTCGCGGCCTCACCGCCGGCCGACAGCGCCGGGCTTGCCGTCGCAACGTGCGCGCTTGCGCACTGGCGACTGCGTGCAGGCACTTCCGACGCTGACGACGAGCCGGCGCTGCGCCGGTTGGGCCAGGTGAATTGTGCCGACGCGCTCGCCCTCGAGCGAGCGGGGAGAGCGGGGGCGGCGGACCTGGACGCCCGACTGGCGACCGCCGATTCGGCCATCCGGGCCCAAGCGCCGATCGTCGGCATTGGCGGCTTCGAGCACATCGTGCTCGCGCGCCTGTGGGAGGCGCGCGGCAACCTGCCGCGCGCGCTCGAAGCGATCCGCGCGAGGTCATACTTCCAGGGGCTTGAGTGGACGGCCGCGACCTGCGCCAGGATGGAGGGGCGGCTCGCGGCGGCCGTGAGCGACACCACCAGGGCGATCCTGGCGTTTCGGCACTACCTCATGATGCGGCAGGACGCCGAGCCCGTGCTCATCCCCCAGCGGGACAGCGTGCGCGCCGAGGTGGCGCGGCTGGAGCGCCGTCCCTAGCCGCCTTGCCAAAGTCATACATCAGATGTAATATGTATGACATGAAGCGCACCACGATCTTCATTGACGAATCCCTGGAGCGCCGGCTCAAGCAGAAGGCCCGCCGCGAGGGCAAGAGCGTCGCGCAGTGCG
>JACORV010000145.1 GCA_016179225.1 Gemmatimonadota bacterium | reverse complement strand
GGCCATCGGCGAAGAGTGGGCTGCCGCGCAGCAGCGGCAGGCGCAACGCGAAGTAGTCCGCGAAAGGCTCGCCGGGGAGGTAGCCGGGACGGATCTCCTGCTTCAGCGAGTGGCACTGAAAGCACACCGCGAGTGACTGGTCCTTCGAAAGCGTCGCGAGCGCCACCATTCCCGCGTCCGAGGCGCGCTCCAGCTCGCCGGAGCGCGCGGCTTCGACGTGGCGGCGCCCGGGCCCATGGCACGACTCGCAGTTGATCGCAAGCGTGGTGTAGCGGGTGTCGTATCGTCTGGCGCCCATGTCGTACACCAGGAGGATCTGGCTGCCGTGGCACTGCTCGCAGTTCTGGAAGCGCTCGTGGCTGCCAAGGACCCGGCTCGGAGGCCAGTCACCACAATCGGCGAACGCCATCTCGGGCGTGATCGGTATCCAGCCGCGGTTGGTGCGGCCGCCCGTGTTGCAAAACCACACCCGCTGCTGCCGGCTGTAATCGAAGGGAAGGAAGCGCAGCGTGCCGTCGGGGAACGCGCTGAAGAACCCCTGGGTCCCGCCGCCCGCCAGGTGCCCGCCGCCGACCACCGCAACGACGCGGAAGACCTGCGCGGGACGCCCCGGTTGCTCGACAGTGAAGACGTAATCGCCGTTCCCCGCGACCGACGGCGTCACCGTGGCGTCCTTGAAGCGGATCGGGCGCCCGTCGAATGGGGCGATGACTCGCCCGCGGGCGGGCGGACCGCCCGCGCGACCGTGGGTCGAGGATGCCCAGGCGGCGTACTCTGTGCGATGACACTCGGCGCACGGTTCGGCCCCAACGAAGTCGGCGTAGCTCACGTGCGGCGCGGTGGGCGCCGCGGCGCGCGGCGGAAGCGCGGGACCGCGTGGCTCCCCGGCGCGATGCCTGACTCCCCAAACCAGGAGCGCGACGCCCAGCGTCGCGATCGCGGCGGAGGCCACCAACCGGATTGCCCCTAATGACGTGAGCGCGCCTCGCGGCGCGGTCGGCGGAGGGGTCGCGTCCCGCGCGCGGCCGGGCTCAGGCGGTGGCCGGTCCTGCGATCCGCGACGGCGCTTCTTCCGGCTCACCGGTCATCCCGTGACCACGCGGGCCCGGCGCAGCCGCAGAGCGTCCGGAGATAGGCCACGAGGCCGCGGATCTGCGCCGCGCTCAGCGTGACCCCGAAGGGCGGCATCCGCGCGCTGCGGTTCATGATGTAGCCGCCGCCGGCGATGGCGTCGTACAGCGCGTCGTCCGAGCGAGTGGACATGTACGCGGCCGACGCGTGCGCGGTGGGCCGCACCGAAAGGAACGGCGCGTTGTAACCGTCCCCGTCACCCGTGAGCCCGTGGCACGGCGCGCAGAACCGGTGGTAGACCGTCGCGGGATCGCCGGGCGGCGTCCCGCTGGGCGTCCCGTACGAGGGCGGCGGCGCGAACGCCGGCGGCTCCTGGCTCCTCGCCCGCCGGCTAAGGTAGTCGGCGATGAGCGCCGCGGTCGCGGCGCTCATTCGCACCTTCGGCATGATCGTGCCGGGGACGATGCGCTGCGGGTCTCCGATCATCGCCGCGATGTGGTCGCGGCTGCGGCGCGCGCCGACGTTCGACAGGCTCGGCCCGATTCGGCCGCCATCGCCGCCCAGCTCGTGGCAGCCGAGGCAGGGAAGACGATCGCGGAGCAATCGCTCCGCTTTGGCCACCGCGAAGGCCGACAGCGCGTGCGAGGCGCGTCGCGCGGCGGCGGCCTGGGCGAGCGCGCTCGCCGGCATCCCGCAGAAGAGCGCGACCGCCGCGACGGCCAATCGCGCAACGCCGATCATCCGCATCGCGCGTCAAGGATTCGATGGGGCTCGGAGCGTGTCAAGCCGCTACGCGCTGGACGACATCGACGCGTCGGGATAACGTCACGGCGCCATGACCCGTCGCCGCTGGGCCGGAAGCGTTTCCGTGCCGGGCCTCATCTCGGCACTTCCCGATCTCGTCCTCGGGGCGATGTGCGTCGTGACCTGGGTGGTGCCGGATGCGCTGGGGCGACGGATGGTCGCCTACCTGATGGGCGTCATGCTGCTCGAGTTCGTCATCATCCACAGCTCGGGCTTCATGGGCGTCGTGTGGCTCGGCGACAAGGCGCGGGCGGAGCGGGTCCTCACGCTGCTGGGCATTGCCATGTTCTACTCGGTGTTCGCGGGCGGCCTCGCCCTCGTCTTCGAGAGCTGGTGGCCCTTCATCGGCTTCTGGGGGCTGACGGCGAACAAGCTGCTCGGCGTATTGGTCGGTCGGTCGCCACGGGAGAGCGAGCTGGATCTTCTCCAGCACGGCTGGGGCGGCGCACTCGCGCTGTACGTACTCGCGGTCACGGTCACGATCCTCGCCCCATTGCCGGCGCTCGGCCTCACTGGGGATGTGCTCTCGTCGCAGCGTCTGCCGGGGGCCGGCCTTCCGTGGACGGACGAGCCCCAGCGGGTGATCGCCGCCGGGTATCTCTACTTCACCGCGCTGGCGCTCTCGGAGATGACCGATTTCGCGTGGGTGTTCCGTTGGCTGGCAAACGCTAGGGCTCGTATCGCCAAGGCGGGCGGTCTCAGGTCGCCGTGACGAACCGGCATCAGACTCCGATGTCCTCGTTCCACAGGTCGGGGTGGGCGCACACGAACTCCGTCATCAGCTGGATGCAGGCGGGATCCTGGAGCACTTCCACGGTGACGCCCCGCGAGCGGAGCAGCTCTTCCTCGCCCATGAACGTGCGGTTCTCCGCGACCACTATGCGCGGAATGCCGTAGAGCAGGATCGCGCCGCTGCACATCGCGCAAGGCGACAGCGTAGTGTACAGCACCGACTCCCGATACACCGCCGCCGGCTGCCGACCCGCGTTCTCCAACGCGTCCATTTCGGCGTGAAGCACGACACTGCCGCGTTGCACGCGGCGATTGTGGCCGCGCCCGATGATCGTGTCCCCATGCGCAAGGACCGCGCCGATCGGGATGCCGCCCTCGGCGAGCCCTCGCCTGGCTTCCGAGATGGCGGCCTTCATGTGCGCATCCATGGATGCGTCCGCCGTCACCGCGCTAGGACGCGGCCTTCTGGAACTGCTCCTTCTCGGTTGACCCCTCGAGCGCGAGCGTTGACGCCCTCCCGCCGGTCGCAATCTCCGTGATCTCGTCGAAGTAGCCCGCCCCCACGAACTCCTGGTGTCGCATCGCCTCGTAGCCGTCCTTCTCCGAGGCGAACTCCCGCGACTGCAGGTCGGCGTACGCCGCCATCCCCCGCGTCTTGTAGTCGAGCGCGAGCGCGAACATCGAGTGGTTGAGCGCGTGGAACGCGGAGAGCGTCACGAACTGGAACTTGTAGCCCATCGCCCCGAGCGCCTCCTGGAAGCCGAGGAGCTGGTCGTCCTTGAGGTGCGTCTTCCAGTTGAACGATGGCGAGCAGTTGTACGCCAGCATCTTGCCGGGGAACTTGGCGTGGATCGCCTCGGCGAAGACCTCGGCCTCCTTCATGTCCGGCTTCGACGTCTCGAACCAAAGCAGGTCGGCGTAGGGCGCGTACGCCAGCCCGCGTGCGATCGCCTGCTCGATCCCCGGCCGCACTCTAATGAACCCCTCGGCCGTGCGGTCGCCGAGGATGAACTCCCGGTCATATGGGTCGATGTCGTTGGCGAGGATGGTCGCCGAGAGCGCGTCGGTGCGGGCGATCAAGACCGTGTCCACGCCGCACACGTCTGCCGCCAGCCGCGCCGCGACCAGCTTCACGACGAACTCGCTGGTGGGCACGAGGACCTTGCCGCCCAGGTGCCCGCACTTCTTGAGCGACGCGAGCTGGTCCTCGAAGTGCACCGCCGAGGCGCCCTTGAAGATCAGGTGCTTCATCAGCTCGTAGGCGTTGAGGAGGCCGCCGAATCCCGCCTCCGCGTCCGCCACGATCGGCACCAGCCAGTCGACGTCGTGCTTGCCCTTCAGGTGCGCGATCTGGTCCGCGCGGAGCAGCGCGTTGTTGAGCCGCTCGACGAGCGTCGGGACGCTGTCCGCGGGATAGAGGCTCTGGTCGGGGTAGGTCTCCAGGGCGGTGTTGATGTCGCCCGCCACCTGCCAGCCGGAGAGGTAGATGGCCTTGAGCCCCGCCTTCACCTGCTGCACCGCCTGCGCCCCGGTGAGGGCGGATAGCGCCGCGATGTGCGGCTCCTCGTGCAGGAGCTTCCACAACTTGGCCGCCCCCAGACGCGCGATCGTGTGCTCGATCGCGATGGTGCCGCGCAGCTTGTAGACGTCGTCGGCCGTGTACGTGCGGGTGATCCCTTTCCACCGCGGCGATGTCTTCCACTGGGTTGCCAGTTTCGTGACGAACGTCTTCCGGTCCATCGCGTGCTCCGGTACGAGGTCAGTCGAGTTGGTCGTAAGCGGCGAGTGTGAGGAACTCGACGAAGTCCTGGCGCGTGATCATCGACTCGAAGATCTGCGCGGCGGCGCGGAACTTCCCGGCCTCGAAGCGCTCGGCGCCGAGCCGCTCGCGCAGGTGCGCGAGCTCCTCTTCCATAGTGCCCTGCACCAGCGCGCGGGTCACCGGACGGCCGTCGTCGAGCCTGGCGCCGTGGCGGATCCACTGCCACACCTGGCTGCGCGAGATCTCCGCCGTCGCCGCGTCCTCCATGAGGTTGTAGATCGGCACGCAGCCGTTGCCGCCCAGCCAGGCCTCGAGGTACTGGATCCCGACGTCGATGTTGGTGCGCAGCCCGCGCTCGGTGATCGGTCCCGTGTGGGGCGCCAGCAGGTCCCCGGCCGCGACGTGGACGTCGTCCCGAGAGCGCGGGATCTGATTCGGCTGGCGCATGTGCGCGTCGAAGACCTCGCGCGCTACCGCGACCAGCCCCGGGTGCGCCACCCAGGTCCCGTCGTGCCCCGCCTTCACCTCACGCAGCTTGTCCTGCCTTACCTTCTCGAGCGCCCGCTCGTTCTCGGCCGGGTCGTTCTTGATCGGGATCTGGGCCGCCATTCCCCCCATCGCGTGAATGCCTCGCCGGTGGCAGGTCTGGATGAGAAGCTGGACGTAAGCGTTGAGGAAGTGCCGGTCCATCGTGACCTGCGCGCGATCGGGCAGCACCAACGCCGGCCGGTTCCGGAAGGTCTTGATGAAGCTGAAGATGTAGTCCCAGCGCCCGCAGTTGAGGCCCGCCGAGTGGTCGCGCAGCTCCCAGAGGATCTCGTGCATCTCGAAGCCGGCGTGGATCGTCTCGATCAGCACCGTCGCGCGGATCGTCCCGTGGGGAATGCCGAGATGATCCTGCGCCATCACAAAGACGTCGTTCCAAAGCCTGGCCTCGAGGTGGCTCTGCATCTTGGGGAGGTAGAAATACGGGCCGGTGCCGCGGGCGATCTGCTCCTTCGCATTGTGGAAGAAGAAAAGCCCGAAGTCGAAGAGCGAGCCCGATATCGGCCGCCCATCCACGAGGAGATGCTTCTCCGGCAAATGCCACCCGCGCGGCCGCACGAACAGGACCGCGGGCTGGGGCTTCAGCTCGTACCGCTTCCCCTCGGGACTCTCGTAGGTGATCACTTGCCGCACGGCGTCGCGCAGGTTCACCTGACCGTCGAGGTTGTTGGCCCAGGTCGGCGCGTTCGAGTCCTCGAAGTCGGCCATGAAGACGTTGGCGCCGGAATTGAGGGCGTTGATGATCATCTTACGCTCGACGGGACCAGTGATCTCAACCGTGCGGTTCAGGAGGTCGCGCGGAATGGGCGCGACCGCCCAATCGCTCTCGCGGATCTCGCGCGTCTCCGGGAGGAAGTCGAGCAGCGCGCCGGCCTCGATCTCTTCCTGTCGCGCGCCGCGACGCGCCAGCAGCTCCTGGCGTCGCCCATCAAAGGCGCGGTGCAGGGTGGTGAGAAAAGCTAGAGCGTCCGGGGTGAGGATCTCGGTCTGGGCCCCGGTCACCGGACCGCGCAACTCCACGCCACCGGTCTTCAAGGACGAGTTCAGGGCCGGGCGGCGATCCGCTGAAGAAGCGGTCATCACTGGTATCTCCAAAGCGTCTCCAAGCGGGGAGTGCACGCGAAGATAGCAAGTTCTGCGCCGAACCCACGACCCGCACGCCCGCGATGACGACGGGGTTCATGTTGCGGGGGCGCCACAAGGCGATGCGCGGGGCGTGGCGCCTGCGCGCGGGTCATCAGGCGAAACCCGCGTCTTTTCCTGCCCGAACCCAGCCGCTCCAAAAGTCGAAGGGCCCGGCTCAGCACCGGGCCCTTCGACTCTTCAACTCCTCAACTCTCTAACTCTTCAACTCTTTAACCCAGGCGCCTCGCGACCTCGAGGAGCCCTTCGTTGCCCAGGAGGGTGCGCGCCAGGGGGAAGAGCACGGTGTTCTCGCGCTCGATGTGGGCCCGCAGCAGCTCCACGATCGAGAGCGCGACGTGCGCCAGGCGCATGGGATCGGACCCGTCCAGCGCCGCGGCGAGCTCGTGCTCCAAGGCCCGGAGCGTGCGGTGCTCGTCGATGAACACCGCGCTGGGGGCCTGGTCGCCGAGCAGCGGGAAGAGGGCGTGCTCCTCCTTGTCGTTGTGCGTGCGCACCGCGTGGGTGAGGGTCGCGTGCACGTCGCGCACCGTGGCGAGGTGTTGCCAGGCGGGCTCGCCTCGCCGCAGCGCCAGCGCCGCGTCCGCCAGCCGGTCGAGTACCGCGAGCGCCTCCTCGTGCTCGGCCTCGAAGCGAAGCAGCGGGTCGATCATGGTGTCACCACCCACCGAATCCCCTCGCCACGGCGCAGCCGGTCGAAACCCTGATTGATGTCGGCGAGAGGAAGCGTCCCGCTGACGATGGGTTCCAGGCGCAGCCGTCCCGCCTCCACCAGGCGCATGATTTCGGCATACTCGCCGCCGCCGCAGCCCAGGCTCCCAACCACCTCCAGCTCGTGGTACATGAGCCGCGCGGCCGAGAGCGCCACCGGCTCGTGCGAGTAGCCGATCACGCAGAGCCGGCCGCCGCGGCGCAGCAGGCTGAATGCGAGCTCGATCGTCGCCGGTGTGCCGACCGCCTCGAACGCGACGTTCACCCCGCCCGCCGTGAGCTGTCGGACCCGCTGGTCGATGCGCTCCCCGCCGCGCGGCGCGATCGTGTGGTCGGCCCCGAGCGAGCGCGCCACGGCGAGTCGCGCCTCGTTCGGATCGACGGCGATGACGCGCGCGCCTGCGGCGGTCGCGCACTGCACCACGTTGAGGCCCACCCCCCCGCATCCTACGACCGCGACCGTGTCGCCGGCCGTCACGCGGCCGCGGCGCTTGACCGCGTGGTACGGCGTCGAGATCGCGTCCGCGATCAGGCAGGCCTGCTGGAGCGGCAGGGCGTCGGGGACCGGGACGAGATCCCGCTCGGGGACGACGACGTACTCGGCGAAAGCGCCGTCGATGTTGTTGCCGAGCATGACGAGCGCGTCGCAGAGGTTCTCCCTCCCCTGGCGGCAATAGCCGCAGTCTCCGCACGAGAGCACGGCCGGAATCAGCACCCGGGCGCCGGCGGCGTAACGGGTTGCGCGCTCGCCCGCCCTCGCCACCGTGCCCGCCGCTTCGTGGCCGAGGATGAGGGGCGGCGCCTTGAAGGTTTTTACGCCGTGGTCGAGGTAATGGAGATCGGTGTGGCAGAGACCGCAGGCAGCCACCCGCACTAGGACATCGCCCGGCCCCGGGACGGGGTCCGGAACGTCGCCGAGCTCGAGCGGCTGGCCGCACCCGTTGAAGATGGCGGCCCTCATGCGGCGGCCCTCTCGAGGCGGAGGAGGCCGAGGAGGGCCGCGCCCATCGCGCCGGCGTACTCATTGTCGGCGCCGACGTTGACATCCACGCCGAGCCCTTCCCGGAGAACCTGGACGAAGGCGGGGTTGTGCACGACGCCGCCCGTGACCGTGACCTCGGGCTCGAACTTGAGCATCCGTACCAGCGAGAGCACCCGGCCCACGATGGCTCGGTGCGCGCCGGCGAGGATGTCTTCGGTCGGTTGCTCCTGGCTCACCAAGTTGATGACCTCGGACTCGGCGAGCACCGCGCAGATCGAGGAGATCTCGCACGGGTTCTTCGACATGAGCGCCCGCGGGCCCAGCTCCGCGAGGTGCAGCTCCAGGGCCTTCGCTACGCGCTCCAGGAAGCGTCCCGCGCCCGAGGCGCACTTGTCGTTCACCCGGAAGGCCAGCACCCGGCCGTCCGGCCCCACTCGCATGGTGCGGGTGTTCTGCGCGCCGCAATCGATGACCGTGCGCGTCTGCGGGAAGAGAGCGAGGGCGCCGCGGGCGTGGCAGGTGATCTCGGTGATCTGGACCTGCCGGAAGGCGACCTGGTAGCGCCCGTATCCGGTGCTCGCGACGTAACCCACCTCTTCAGGATCGATCAGCGCCGCGGTGCAGCACATGTCGCGGACCTTCGCCGCGGCGTCCTGAAAGAGCGCGCCGGTCATGATGCTCGCGCGAGCGAGGGAGTGCGTGCCGTTGCCGAGCAGCACGCCCTTGGTGGTGCGCGAGCCGACGTCCAGTCCGAGAACGTACGTCATGCGGCCTCTGTGGCGGCGGGCGTCGTGCGGCTGCGCTCCCAGGCGAATAGCGCGGCACCGATGGCGCCCATGTAGTGGGAATCGGGCGAGACGTTGAGCGTGACGCCCAACCGCTCTTGGAGCGCCGCGAGCATCCCGGGGTTGCGCGAGACGCCGCCGGTGAAGGTGTACTCGGTGTTGAGCCCGACGCGCCGCATCAGGCCGACGGCGCGGCCGGCAATGGCGCGGTGCACGCCCATCAGCACGTCCGGCACTTTGCGGCCGCGCGCGAGGTGGCTCAGGATCTCGGTTTCCACGAAGACGGTGCAGACGTTGGAGAGCTTGATGGGCATCTTGCCCTGGAGCGAGATCGGACCGATGTCGTCGAGCGTGAGCCCCACGACGCTCGCCGCCGCCTCGAGGAACCGCCCCGTGCCGGCCGCGCACTTGTCGTTCATGCAGAAGTCGGCGACGTCGCCCTTCTCGTCGAGGCGGATCGCCTTGGTGTCCTGCCCGCCGATGTCGAGCAGGGTGCGGGTGCCGGGGAACAGAAAGCTCGCGCCCTTCGCGTGGCAGCTGATCTCGGTGACCTGGTCGTGCCCGAACGTCACCTTGTAGCGGCCGTAGCCGGTCGAGATCACGCAGCCCACGTCCGCCGCGTCGACGCGCGCGTCGGCGAGCGCGGCCTCGAACGCGCGTCCTGCCGCGCGTACCACGTGCGCGCCCGTCGGCACGAGCCCCCGTCCCACGATGCGCCGCTGCTCGTTCAGCACCACGGCCTTGGTCTGCGTCGAGCCGACGTCCACCCCGGCGACGAGCATGGGTGGTCCTCCTAGGCGGTCGCGGCGACGAGCCGCTGGTGCTTCAACGACTCGAAGAAGGCGTCGATTCGGTTGCGGAGCTGTGCCGCCTGGAAGTAGCGCGGGTCGCAGAGGTCGCTCTCGATGAACAGGGTCGGCAGCCCGGTCCGCTCCCGCAGCGCCTCGCGGAG
>JACORV010000149.1 GCA_016179225.1 Gemmatimonadota bacterium | reverse complement strand
CGCGTGTCGATGATGAGCAGCCGCTCGCCGGCGGCGATCTCCCGGGCAAGCACTTCGGGGGTGAGGGCCGGCAGGCCTGGGGCGGACATAGGTTTCTCGTGGTCGGGTTGGTTCGAGGCGCTCTCCGCGCCGTGCTGTCCTGGAATGCGCACAAGCTAGGTCGTGATTGCCATAACGTCAAATAGGCCTATATTGGGTATCATATAGGTCTATCTTATGCTTGGTTCCCCTGACGACACTCCTCTTACCATCAGGCGACTCGGGCTCCTGGTGGCCCTCGCGGAGCACGGGTCTGTGACGGCTGCCGCCCGGGCGAGCCGGATGAGCCAGCCCGCACTCTCCCAGAACTTGCGGGCGCTGGAGCGTCATTACGGAATCCCCCTCACCATGAGGGTGGGCCGGCGGATCGTGCTCACCAATCCCGCCCGGATGATCGTGGACTACGCGCGCAGAGTGCTGCGGCTGGTGGAGGAATCGGAGGCGGCGGTGCGGGAGACGGTGGGGCTCCGGCGCGGGCGGCTGGCGATCGGCGCGAGCACGACGCCGGGGACGTACCTCCTCCCGCGGATGCTGGGCGAGTTCCGGGCGCGCCACCCGGAGATCGAGCTGGAGCTCAGGATCGGCGACACGCGCGAGGTGGAGGAGTGGGTGGTGCAGGGCGCGCTCGATTTCGGCGTCATCGGCGAGACGACCGAGCAGCTTGGCTTGGTCGTGACGCCCTTCCGGCGCGACGAGCTGGTGGTGGTGACGCCGCCGGTGCACTCGCTCGCGCGCAGGCCGCGGATCGACGCGGAAGCTCTGGCGGCGCAGCCGCTCATCGTGCGCGAGCGCGGGTCGAGCACGCGCGGCGTGCTGGAGCGCGCACTCGTCGCGCACGGGCACTCGCTGAACGTCCTCTTCGAGCTGGGCAGCACCGAGGCGATTCTCCAGGCGGTGACGGCGGGCCTCGGTCCCTCGGTAGTGTCGGAGCTGGCGGTGGCGGACGGCGGCGAGGGCCGGCCGCTCCGCGTGCGGCGCGTCGCCGGTCTCGACCTGACGCGCTATCTTGCGGTGGTCGTGCATCCCGATGCGCGGCTCGCCCCGGCGGCGAGTCAGTTCATGGCGGAGCTGACGCGCGGCCTGACGCCGCCGGTGCCGGCCTCGTGACCTTGCCGCGCCCTGTTGGGCGGCGTAGTTTGGCGATTTTTGGGGGTTTGCAGCCGCGTGATCGTTTCCGCGCCGCCCGAGCTGGTCTCGCTCGACGCCATCCGTGCGGCCGCGACTGGTCTGGCGGGGGTCGCGGTGCGCACTCCGCTGCTCCCGGTGGACGATCTTTCGGAGCGGCTGGGTGTGCCGGCGCTGGTGAAGCCCGAGAGCCTCCAGCGGGTCGGGGCGTTCAAGTTGCGCGGGGCGTACACGCTGGTGCGGCAGCTGGCCGGCGACGGGGCGATGGGCGTCATCACGTATTCGTCGGGCAACCACGGCCAGGCGGTCGCCTACGCTGCGCGGCGGTTCGGCCTGCGCGCCGTGATCGTGATGCCGGAGACGGTGACGGCTGCGAAGCGCTCGGGCGTCGAGCGGCTGGGTGGCGAGGTGGTGCTGGCGGGGCGTACGTCCAAGGACCGGTATGACCGCGCGATGGAGATCGCCTCGCGGGAGCGCCTCGCGGTCGTGCCGCCGTTCGATCATCCGGCGATCATCGCGGGGCAGGGGACGGTCGGCCTCGAGCTCATGGAGGACTGCCCCGAGGCCGCGACGGTGGTGGTGCCGGCGGGCGGCGGTGGGCTCGCGGCGGGGGTGGCCACAGCGGTGAAAGCGCTCTCGCCGGGAACGACGGTGGTAACTGTCGAGCCGGAAGGCGCGGCGAAGCTCGCCAGATCAAAGGCGGCGGGAACACGCGTGACGCTGGAGCGTACGGAGAGCATCGCCGACGGGCTCATCACGCTGGCGGTGGGCGCGCTCAACTGGGCGCACCTCTCGCGCTTCGTGGATCGCGCGGAGGTGGTGACGGACGTGGCGATGTGCGAGGCGGTACGCTTCGCGCTCGACCGCATCAAGCTGGTGCTCGAGCCTTCGGGCGCGGCCACGCTGGCGTGGCTCCTGGCGCAGCCGAAGGGCGTCCTGAAGGGTCCCGTAGTGGCGGTGCTTTCGGGAGGCAACGTCGAGTGGGAGGGACTGCGCAACCTGCTGGAGGCGCCGTCGCGATGAGCGCGAGCCCGAGCTCGGTGCCGGGCGCGAAAGTGCTCGTCGCGGACGACGACCTCGCGCTGGTCAACACCCTCACCTGGATCCTCAGGGAGCATGGCTACCAGGTGGCGGCGGTGCCGGGCGGCGAGAACCTGCTCGACCGCATGGCGGACGAGCGCCCGGACATCCTGCTGCTCGACATCATGATGCCGAAGGTGGACGGTTTGCAGCTGCTCGAGCACATCCGCGCCGAGCCGCGGTGGCGCGACCTTCCGGTGCTGATGATCTCGTCCATGCCGCCCGAGGACGGGACGGTGAAGTCGCTCCAGGTCGGCGCGTCGGACTTCATCGCCAAGCCGTTCCGGATGAAGGAGCTGCTGGCGCGGGTGGAGGCGCACCTCAAGCGCGGCCGCGAGATGCGCACGGTGAAGGCCGAGATGAGCGCCGTGAAGGCGGATCTCAAGGCGAGCAGCTCGATCGTGGACATCCTCCACGAGGTGACCGACTCGCTCAAGCCGGACGAGATCTACCACATCCTGTCGCGGCGGGTGGCGCGCGCGCTGGGCCTCTCCAAGTGCTCGAGCGTGCTGGCCAAGCCCGGGGACGTGTACGGCACGGTGGTGGCGGCGTTCGAGAACCCGATGCTCCGGAATCTCCGGGTGGAGCTGACGCGCTATCCGGAGATCCTGAAGGCGCTGGAGACGGGCCACGCGGTGATCGTCACCGACGTGGCGAGCGATCCCCTGTTCGAGCAGGCGCGGGTCGCGTGGTCGCGCGACGGGGTGGCGGTGGCGACGCGATCGGTGGTGGCGCTGCCGTTCCGCATGCATGAGGAGCAGACGGGCGTGCTCTACCTGCGCTCGCTTCAGGGCGAGCCGCCGCTCACCGAGGAGAACGCGGAGTTCGCGGATTCGGTGATCCGGGCGGCGGTCGCCGCGCTGGAGAAGGCGCACGACTTCGCGACCGTCGTCGAGGACCGGGAGCGGCTAGAGCAGCTGGCCGCGACGGACGCGCTCACCGGCTGCCTCAACCGCCGCGCGCTCATCGACGTGCTGGAGCGCGAGCTGGACCGCGCGGGGCGCTACAGCCTTGTGCTCACGATCCTCATGGTGGACATCGACCACTTCTAGTGGATCAACGACACCATGGGGCACCTCGTAGGAGATACGGTGCTGCGGCAGCTCGGCGACATTCTGCGGCGGGAGGTGCGCTCGGTGGACGCGGTGGCGCGGTACGGCGGCGAGGAGTTCGTGATCGTGCTGCCGGAGACAGCGGTGCACGGGGCGATGATCTTCGCCGAGCGCATGCGCCAGCGCATCCAGCAGTACCCGTTCGGCGAGGGGGCGCAGCCGCTCAGGGTGACGGTGTCCATTGGCGTGGCGTCGTTCCCGGATCAGAAGGCCAACACGCCCGAATCCTTCCTGGCCGTCGCCGACACGGCGCTCTACCGCGCCAAGGCCGACGGCCGCAACCTGGTGCGCATGTGAGCCAAAAGCGCTGCCCCAAGTGCCGGTCCGTGTACACGGGCGATGCGAAGTTCTGTCCTAAGGACGGCACGCCGTTGGTCGAGATCGTCGAGGCGCACGCGCCGTCTTCGGCGGGCTCGACGCAAGTCCGCCAGGCGGTGAAGCCGCCGCCCTCCGGGACGGACCCGGCCAAGACGCTCCGCAATCAGACTCTCGACCAACGCTACCAGGTGGTCCGCAAGCTGGGCGAAGGCGGGATGTCGTTCGTGTACGAGGCGAAGGACATCGCCACCGGCGAGAGCCTGGCGGTCAAGATCATGACGCCGAAGCTGGCGCAGGATAAACCCGCGGCCGAGCGGCTGCGCCGCGAGGCGGGCCTCGCCATGCGGCTCGACCATCCCAACATCTGCCGCATCCTCCGCCTGGGCGAGACCGCCGAGGGGCTGATCTATCTGGTGATGCCGCTCCTCAAGGGCGAGCTGCTCTCGGACAAGGAGGTGCGCGAGGGGCCGATCCCGGTCGAGGTGGGCGTGCCGATCATGAAGCAGGTGTGCGACGCGCTCGACTTCGCGCACCAGCAGCAGATCGTGCATCGAGACCTCAAGCCCGAGAACATCTTCATCTGCCCCGAGAGGGACGGGAAGCTGAAGGCGGTGGTGACGGACTTTGGCCTCGCTAAGGAGCGTCGCGCCGAGCCGGGGATGGCCAAGCTCACGGCGACGGGGATTATCCTCGGCACGCCGGAGTTCATGAGCCCGGAGCAGATCCGCGGTAAGCCGCTCGACGGGCGGTCGGACATCTACGCGCTGGGCCTGGTGGCGTACGAGATGTTCACCGGCCGGCTCCCGTTCGAGGGCAAGAGCGCGCAGGACATGATGATCGCGAGGCTGCGCGGCCAGCCGATGCCGCTGCGCAAGGCGCGCGCCGACCTCCAGTTCAGCCCCGAGTTCGAGAAGGCCCTCATGAAAGCCATCGAGGCCGACCCCGGCGACCGTTACCAGGGCGCGAAGGAGCTCGGCGACGCGCTCGAGAAGGCCGCCGGCACCCGCGACAGCCTCATGAGCAAGATCAAGGGGAAACTCTTCTGATGCGTCGCTACGTTTCGGCGGTCCTTCTCGCGGCCGCGCCTCTCGGCGCGGCCGCCGCGCAACAAGCCCCCGCGGCACCCGCGGCCGAGGTCGTGGCGATCCGCGCGGGCACGCTCATCGACGGCAGAGGCGGCGGGCCGGTCCGGAACGCCGTCATCGTGATTCGCGGGCAGCGGATCGAGGCGGTGGGGCCGGGCGTCGCGGTGCCGCAGGGCGCGCGCGTCGTCGATCTCTCTCGCGCCACGGTGCTGCCCGGCTTCATCGATGCGCACGTGCACCTGGCCGGCCGCACTATCGGCGACGGCGACTGGGTCCACAGCGCGGTGACGGAGTCGGCGGCGGACCTCGCCATCTACGGCGTCGCCAACGCGCGCCGCACGCTCGAGGCCGGCTTCACGACGGTGCGCAACGTGGGCGCGGGCGGCTTCGCCGACATCGCGCTCCGGAACGGGATCAACGCGGGCCGGGTGCCGGGGCCCCGGATGCTTGCGGCGGGCAACTCCCTCGGCATCACGGGAGGGCACTGCGACGACAACGGATACGTGCCGGGGATCTTCGGCCACGAGCCGGGGCCGCTCGAGGGGATCGCCGACGGGCCGGAGCAGATCCGCCAGGCGGTGCGGATGCAGGTCAAGTACGGCGCCGACGTCATCAAGATCTGCGCGACGGGAGGCGTGCTCTCGCAGGGCGACGCGGTCGGCGTGCAGCAGTTCGACGACGAGGAGCTGCGTGCGGTGGTGCAGACGGCGCGGCTGCTGGAGCGGCGCGTCGCGGCGCACGCGCACGGCACGGAGGGCATCATCGCCGCCGCGCGGGCGGGCGTGAACAGCATCGAGCACGGCTCGTTCCTCACCGACGAGGCGGTGCGCGTGCTGGTCGAGCAGCGGACCTGGCTGGTGCCGACGCTGATGGCCGGCTGGTCGGTGGGGAGCGAGGAGGGGAGCCGGCGCCTGCCGCCGTGGGCGGCGGCGAAGGGGCGCGCCGCGTGGGCCGCGATGCAGCGCTCGATCCGCCTCGCCGTGCAAGGCGGTGTGCGCATCGCACTCGGCACCGACGCCGGCGTCTTCCCGCACGGCCAGAACGCCAGGGAGTTCGAGCTGTTGGTCACCCTGGGCGGGATGACGCCGATGCAGGCGATCCAGGCCGGGACGATGAATGCCGCCACGCTCCTTGGCTTGGAGCACGAGGTCGGCTCGATCGAGGCGGGCAAGCTCGCCGACATCGTCGCCGTGCCGGGTGACCCGCTCCAGGACATCACCGTGCTACAGCGGCCGGTGTTCGTCATGAAGGGCGGGGAGGTGTTCGCCGGGCCGGGCGCGGGGACGCGCTCGCCGTGAGCCGGGAGCCGTACCTGGGAATGCGCCCCGCAAGGTCCGGCTCCCGGCTCCCGGCTCCCGTCCTGTGAAACGCTACCCCGCCTACGATCCTCCCGAATACGTGTCGTGGACGCCTGACCCGGCGCTCGTCGCCGAGTTCGGGAAGACGGCGCGCCAGGACCCGGCGCGGCGGAAGATCGTGGACGGGCTGGATGAGGAGGCGCTCCTCGGGCTGTACGCGGGGCTGCTGCGCACCCGGCTGCACGACGTCACCCTGAAGCGCTGGGTCCGCACCGGCGTCATCTCGAAGGCGTGGCTCGGCACGGGCGAGGAGGCGGCGACGGTGGGGCCGGTGCACGCGCTCGACCGCGCCACCGACATCGTCGCGCCAATGATCCGCAACGCGGGCGCCTGCGCCGAGATGGGGATGCCGGTCGCGGACAGCTTCCGGAGCTACCTGGCCACCGCCGACTCGCCCTCGCACGGGCGGGACCTGCACCACGGCTCGATGGCCTATCGCGTGCTCCAGCCGATCTCCCACGTGGGAGACATGGTGCCGGTTATCGCCGGGATCGCGCTCGGGTCGAAGATGCGCGGGGAGAAGCGCGTGGCGATGACCTGGATCGGCGACGGCTCCACCAAGGCGTCCGCCACGCACGAGGGGTTCAACTTCGCCGCGGTGCAGAAGGTCCCCGCGATCTTCATCGTGCAGAACAACCTGGTCGCCCTCGGCACGCGGCTCGGCCAGCATCACCTGCCCGAGCACTTCGACGATCTGGCGGCGTCGTACGGCATGGCGGGCGCGGTCTTCGACGGCAACAACGTGCTCGACGGGTTCGCGGCCACCCGGCTCGCCGTGGGGCTGTGCCGGGCGGGTGAGGGACCGGTGATGCTGGTCGCCGAGACGTTCCGCATGGGCGGACACGCGACGCACGACGAGCGGGAGGCGCGCGCGACCTTCCCGGCGGAATGGTTCGAGCGGTGGGGGAAGCGCGATCCGATCGGGCTCTACGAGGAGCACCTCAAGAAGCAGGGCATCGCCGGGGCGGCGCTGGAGGCAGTGGAGGCGCGCGTGGAGGCGGAGATCCTGGCCGCCGAGGCGGAGGCGCTCCAGAGCCGCGAGAAGGCGGTGCCCGATCCGGGGTCGGCGGTCGGCGGCGTGTACGCGGGTTCGTGAGAGTCGGTCAGGCGGTCAGGCGGTCAGGCGGCCAGGCGGCCAGGCGGTCGGTCTTTCTCGCGGCGCTCCCCGTGTGCTGGGTGGCCGTGCTGCCGGCGGCGTGCGTAGGCGACTCTGCGCCGCCGGAATCGCAGCAGCCGCCCGCGGGTTCCGACCTGGTTGATGTGTCGGTGGCCGGCCGGACGTTGCAGGTGCCCCAGGGATTCACGGTCGAGGTGTACGCAGAGGGGCTGGGCGGCGCTCGGTTTTTCGCGCTGGGGCCGGACGGCGTCCCCTATCTCTCCGTTCCAGGGGGCGGGCGCGTGGTCGAGCTTCCCGACGCGAACCGCGACGGGCGCGCCGATGCGGTGGTCACCGTCGTGGAGGGGCTCAATCGCCCGCACGGTCTCGCCTTTCGCGGCGACACGCTCTACGTGGCGGAGACCAACCGCGTGGTCCGACTCCTGCCGGGTTCGGCGCAGCCGCAGGTGGTCGTGGACGGCTTGCCGGTGGGCGGCCACTGGACGAAGACGATCGTCTTCGGGCCGGACGACAAGCTCTACGTAGCGGCGGGCAGCTCGTGCAATGTCTGCGACGAGGTGGACCCGCGGCGTGCGGCGGTGACGCG
>JACORV010000143.1 GCA_016179225.1 Gemmatimonadota bacterium | reverse complement strand
GCCCTCGGCCGAGACCGTGTGGCTGCGCATCGGGTAGACCTTGGAGACCACGGCAGTGCGGAGCCCGGGGTTGGCCTCCGCGATGGCGATGGCCGCGCGCAGGCCCGCCCCGCCGCCGCCTACCACAACAACGTCATGAGAAGCAGCCACGGCTGGACCTGCCTGTTCGCGCGTCCGCTCCCAGGGTCAGTGCTCGGTCACGAGCTCGTCGACCAGGACAGCCCTGGTGCCCATGACCAGCACGATTATGCGTGCCGCCGGTCCGACAGGCAAGGAAGCGGAAACGCGCTCACGCCGGGTACGACTGTCGAAGGTGCCACGAGTTCCTGCGAAGGGGTGGCGAGGTACCGCTGAATCCCGACGGACGTTACGAGGGGATGGGGGCGCCAGTCTCGGCGGGCTGAGCCCGGATCAGGCCCCATCGTGCAGCAGCACGAACCCGAGGCGACTCATCCTCCGGAAATCGGCATCCAGTGACCAGAGGCTGGCGGCGTACTCTATAAAATCTGCGGGCACGATGCAGACGTCATGCGTGTCGCGCGAAGGATCCTGCCTCATCTCCGCTCCGCGCAGCCGTGAAGGGTGTCGCCCATCAGATGGACCTCGGCGGTCAAGGGATACCGAATCTCCGACATGCCGTTGGAGCATGCGCCCGGGCCGAGCCGCACCTCGATCGAGCGCGGCTCGCCGGTCGCCCGCTCGGAGCGGTACGCCACGATGTCGCCGGCGGTGCGCCGCCCCGCCGGGGGAAAGCGGACACCGGCGGTGTCCTCGGGCGTGCGGTACACCACGCCCGAGGCGTCGATCGAGACGGCCCAGAAGGGCTCGGTGCCGTGTGCTGCGACGCGATCGGCGGCACCGGTGACTGGAGGAACCGGTGCGGGTGACGCAGCGACGGCCGACGTGTCGGCCGTTTCGGCCGTTCGACCGGTCCTCGAGCCGTCACCCACGGCGCATGCGACGAAGAGCAACGCGGCGGCGAGGAGGGCGCGCCCGCAGTTCACGTCAGAAGCCCTGCTCGAGGGTGTGCAGGCTACCGAGGGCAGCCTGACGCTGATCGTGGAGTCCCGTGGACTCCTCCTGGAGTGTCTGGACCCGGCTCACCAATCTACGACCTGTCGAGACTGTAGGGAAAAGCTCAGCAAGCCAGAGTTCGTCGAGGGCGCGGGGCTCCCGATCTCGGAGCCCCCGATATCATTCCCTACTCCGCCACCCCCTTTTCCTTCAAGATCCGCCACACCTTCTCCGGCGTGATGGGGATGTCGATGTGCCGCACGCCGAGGTGCGACAACGCGTCCACCACGGCGTTCGCGATCGCCGGCGGCGCGCCGACCGTCGCCGACTCGCCCACCCCCTTGGCGCCCAGCGGATGGTGCGGCGAGGGCGTCACGGTCTTGTCGGTCTCCCAGGACGGGGTCTCCATCGCCGTCGGCAGCAGGTAATCCATGAAGCTGCCGCCCTGGATGTTGCCGCTCGCGTCGTAGCTGATCTCCTCGAGCAGCGCGGGCGCCAGCCCCATGGTGAGCCCGCCGTGGATCTGGCCGTCCACGATCATCGGGTTGATGATGTTGCCGCAGTCGTCCACGGCGACGAATCGCCGCACCTTCACCTCGCCCGTCCCGCGATCGATGTCCACCACACAGATGTAGCTGCCGAACGGGAAGGTGAGGTTCGGCGGGTCGTAGTACGCCACCGCCTCGAGCCCGGCCTCCATGCCCTGCGGGTGGTTGGTGTACGCCGCGAAAGCGATATCCTGGATGGTCTTGCTCTTCTGCGGCGCGCCCTTGACCGAGAACTTCCCCGGCTCCCAGACCAAGTCGTCCTCGCTCACCTCGAGCAGATGCGCCGCGATCTTCCTCGCCTTCTCGCGGATCTTGCGCGCCGCCATGGCGCCCGCCGCGCCGGCGGTGGCCGTCGAGCGGCTGGCGTAGGTGCCAAGGCCGTAGGGCGCGGTGTCGGTGTCGCCCTCCTCGACCTCCACGTGCGCGGCCGGGATCCCCAGCTCCTCGGCCACGATCTGCGCGTAGGTGGTCTCGTGCCCCTGGCCCTGCGACTTGGTGCCGAAGCGCGCCGTGGCCTTGCCGGTCGGGTGCACCCGGATCTCGGCCGAGTCGAACATCTTGATGCCCAGGATGTCGAAGTGCTTCGAGGGGCCGGCGCCCACGATCTCCGTGAAGCTCGAGATCCCGATCCCCATCAGCTCGCCCCGCTTCCGCTTCTCGGCCTGCTCCTTGCGCAGCTCGGCGTACCCGATCCGGTCCATCGCCTTCTTCAGCGCGGCGTGGTAGTCGCCGCTGTCGTATTCCCAGCCCAGCGCCGACCGGTAGGGGAACTGGTCCTTGCGGACGAAGTTCTTGAGGCGCAGCTCGGCCGGGTCCATGCCGAGCTGCTGCGCCAGCAGGTCGGTCATTCGCTCGATGGTGTGCACGGCCTCGGTCACGCGGAAGCTGCACCGGTACGCGATGCCGCCCGGCGGCTTGTTCGTGTAGACGCCGTCCACCTCGGCGAAGGCGTGCTGGAAATCGTACGAGCCGGTGCAGATCGAGAACAGCCCCGCCGGGAACTTGGACGGGTTGGCCGCGGCGTCGGCGTAGCCGTGGTCGGCGATGGTCTTGATCCGCAGACCGGTCATGGTCCCGTCGCGCTTCGCCGCGATCTCCGCCGTGATGTGGTAGTCGCGGGCGAACGAGTCGGCCTGGAGGTTCTCCATCCGGTCCTCGATCCACTTCACGGGCCTCCCCAGGACCACCGACGCGGCCACCGCGATGACGTACCCGGGGTACACCGGCACCTTGCCGCCGAACCCGCCCCCGATGTCGGGCGAGATGACGCGAATCTTCTCCTCGGATAGCCCCACGTGGCCCGCCACCAGCGCGATCACCGTCCGGATGGCGTGCGGCGCCTGGGTGGTCATGTAGACGGTGAGCCGCCCCTTCACGCGGTCGAAGTCCGCGATGCAGCCGCAGGTCTCGATGGACGCGACGTGGATGCGCGGGATGTAGATGTCCTGCTTCACGCGCACGTCGGCCTCGGCGAACGCCCGGTCCGTACCGGCCTTGTCGCCCACCTCCCAGTGGAAAATGCGGTTGTCCTTCTTGTCCTTCTTATCGGTGCGCAGCACGGGAGACCCCGGCTCGAGCGCCTTGAACGGGTCCACGACGACCGGCAGCGGCTCGTAGTCCACCTCGACCGCCTCCACGCCGTCGGCGGCGGCATACCGGCTGGTCGCGATGACGCCCGCCACCTCCTGGGCCTGGTACATCACCTTCTCGGTGGGCAGCACCATCTGGGTGTCCGACATCAGCGTCGGCATCCAGTGGAGGTTGAACTGGGCCAGCGTCTCGCCGGTGATCACGGCCAGGACGCCCGGAACCTTGAGCGCCGCCTCCGTACGGATGGCCGTGAGCTTGGCGTGCGCGAACGGGCTGCGCACGATGTCCAGATACACCATCCCCGGCAGCTGGATGTCGTCCACGTAAGTGCCCTTGCCCCGGATGAAGCGCGGGTCCTCCTTGCGCTTGATGGCGTGACCCATCCCGCCCACGTCGGCTGTCGTCCTGGGTTCCATGGCGACCTCCCCCTCCTACTGCTGCTTGGCGGCCGCGTACTGCACCGCCTTGACGATGTTCACGTAGCCGGTGCACCGGCACAGGTTGCCGGAGATGGCCTGCCGGATCTCGCGCTCGCTCGGCTTCGTGTTGCGGGTGAGGAGCGCGTACCCGGTCATCATCATGCCGGGCGTGCAGTACCCGCACTGGAGCCCGTGCTCTTGCATGAAGCCTTCCTGGATCGGGTCCAGCTTGCCGTCCTTCTCCAGACCCTCGACGGTCATCACCTGACGGCCGTCGGCCTGCACGGCGAGCACCGTGCAGGACTTCACCGGCTCGCCGTCGAGCAGCACCGTGCACGCGCCGCAGTGGGTGGTGTCGCACCCGATGTGGGTGCCGGTGAGGCGCAGCACCTCGCGCAGCAGGTGCACCAGCAGGAGGCGCGACTCCACCTGGGCGGTGTGTGCCGCGCCGTTCACGGTCAGGGTGATCGTGTGCGTGGCCATCAGGACGACCCTCCCGCCCGGCGGATCGCCGCCTGGAGCGCGCGCACCGTGAGCACCCGCGCCATCTCGCGCTTGTACTCGACCGCGCCGCGCCGGTCCGCCGTGGGCCTCGCGGCCTTGGCCGCCAGCCGCCCGGCCTCCGCGAGGGCCCGCTCCTCGGGCTTCTTGCCCGTGAGGAACCGCTCCGCCTCCGTGGCCTTGATCGGCGTCGGCCCCGCGGCGGTGAGCCCGATGCCCGCCCGCTCGATCTCGCCCTTGGCGCCGAGCGTCACCTGCGCCGCCGCGGCCGCGGTGGCGAAGTCGCCGACCTTGCGCTCGAGCTTCACGTAGGCACCGCCGCTTCTGGGCGGCGGCACGGGAATCCGGATCTCGGTGAGGATCTCGTTCGCGGCGAGCGCGGTGGTGAACAGGCCCGTGAAGAGCTGGTCGATCGGGATGGTGCGCTCGCCCTTGGGGCCGCGGGCCACGACGGTCGCGCCCAGCGCGAGCATGGTGGCGGGATGATCGTTGGCGGGGTCGCCGTGCGCCAGGTTGCCTCCGATGGTCGCGCGGTTCCGCACCACCGGATCGGCGATCACGTCCGCGGTGTCCGCCAGGATGGGATATTTCGAGCGGACGAGGTCCGAGCGCTCCAGGACCGACTCCCGCGTGGCGGCGCCGATCTTGAGGAAGCCGCCCTCCTCCTTGATGTACTCGAGCCCCGCGAT
>JACORV010000142.1 GCA_016179225.1 Gemmatimonadota bacterium | reverse complement strand
TCGCCGGACACGTCGAGCACGCGCAGGCCACCCTGGTAATCGCCGAGGTAAAGCGTGTCGCCGGCGACCCAGACGTTGTGCGTGCCACCGTCCGCCGGTTCGTACCAGGCCACGCTGCGCGGCCGGGTGACGTCGCTCACGTCGATCACCTGGAGACGGCCGTTCGCCTTGCCCAGGCCTAGGCCCGGCATGAGGACGCCCTGCGGCTTGGCGGAGAAGACCTCGTCCGCGATGAAGACCAGGTCACGGGCGCGGTGGCGCCACGCGGTGTGGGTGCCGCGGATGAAGCCCGGGCCGCCTTCCGCTTCGACGTTCCGGTAGAGGTCGTTGAGATCGTACTTGAGTTGCGACACCAGCTGGGGATTGGTCGGGGAGCCGCCACGGATCCCGCTGCCCACGTCTAGGATGACCAGGCCGTCGTTCCAGTAGGAGAGGTAGGCGAGCCCGTCCAACACGTCGATGTCGTGCAGGGTGCGGCCGGCGTCGGACCGGTTGGTCTGCCATCGCGCCACCTCGTGCGGATGGGCCGGGTCGTTGAGGTCGATGACGCGCATCGAGCCGGTGGCGTCGTCCGTGAGGTACACGTGGGTGCCGTACCGCGGCTGCGTGTAGATGTAGGTCGAGTGCACGCCCCCCGTCACGGTCTCGGTGTACTCCGCGATTGGGCGCGGATGCGCCGGATCCTCGAACGAGAGCACCACGATGCCGTTGCGCCGGCTCGAGGCCCCCTCGCGGGTGAGAACGCCGAACCGGCCGTCCGCCGTCGTCATCACGTCGTTGATGGTGCGCGCGTCCACGATGATCGAGTCGGTGACGCGCGGGTTCGCCGGGTCGGTGATGTCGAGCGCGTACACCCGGTCGCCGATGGTGGAGAGGTACGCGTTGCGGCCGTTGGGGTGCGGCCAGAACTCCGCCGTGGGCAGACGCGTCAGCGGAAGCCGTCCCACGGTCGTGGTGGGCCGGCGCGTTTCGCGGTGGCGCACCCGCACCGTGGTCTCGGCGCTCGCCGTGCCGAAGCTGGCGGCAACGGTGTAATCTCCCGCCTCGTTTGCCACGAACGTCCCGTCCGACTCGATCTGGCCGTTCCCGGGCGCGAGCGTCCAGAGCGGCGTCATGTCTGCGACCTCACGGCCTGCGGCATCGCGCGCCGCGACCCGGAAGCGGAGCACGTCGCCCGTGCGGGCCTCCGGGGCGCCACCGGTGATCTCGAGCCGCCGGACGGTGCTGGGAACGACGCTCACCGCGAGGGTCGCGCTCGCCGCGCCGGCGGTGGCGGTGATGGTAGCCCGGCCCGGGACGAGCGCTGCGATGCGGCCGTCGGGCTGGATCCGGACGACGCCCGGCGCGCTGGAGGTCCAGCGGATCTCATCGTCGCGCCGGTCGCCGGCCGCCGAGTATGCGGCGGCCCGCAGGCTCAACCGTTGGCCGACCAGCAGGCGCGTGGGGTTCGGCTCGATGGCGACGCGCTCGGCCGGCCCCGGCACGATGCGGACCATCACCATGGCGGGACGGCTGGCACGCGCACCCGGCACGGTCGCGACCGCGCGGACGACGAGCGTCCCGGTCGAGCCGCCCTCCACTAGCCCCGTGGTGTCGCCGAGCCGCCCCTCGAACGACTGGCCGAACAACCCGCCGAACCATCGGATGCGCGCGTTCGGCACGGCGCGGCCGGCGCTGTCCTGCGCCTCCGCGCGCAACCGGATGGTGTCGCCGGCAATAACGGTCGGGTTGGCCGGCGTGACGACGATTCGTGCCACTGGGCTTGCCGCTGCGACAGGCTGCTGCATGGCGAGAGCGAGGACGAGTGCGAGCATCGACGACAACCTCCCTGATCGGGTCCCATGTCCAGCGCTCGGCGCGGCGTGGGGCCCGGCGAGGCGTTCAGAGGCCTGGTCCGGGACCCGACCAATCTCACCGGGCGAGCGCGGTTTTTCCAGGCCTTCGTTCGCCCCTTCCTCCGCCGCTCCGCCCGCCGCAAATTGAGCCGGTTCCCCTCCATCGAGGATTCCCGCATGCTCGTGCTTCGTTCAGCGTTCATGGTACTCGCGGCGGCGGTCGCGCTCTCGCCCGGCAGCACGCAGGCGCAGCGGACCGCGCGCCGGCTCGTCTATCCGGCCAGTCCACGAGGGCCGGTGGTGGATACGATCTTCGGCACCCCCGTGCCGGATCCCTACCGGTGGCTCGAGGACGACACTTCCACCGCCACGCGCCAGTGGACGGAGCAGCAGAATGCGCTCACCGCGCGCGTGCTCGGCGCGGCGCCGGGACGCGAGGTGATCCACGCGCGGCTCGAGCAGCTCCTCTCCATCGGCACGGTGGGCGTCCCGCAGCCCAAAGGGAACCACTACTTCTTCACCAGACGCGAAGGGACCCAAAACCAGCCGATCCTGTACGTGCGCGAGGGGCTCAGCGGCCCGGAACGCGCACTCGTGGACGTCAACGCGCTGAATCCCGACGGCACGACGGCGATGGATTGGTGGTACCCGTCCCCGGGCGGGCGTTACCTCGCCTACGGCATCTCGCAGAGCGGCAGCGAGCGGGCCACGCTTCACGTCCGGGAGGTGGCGACCGGGCAGGACCTGCCGGACACGATTCCCGACTGCCGCTTCGCGAGCGTGGCGTGGCTCCCCGACAACAGCGGCTTCTACTACACGCGCTTCCCACACCCCGGCACCGTGCCGGCGGGCGAGGAGCACTACAACCAGCGGGTCCGCTTTCACCGCCTTGGCACCGACCCCGCGGGCGACGACTCGATCTTCGGGCGGCAGCGGTACCGCGAGGAGACGTACGGCGTGCAGCTCTCGCCCGACGGGCGGTGGCTGCTCGTCACCGCGGGCCGGACGTTCTACGCCAACGACCTGTACCTCAAGGACCGCCAGTCCGGCGGCCCCTGGGTGACCGTGGTCGAGAACATCGACGCGAACTTCGGCGCCGACCTCCTGAACGACAAGCTCTACGTCACGACCAATCAGGACGCGCCCAACTTCGAGCTGTACGTCGCGGACGTCACCAACCCCTCCCGCACGGCGTGGCGCGAGCTGGTGGCCGAGCGCGCCGACGCGGTGCTCGAGGGCGGCAGCGTGATCGCGGGCCGGCTCTTCCTCCAGTACCTCAGGAACGCCTCGGACCGCCTCGAGATCCGCGCGTTGGACGGCTCGCTGGTGCGCGAGGTCGAGCTGCCGACGCTCGGCACGCTCTCCGGCCTGGGCGGCGAATGGGATGGTCGTGAGGCGTTCTTCGGGTTCGCGTCGTACACGGTTCCGCCGTCCGTGTACCACCTCGATCTCGCCTCGGGGGCAGCGGAGACACCCGCGCTCTGGCGGCGGGTCGAGGCGCCGATCAATCCCGACCAGTTCGAGGTGAAGCAGGTCTGGTACGCGTCGAAGGACGGGACCAACGTGTCGATGTTCATCGTTCACCGGCGGGGGCTCCAGCTGAACGGCAGGAACCCGACGGTGTTGAACGGCTACGGGGGGTTCCAGATCAGCCTCACGCCCAGCTTCAGCCGCGGCAACCTGCTGTGGCTCGAGAGTGGCGGGGTGCTCGCGATCCCCAACCTCCGCGGGGGTGGCGAGTACGGCGAGCGCTGGCACCAAGCGGGGATGCAGGGCCGCAAGCAAAACGTCTTCGACGACTTCGTCGCCGCGGCGGAGTGGCTGATCCGGAATCGGTATACCAACCCGCAGAAGCTCGCCATCAGCGGCGGGTCGAACGGCGGGCTCCTTACCGGGGCGATGGTGACCCAACGCCCGGACCTCTTTCGCGCGGCGCTGGTGGCGGTGCCCCTGCTCGACATGATCCGCTATCACCGCTTCCTGATCGCGCGGTTCTGGATCCCCGAGTACGGCTCGTCGGAAGACTCGACCCAGTTCCCGTTCCTCCACGCCTATTCGCCCTACCACCACGTGCGAAACGGCGTCCGGTATCCGGCGGTGCTGCTCACCGCGGCCGAAAGCGACAGCCGGGTCGCGCCGCTGCACGCGCGCAAGATGGCGGCGCGACTCCAGGAGGCGACGGCGGGCGACCGGCCGATCCTGGTGCGCATCGAGACGCGCGCCGGGCATGGGGCGGGGAAGCCGCGGAGCAAGCAGGTGGACGAGCAGACCGACATCTGGAGCTTCTTCTTCTCCGAGCTCGGGGTGCGGCGGTGATCGCTCGCGTCGTGCGCGTCGCCGCGGTGCAGGCTGCCGCGGCGTTTCTCGATCTCGCGGGCACGCTGGATCGGACCGAGAAGTGGGCGCGCCGCGCCGCCGCGGACGGCGCGAAGATCGTCGCCTTCCCGGAGACGTGGCTGCCAGGCTACCCCGCGTGGCTGGATTCGTCGGCGGAGGCGGCGGTGTGGGCGCATCCGGGCGCCAAAGCCGTCTTCGCGCGCCTGATGGAAAACGCGATCGTCGTGCCGAGCGCGTCCACCGAGCGGCTCTCGGCGCTCGCCCGGGACCTGGGCGTGAGCCTCGTGGTGGGCGCGCACGAGCGCGCGGGCCGCACGCTCTACAACGCGCTGCTGATCTTCGGGCCGGACGGCGCGCTCCTCAACCACCACCGCAAGCTGATGCCCACGTACAGCGAGAAGATGGTCTGGGGCCTCGGCGACGGTCACGGCCTCAAGGCGGTGGACGCCGGTGTGGCGCGCGTGGGCGGGCTGGTGTGCTGGGAGCACTGGATGCCGCTCGCCCGGCAGACGCTGCACGACGCCGGCGAGGAGGTCCACGTGGCGCTGTGGCCCGGAGTGCCGGACATGCACCAGGTCGCCTCGCGCCACTACGCCTTCGAGGGGCGGTGCTTTGTCATCGCGGTGGGGAGCATCCTGCGGCTCTCCGAGATGCCGGCCGAGCTGCCGCCCGTCGAGAAGTACGCGAAGGACCCGAAGGGGCTGATGATCGCGGGCGGGAGCGCCATCATCGCGCCCAACGGCCGGTACCTGGCGGGCCCGGTCTTCGATGAGGAGGCGATCGTCGCGGCCGACTGCGACCTCTCGGAGATCGCCCGCGAATCGCAGACGCTGGACGTGAGCGGGCACTACAGCCGGCCCGACGTGTTCGATCTCACCCTCAAGCCGTCGCCCGCGCGGCGCTAACTCCGTGGCCTTCATCCGGTACGTCCCCGAGGACGACGTGCCCGAGGCTGATCGCGTGGCCGACCGCGACAACGTCGTGCAGATCCATGCCGTGCACCCTCGCGTGATGCGCCAACACTACGACCTCTACCTGGAGGTGATGCGCCGCCCCGGACCCATCCCGCGGGTCCAGCGCGAGATGATCGCGGTCGTGGTCTCGGCGACGAACGGCTGCCGCTACTGAATCGTCCATCACGGAGCGGGTCTCCGTCAGCTGCTCGTCGAGCAGGGCCGGCCGGGAAAGGAGGCGGCCGAGTGGGTGGACGCGCTCGCCCGCGACTGGACGGCAGCCGTGCGATCGCCCGCCGACCGGGCCATGCTGGACTATGCGGTGAAGCTCACTCAGAGTCCGGCGGCGATCACGTCGGAGGACGTGGAGCAGTTGCGGGGGGCCGGCTTCGACGACCGCGCCATCCATGACATCTGCGCCATCACGGCCTACTATGCGTTCGTGAACCGGATCGCCGACGGCCTGGGCGTGGAGCTGGAGGAGCGGTGGGGTGAAGCTCCCTAGCGGGATCCCGTGCTGAAGCGTGCGCTCGGCACGGCAGGCGCTGAAGCGCCGGGATCGAGCCGGAGGACCTGGCGCGCCGTGCCACACGGAGCGATTATGCACGGTATGAAGCCACTCGACGTTGTCAGCAGGGCCGGCGCCGACCGGCAGACTATGTACGACGAGCGCCTCGTGTCGCCGATGCGCGAGGACCTCACGAGCGTCGGCTTCCGGGAGATGCGGACGCCCGAAGACGTGGACGCGACCCTCAAAGACTCGAAGGGCACGATCCTGGTAATGGTTAACTCGGTGTGCGGCTGCGCCGCCGGCCGCGCGCGGCCGGGGGTGAAGCTCGCGCTGGAGCTGGCGTCGGTGAAGCCGGCCAAGCTGATGACCGTGTTCGCGGGTCAGGATCGCGAGGCGACGGAGCGGGCGCGCAGCTACTTCGCCGGCAACCCGCCCACGTCCCCGCAGGTGGCGCTCTTCAAGGACGGCCAGCTGGTCTACCTCATGCAGCGTCACCAGATCGAGGGACGGGACGCCCCGGAGATCGCGGCGGATCTGGTGAAGGTGTTCGAGAAGACCTGCAACTAGGGCTCCGGATCCACCGGCGGCGGCTGGCTCGCCGGGTTCATCCCGATTCCGCCCAGCGACCCGTCGGGTAGGATCACGATCCGCAGCATCAACGGCTCCTGCGCGAAGTCGCTGAACCGGGCGACGCGCCAGTACTGGCGGCGCCCGTTGCGGCGCACCCAGCGCTCCTCGACCAGCTCCACTTCGGTGCCCGCCCGGGCACTGAAACTCAGAATGCCCTCGCCGATGGACGCCGAGCTGCCCATGTGCTGCTGCCCTTCGGGCGGCATGTGGGCGAACAGGCTGTCGGCTTGGTTGGTGTAGAACCACTGCACGTACTTGCGGCCGATCTCCACGGAATCAGCGGGCAGCGGGGCAGGGGCGGTCGGCGCGGACTGCGCCCGGGCCAGGCCGGACACCGCAGCGGTGAGCGTCAAAGCCCCTAGAATGACGGCCTTCACAAGGATCCTCACGACGTTGAAGTTGCTGCTCCTACGGAGGGCGGCTCCCGAGGTTTCAGCGACCGGCCGTCAGGGACCTCTGAAGGGCAGCCTGAAGCCTACCCGCGTGCCGAACGCACCCGGCTCCACAACGAACCCCGAGTACGGGATGTTCGGCGGTCCCCGATCGCGTTTCAGCTCGAGCACGAAGAGCACAGCGCTGCCGACCAGCGCCGCCTGCCCCGAGACGAGCCATGCCCGCGCCGCCCGGTCGCCGCGCACCACCGCGCGGTAGCGCTCCTCCGCGACCGGATCCGCATAGCGGCCGTCGGGACCGATCGCGCACGCACCCCGGCTGCGGCAGTAGTCGGCGAGCGCGCGGAAGTCCGCATTGGCGGCGTGGTGGGTGCGTATGCCGAGCGCCGTGAACCCCACCGCCGCCGCGGCCGCCGCCCACTTCCCGTACTTGATCCCCGGCGGCGTCACGAACTCCCCCGGCGACTGGACCTGGGCCGCCAGCGGCAAGAAGGTGCCGGCGAGCAGGAGAACAGGGGAAAGGCACCAAGCGCCTGCCTCCCGCAACCTGCCAACCGCTGCAACTCTGCAACTCTGCAACTCTTTCCGCATCACCTGAACGCTACCACCTCTCCGCGCTGAGAGACAGCCAGTACCATCCTCCCGTCAACGATAACCGGCTCCACGACCGGCGGCTCCAACCTCGCCGACCACTTCCTCATCCCCATCTCGTCCACCAGCGCCACTTCGCCGTTCACCCCCGACACGAACACCCCACCCGCCACCGGCGCCGGGCCGGCCCGTGCCACCACCCCAATCGCGACGCGGCGCGCGCTCTGCGGCGCGTCCAGCGGAACCGTCCAGAGGAGCCCGCGGACCGTGAGCGCGTACGCGGACCGCTCCCGCACCGCAACGCTCCCGACGACGCCGCTTCCCAGCTCGAGCCCCCAGCGCACCTCGAAGGTCCGCGCGTCCAGCGCCTCGAGCCGTCCGCCTGTCGTGCCCACGAGGAGCAGGGAATCGGCGAAGAGCGCGGGCGCCGCGAGAACGGTCCCGCGCATGGCGCGCCGGCCGCGGACCGCGCCGCTCGATCGGTCGAGCAGGAAGATCGAGTCCGCGGCCGTGGCGATCACGACGCCGCCCGGCACCGGCACCGGCGCCGTGCGAACCGCGCCCGAGACGCGGGTGCGCCAGAGCCGAGTTCCGGCGTGGGCCGAGAACTGCGTCACGAGTCCCTCGGCGGACGCGGCGTAGACCTCCGTCTCACCGAGAGCGAGGGGCGCCACCACGTCGCCCGCCTGACCCGACCAGATAGACTTGCCGTTGGTGAGCCGAAGGGCGTAGGCGCGGCCGTTGCCCGTCTGGGTGGCGACGAAGACCCGGTCGTCGGCAAGGAGGGGCCCCGCGCCGACGTTGTTGGTGAGCCGCCGCCGCCAGATGACTTCGCCGGTCGCGCGGTCGAGCAGCGCGACCTGCCGGTCGATCTGCGAGATCGCGACCACGTCCTCGGCGAGCGCCGGACCGCCCACGATCCCGCGCCCCAGGTCGGCGCGCCACACGGGCTGAGGATCGGCGCTGACCGACTCCCACGCGACGGGAGCCCGGAGCGCGGAGCCCAGGTAGACGCGCCACGCGTGGTCCTGCGATGGCGGACCCACGCGCGCCACGCTCACGCACGCGTTGACGAGGCAGAGCCCCGCGGCTAGCATCCGCACCACCTTATGCTTACGCGTCATTGGATCTCCGAGCTTCCCGCGCACGTTGGTCAGCGCGTGGCCGTGCATGGCTGGGTCATGACCACCCGCTCCTCCGGCAGGATCGCCTTCGTGGTGGTGCGCGACGGCACCGGCTCCCTCCAGGGTGTCATCGGCAAGGCCGACGTCGCGCCCGAGGTCTGGGAGCGTTTCACATCGCTCACCCAGGAGGCCTGCGTGCGGCTCGAGGGCAGCGCCCGCGCCGACGCTCGCTCGCCGGGCGGCGTCGAGCTGTCGGTCACCGATCTCTCCGTGCTCGGGTCGAGCGCGGACTTCCCGATCACGCCCAAGGAGCACGGCACCGCATTCCTCATGGAGCGCCGGCACCTCTGGCTCCGTAGCCGCCGCCAGATCGCCATCATGCGGGTGCGCGACGAGATCATCAAGGCCATCCGCGACTTCTTCTACGACCGGGGGTTCGCCCTGGTCGACACGCCGATCCTGACGGGCAGCATCGGCGAGTCGGCCGGCACCCTCTTCGAGACCGAGTACTTCGACCTCGGGAAGGCCTACCTCGCGCAGACCGGCCAGCTCTACCTCGAGTCGGCCTGCGCCGCGCTCGGCAAAGTCTACTGCTTCGGCCCGACCTTCCGCGCCGAGAAGTCCAAGACGCGGCGCCACCTCACCGAGTTCTGGATGGTCGAGCCCGAGGTGGCGTTCAGCACCTCCGACGACAACATGCGGTTGCAGGAGGAGTTCATCGCCTACATCGTCGCCCGGGTCCTCGACCGGCGCAAGGAGGAGCTCAAGGAGCTCGAGCGCGATACGTCGAAGCTCGAGGCCATCACCGCGCCGTTCCCGCGGGTTTCATATACGGAGGCGGTCGCGCAGCTGCGGACCAAGGGGTCGTCTATCGAGTGGGGCAGCGACTTCGGCGCCGAGGACGAGTCCAGGCTCGTCGAGGGCCGGGACAAACCGGTGTTCATCTTCAATTACCCCAAGTCCGCCAAGGCGTTCTACATGAAGGAGAACCCGGACGATCCGCGGACGGTGCTCTGCAACGACTGCCTCGCGCCCGAGGGGTACGGTGAGATCATCGGCGGCAGCCAGCGCGAGGACGACCACGACAAGCTCCTCGCACGCATCCGCCACGACGGGCTCGCAGAAGAGGCGTACGGCTGGTACCTCGATTTGCGCCGGTACGGGACGTTCGTGCATTCGGGCTTCGGGCTGGGGGTGGAGCGGACGGTGGCGTGGGTCACGGGCTCGCCGCACATCCGGGAGATGATTGCGTTCCCGAGGATGATGTATCGGCTGTATCCGTAGGGGTGCGTGGTGCGTGGTGCGTAGTGCGTAGTGCGTGGTTTTCACGCACTACCTTGGTAGGGGGCCGCCCTCGACGGAGTAGCGGCCGCGTTGCATGTTGGGCGCCGCATGACGGGCATTCCCGCCTCACTGGAGCAGGCCCTCAGCGACCGCTACCGAGTGGCTCGTGGGAGTTTGGTCGCTTCGATGACGCACGCCGGTGCGTGGAGCAGTACATCGGAAGGGGGCGCCCGTACGTCCAAATGCTCGTCGCGACCGCGGCTGGAGACTGGGCGCAGGCCGACAGTCTCGCCTCGCGGATCATCGCCGACCCGAGCGCGAGCCTTGGTGACCGCGCCTTTGCACTCCGGAGTAGGGCGGTGTCGCGTGCAGCCCGCGGAAGACCCGTTCGAGCAGCTTGGCCAACTCGACTCGGCGGTGGCCTACCTGACCAGGGTTGATGGGCAGCCCTTCCAGGAGTCACGCAGCCTCAACTACTCCTTCGCCCACCAGCGCCTGATCGCTCCTTACTCCCGCATGGGCCGCGCGGACGACGCGCGGCGCGAGTGGTGCATCTCCAGCGAGTCGTTCACGCGGCCCAATCCGACGCTGGTGCGGCTCGTGGAGGAGGCGCGGGCGGCGTTGGCCAGCGCGGAGCGGCGGAACTAGCTCGAGACTCGCGACTCAAGTCGCGGCTCGGCAAAGGACTGTCGCTGAAGCGACGGTCCTGGCCTGGTTCGTCTGCAGCATTCTATGCTTCCAGCGGAGTAACGGTATATGCCCGCCATGGAGTGCGCGTCGCTGTAAATCCGCCGCCGAAACCTCGTCCGCACGATTCCGCCCCGCCCCGCCCGGATTTCGCGCCGTCACCGGGCACGCACAGCGCTACCGTTGCACCGCCAGCGGCATCGCACGTTGCTGAGCTGCGTCGGGGGTTACCGGAGGCGCCTATGTGCCAGAGAAACGGTGCGGGTGTGGCGGAACCGGTAGACGCCGCCCATTGGCAATGTGGCGGGGCGCAAGCCCATGAGGGTTCGAATCCCTCCACCCGCACCCTGGCATTGACGTGACGGACGGCCGAGCGTATTGTGACAGCACATTGCCGATGGGCCGCGTGGTTGCATCCGCCACGCTGGAAGGGGTCGCGGATTCCTGCGGCCCCTTCGCTTGTGTCTGCGCCCGGCCCGCGCAAGCGCTCGCGCGGCGCCCTCGACGCTCCGGGCTTCCAGACGGCCAGGTTCGAGAGCCGAGCGATCCGACCGAAGTTGCGATCCGTGGCCGTGTGAGTGCATATACTCGCGGCAACAGGCGACCACCGTGACCGATCTCCTGCCCCGCCTCACGGCCGCCCTGGCCGGCCGCTACGCGATCGAGCGTGAGCTTGGCCGCGGCGGGATGGCCACCGTCTTCCTCGCGCAAGACCAGAAGCACCACCGCCCCGTCGCGATCAAGGTCCTGACGCCCGAGCTGGCCGCTGTGTTAGGCGCCGATCGGTTCCTCCGGGAAATCGAGATCGCCGCCCGGCTCACCCATCCCCATATCCTGCCGCTCTACGATTCCGGCGAGGCCGACGGCGTGCTGTTCTACGTCATGCCTTACGTGGAGGGCGAGTCGCTGCGGGACCGGCTGGCGCGGGAGAAGCAGCTGCCGCTCGACGACGCGCTACAGATCGCCCGCGAGGTAGCCGACGCGCTTTCCTACGCGCACAGCCACGACGTGGTGCACCGGGACATCAAGCCGGAGAATATCCTGCTGGAGTCCGGGCACGCGGTGGTGGCCGACTTCGGAATCGCGCGGGCGATCACGGCGGCGGGCGGCTCGAAGCTCACCGAGACGGGGATGGCGATCGGGACGCCGGCCTACATGAGCCCGGAGCAGGCGGCGGGGAGCAAGGAGCTGGACGGCAGGAGCGATCTCTACTCTTTGGGCTGCGTGCTGTACGAGATGCTGGCGGGGCAGCCGCCGTTCACGGGGCCGACGGTGGAGAGCGTGATCCACCAGCACCTGGCGGTGGAGCCACCGGCGGTGACGAACCTGCGGCCGGCGGTGCCGGCGAGCGTGGTGGCGGCGCTGGCGCGGGCGCTGGCCAAGACACCGGCGGATCGATTCAACCCGGTGGCGCAGTTCGGCGAGGCGCTCTGGCGGCGGGAATCGGTAGCTGCGTCGACCGCGGCGCCCGCACCCGCCGCGCCCCCGTTCCGCAGGGTCGGGCGACGCGCGCTGATCGGCGTCGTGGCGGCAGTGGCGCTCGTTGCGGCAGCCGCTGCGGCGGGTGTCGCGTGGCGGGCCAGACAACGTGCCGACCCGAACCGCCGCCTCGTCGTCGTGCTGCCATTCGAGAACCGGACAGGCGACACGTCGCTGAACGAGCTGGGTGAGCTGGCGGCGAACTGGGTCGCCGATGCGATCGTGCGCGACGGCGTGGCCGCGGCGGTGCCGTCCACGGTCGTCCAGGATCTCCTGCGCACCGACCTGCGCGGCTCGGCGACACCGGCCGAGGACCTGGCCCGGCGCACCGGCGCGCGCACGGCCATCATTGGCGAATACCATCGCAACGGTGACCGGATCGAGTTCCGCGGCGCGCTGGTGGCCATGCCGGGGGCGCAGACGCTGCTCGCGCTCGATCCGGTGGTGGGCGCAGCCGGCGGTACCGCGCTGCTTGCCGCGCTCGAGCTGCGGGTTCTGGAGGCCGTCCAGTCCAGGTTCGAGCATGCGCTGGTACCCCGCACCTACAGCCGGCCGTCCAGCGTCGAGGCCTATCGGGAGTTCGTGCGCGGGGAACAGTTCTACATCCGGGGCGAGTTTGCCCGGGCAGCCGAACACCACGCCAGGGCCGCGGCTCTCGACACGGCATGGGCCACGCCCATCCTGTACTTGTACTACTCCGTCTGGCCCCTCGGGCGCCCGCAGGAGGCGGACTCCCTCTTTCGGATTCTCGAGCAGCGCCGCAAGAGGCTGCCGCCGTGGGACGCCAACTTCCTCGACCTCGAGCTAGCTTGGCGCTCAGGAGACCGAAACGCGGCGTATCAGGCTGCTCGGCGCCTCTTCGAGCAGGCGCCGAGACACTGGGGAGGAGTCAATTTTGCGACCGCCGCTCTGGCGATCAACCGGCCGCGGGATGCGTTGCGAGCCGCACGCCTCCGTGACACGTCGACCGCGATCGGCCGCGACTACTTCTGGTGGTACGCGCTCGAGGCTGACGCCCTGCACCGCCTCGGCAGGCATCAGCGGGAGCTGGGCGTTGCGCTCGAGCGACGGCAGCGGTTCCCTGCGGAGCCGCAGAGCCTCAATCTCGAGATCGCGGCTCGCGCGGCAATGGATCAACAAGACAAGGTCACGCGAGTGCTCGAACAGGCGACGGGGAAGCCCACCGGCTGGGACGGCGGACCCGGCCTTGCGTACGTGGAGTTCCTCGCGCACGGCCACGACGAGGCCGCGCGGGCGATGCTTCCACGGGCGCTGAGCACTTACGAGGGATTCGCGACCCAGACCGGGGCCATGCGCGCCGACAGCGTCGCCTTCGCCACGGCCCTCTTCGCCGCCCGGGACTATCGGCGTTCGCGCGAGTGGTGGCAGCGCCTGGCATCGGCTCGGGACACGAGCGGGGAGGCGCAGCGCAACCTCACCTTCCTGGCGGCGCGCGAGGGGGGCCGCGAACGGGCGCTGCGGGAGAGCGAGCAATGGGCGGTGAATCCACCGCCGTTCCATCCAGGCCGGGTGTCGTACCGCCGCGCGCAGGTCGCCGCGGAGTTGGGGGACAAGCCCCGCGCCATCGCGCTGCTGCGTCAGGCGTTTGCCGAGGGTTTTCCGTTCGGTGTGGGAATCCACCGGGACATCCACCTGCAGAGCATCTGGAACGAGCCCGGGTTCCGGGACCTGATGCGGCCGAAGGACTGAGCGGCGATCACACCGCCTGGGCCGCTCGCGGAAGCCGGCCGCCACTGGCGGATCTTCAGCGAGACGTTCACCAATCCCGACCCGAGCTGCGGCACCTGGTGGATGAGGCTCGGTGCGCGTTGGAGGAGGCGGAGCGGCCCTCAAGCTCAGGCGTAGTCGGAAAGCTGCACCACCCGAAGCCCCGGGATCGCCGGGAGCCTTCGGTCGTTGGTGACGAACGCGCCACAGCGGTGGGCCAGCGCGGCGGCCAGTTGCAGCGCGTCGGGTGTACGCACCCCATAGGCCGCGCGCAGCTGCGCAGCGGCCCGCAGTTGCCCTCGCTCGATCCCGACCAGGATGAGCCCACGGCTGCGAGTGAGTAATGCCTCGTATCGCTCGGCGAGGGCGACATCGCCCGCCCGATACGGCACGACGAGGACCTCGAGCAGCGTGAGCGCCGAGGTCACGAGGCGGCGCCGCCCGCGCGCCGCACCCACGAACAGCGGAGCGACCACCGGCTCGAAGCGCTCGTGCTCCTCGATGAAGTAGATGAAGGCCACCGTGTCGAGCGCGATCGGCCCGGCACCCAGCGCCGCCGTCAATCCCACGAACGGCGCTCCTCGGCCACTCGGGCCGCCGCGTCCTTCCCGGCCCAGCGCTCTTTGCCGAGGCCACGAAGCTCCAGGATGGAAAGCGGCTCGGCCGCATCCAGCGCCTCGGCCAGAATGTGCGTGACCTCTTGAGCCACCGAGCGGCGCTGGCCCGCCGCGCGCTCCCGGAGCTTCCGATAGATCTCGTCGGGCAGGTTCTTGATGTTCAGGATCGCCATGACCGAGTCCTCCTAATTGCCTCCATTATGGAGGAACCCGGAGCAGGCCGCAATCCTAGGGAGTTGGCAAGCCGCTAGCTCAGGCCGGCGGCCATCCCCCCGGCCGGGACAGGTCGTCTTCACC
>JACORV010000148.1 GCA_016179225.1 Gemmatimonadota bacterium | reverse complement strand
TAGCGGACCAGCTGATACAGGTATACCGGCGTCCCGGTGCGCGTCGCCAGCGCGTTGGGAGTCACGGCCACCGCCCTCGCGCTCCATCCCGGCGCCGCAAGCGTGACGATGCCCGAGTCGGAGCTCGAGGTCAGGGAGGCGGACGCCACCGTCGCGGGCTGCACGAGCCGGTAGACGCCGGTGCTGTCCCTCCACGCGTATCCGCTGATCGTGGCGGAGTTGTACACCGAGTTCTCCGACGGCAGCAGGCTCACGACCGTGGCCCCGCCCAGCTGCGTGCACGCAATGCCGAACGCGTAAGGGACGCGGATCGTCACCGAGTCGCGGCTCGCGGCGACCAGGCCGCTGTCGCTGACCATCCGGAGCTCGGAGGTCATCACGTTGAGGGCGGCGCGCGCGCCGGCCCGGGCGCGCATCACCGCGTCCTGCATCCCCACGAAGCGGGCCTGGTTGACGACGAGCCTCGTGAGCGCCGCGCCGATGATGCCGGCGATCACCATCGCCACCATCAGCTCGGCGAGCGAAAAGCCGCGGCGCCCGGTCGTCACTTGAGCGGCACCGGGCGGCGCTCCTTGCCGCGCCGCATGACGATCGTATCGGGCCGCGCGCCCGCGATCGAGGTGCGCACCCAGACGCGCACGCTGTCGAGCCGGGGGGAGACGACGAACACGTTGGTGCAACCCTGGATCAGGACGACGCCGCTTACGGTCGTGTCGCAACCCGCGATGGTCGGGAGGCTGTCGAATGGCACCGTGGCGGCGCGGTCCACCTTGCTCAGCAACACCGCCATCATCAGCGCCTGGTCGGTGGCCCGCGTCGAGCGCTTGGCCACCTGGAACGCGAGCCCCGCGAGGCTCAGGATCACGGCCGAAAAGATGACGACGCTGATCATGATCTCAATCAGCGAGAAACCGGCGCGCCCGCCCGCGGTCAGTCGATGATGCGGATCTGTCCCGCGCGGGTCATGCGGATCTGTCGCTGGTACGTGGCGTCCCCGATGCTGATCGTCACCGAGGCGCTGCTCATCCCGTTCGGCAGCACCTGAACCGAAGTCGGCGTGCCCGAGAACGTCGTGAGCTTGAACTCCGACTCCGGCCCGAAGCGGCGGGTGTACAGCGTGGTGGCCGTCTGCGGGTCCGTGATGGTCGTGGTCTTGGCGCCGGGGCTGAACTGCATCGTGACCGGCTGGTGCTGGCGGCCGGCCAGCGATTGCGCCAGGTAGAAGTCCGCCGCGATCACGTTCGCCGCGCGGTTGATCCGGGCGTGCGTGAGCTGGCGGATGACCGACGGGGTGAGCGCACCCACCACCGTGGCCACCACGAGAAGCACCATCACCGCTTCGATGATGGAGAATCCGGTTCGCGTCGGGTGCCGACATCGAGCCATCGCACCTCGGTAGCGCCATCGCCCTCGTGAGAGTCCCGATCCAAAGGGTGCAAACTTCGTTCCGCCGAACCATCAATGGTCTAAGTCGTTGTTACATCGCTGGCTGGAGTGTCTAAACGTGGACTGCGGGAACCCCAGCGGCAAGGGCGGCGCTGCAAGGAAGGTGGCGATGATGCAAAAACCCGCACGCCCGACGGGTCAGGCGAAGACCTCCAGCGCCACCGGAACGCGACCAAACGGCGCGCTGACCTGCGCCCCCTGCACCATGTGGCGGACCCGGGCGAGCATCTCCCGAGCGATGGCGACGCCCTCGGCCAGCGCTGCCTCCTTGCCCTGGTCCTGCGCGGCCCGCATGCGCTCGATGACCGTTCGGGGCACCGACACCCCGGGGACCTCGTTCGCGAGGAACTCGGCGTTGCGGAGGGACACCAGCGGCCAGATGCCGGCGACGATCGGGATGCGGAATCGCTCGATCCGGGCGAGGAAGCGCTCGAGCTGCTCCGGGTCGAAGACCGGCTGCGTCACGGCGAACTCCGCCCCGGCGTCCACCTTCCAGGCGAAACGCTTGAGCTCGCGGTCGAGGTCCACGGCGGCGGGGTTCACCCCCACGCCGATCACGAACGACGTCGGCCGGCCGATGGCGTTGCCGCCCGGGTCCAGGCCATGGTTGAGCCGGTTCACCAGGTTGGTGAGCCCGATCGCATCGATGTCGAAGACGGCGGTCGCCTCGGGGTACGGGCCCATCTTCGGCGGGTCGCCGGTGATGATCAAGAGGTTCTGCAGCCGGTGGGCCGACGCGCCCAGCAGGTCCGAGAGCATCGAGAGCAGGTTGCGGTCGCGGCAGCAGTAGTGGATCACCGTCTCGATCCCGACCTCGCGCTCGATGAGGAGGGCGGTCATCAGCGCGCCCATGCGGCTCTGCGCGCGCGGGCCGTCGGGCACGTTGACCGCGTCCACTCCGGCGTCCCTGAGCAGGCGGACGCTCGCGAGCATCTGGGTGGGGTCCACGCCCTTGGGCGGGACGATCTCGACCGTGGTGAGGAACTCGCCCGCAGCCAGCTTCTTCCCCCAGTGGGACCGCTCGGCGAGCGGGACGGGCGTCACGCCCTGCGGCGCCTCCACGAGCTCCCGCGCCACCGTGACCACCTGCCGCGGCGAGACGCTCGCGACGAACGAGGCGATCTCCTTGATGTGGTCGGGCGTGGTCCCGCAGCATCCGCCCACGAAGCGCGCGCCCGCCTCGACCAGCTTCTTCCCGTACGAGCCCATGTATTCGGGCGAGGCCATGTACATCTTCCGGTCGCCGATGGCGCGCGGCAGGCCGGCGTTGGGCTGCGCGGAGAGCGGCCGCGCGGTCACGCGGCTCATCCTCTCGACCGCTTCGAGGATGCCCTGCGGCCCGACGGAGCAGTTGAGCCCGATGACGTCGGCGCCAGCCTGGTCGAGGGTGCGCGCGAGCGTCTCGGGATCCGTCCCGTATGCGGTGCTCCCGTCCTCCGTGATCGTCATCTGCGCGATGACCACGAGGTCGCTGGTGGCGCGCACGGCGCGCAGCGCCTCCTGGATCTCGTCGAGGTCGGCGAACGTTTCCAGGATGAATCCATCCACGCCGCCCGCCAGGAGTCCCTCGGCCTGCGCGCGGAAGAACGCGAACGCCTCGTCGCGCCCCGTCTCGCCGAAGGGCTCGAGCCGTACGCCCAGCGGGCCGATCGCGCCCACCACGCCGGCCCGTCCGTCGGCGGCCTCCCGGGCGATCTCGGCGGCGCGCTGGTTGATCGCGCGCGTCTGCTCCGCGAGACCGTAGTGGGCGAGCTTGACCGGGTTCGCGCCGAAGGTGTTGGTCTCGATGACCTCGGCGCCCGCCTTCAGGTAGGCGCGGTGCACGTCGCGCACCAGCTCGGGCTGCTTGAGGTTCAGCTCGTCGTAGCAGACGTTGATGAAGACGCCCTTGGCGTAGAGCATGGTCCCCATCGCGCCGTCGAAGACGTGGGCGCGGCCGTCGGCGATGAGATCCCGGAGCGCCCGGCTCATCGGACCGCCAGCTCCACGGGCTGGGTCTCGTAGGCGAGGTTGGACGCCAGCCAGCGCTCCATCTCCCGGACCTCCAGGCCCTTGCGGCGTGCGTAGTCCTCGACCTGGTCCCGGCCGACGCGGCCCACCCCGAAGTAGTGGGCCTCCGGGTGGGAGAAGTACCAGCCGCTGACCGACGCCGCGGGCCACATGGCGTAGCTCTCCGTGAGCGTGATCCCCGCGCGCTCGGTGGCGCCCAGGAGCGAGAAGAGCGGGCGCTTTTCGGTGTGATCGGGACAGGCGGGGTAGCCCGGCGCCGGACGGATGCCGCGGTAACGCTCCTTGATCAAGTCGTCGCCGGTCAGCGCCTCGTCCGGCACGTAGCCCCAGAGCTCCCGGCGCACGCGCTCGTGCATCCGCTCGGCGAGGGCCTCCGCGAGGCGGTCCGCCAGCGCCTTGGTCATGATGCTGCCGTAGTCGTCGTTCTGCCGCTCGAAATCGGCGCACAGCTCGGAGACGCCGACGCCGGCCGTCACGGCGAAGGCGCCCACGTAGTCGGCGACGCCCGTCTCCTTCGGCGCGACGAAGTCGGCCAGGCAGGAATTGGCGCGGCCCGGCGGTTTTTCGCCCTGCTGGCGGAGGTTGCGGAGCACCGCACGCAGCTCGGCGCGACCCTCGTCCGCGTAGACCTCGATGTCGTCGTCGCCCACCACGTTGGCGGGGAAGAGACCCACCACGGCGCGCGCCCGGATCAACTGCTCGCGCACGATGCGCGCGAGCAGCGCTTGCGCGTCCGCCAGCAGCTTCCGGGCCTCTGGGCCGATCGTGGGCTCATCGAGGATCGCCGGGTAGTGTCCCTTCAGCTCCCAGGTCTGGAAGAAGGGCGACCAGTCGATGTATCGC
>JACORV010000153.1 GCA_016179225.1 Gemmatimonadota bacterium | reverse complement strand
CGGTCAGGGTCACCATCGTGGACGAGGACTACACCGTCCGCTCGGAGCTGGACCCCGAGTACACCCGGGAGGTGGCCGCTTATGTGGACAGCGCCATCCGTCGCGTCCTGCAGGCGGGTCCGATGGTCGAAAGCCACAAGGCGGCGATCCTGGCGGCGCTTGCGCTCACGGACGAGCTGTTCCAGTCGCGCCGGCAGCAGCAGGAGCTGGCCCAGCGGCTACGGCAGATGGCGGTGGACCTGGCGAGGCTGCTGCCGCCGCAGAAGAGGCAGAGCGTGGGTGCGTGACGGACAGTCGGCAGTGAGCGGTCCGGTGGAACAGTAGACGAGCAGACGCGCAGACGCGCGGTGGTTGGCAGTCTAACGGTGGGCTGTTGCCTTCGCCGCTGCGGTGGAGACCGACCGCAGCAGACCGTACAGCGTCTTCGAGGCTTCATCGCGGCGGGCTTCCAGGCGCGCGAAGGCGGCGCGTCCCGATCCGGCATAACCGTTTTCGATGCGCGGCGTATCATCCTGTCCCGCGCCGACTGACCACCGCTGACTGCAGACCGCTGCGCGTCTGCGCGTCTGACCGCTACTGACGTTAACCGCGCGCTGAGTACTGTGAGGTCAGCCGCGGGCGTTGGCAGCCCAACGCCCGGCCGCAGCTCGCGGCGGCCAGCCTTGTCCCCTCTCCCCCCTCCGGCGTAACTTAGCCTTTCCTTACTTCGTCTTTGACCTCACTCAGGGCGGCTCGCCGCCGGAGTGACATATGACAATCGGGCTTCTCTTCGCCGCCCTCGGCATCGCTGCCGCGGCCGGGCCGGCGTTGTTCTTCGTCGGGCGGTGGGCAGAGCGGCGGGCGGCGGCGCGCGCTCGCGCCTCGGCCCAGACCGTCGCCGACCTAATCCTCGAGGACGCCCGGCGCGATGCCGAGGCATTCCGGTCCTCCCTGCTCGTCTCCGGAAAGGAAGAGCTCGCCAAGGCGCGCGAGGCGCTCGAGTCCGAGATCGGCCGCCGCCGCGAAGAACTGTCCCGCCTCGAGCGCCGGCTCGACGACCGCGAGCAGCAGCTGGAGCGGAAGTTCCAGCTGGTCGAGACCCGGGAGCGCGAGCTGGAAAGGCGCGTCTCCGACGTGGCGACGCTCGAGCAGCGCGTGGCCGCGCAGGAGACCGAGCTTCGTACCATCGTGGTGGACCAGCGCCGGCGCCTGGAAGCGGTAGCCGGCCTCTCCGCTGCGGAGGCCAAGCGGGAGCTGGTCCGCCTCATCGAGGACGAGGCCAAAGCCGAGGCCGCCGCGCTGGTCCGGAACCTCAAGGACCAGGCCAAGCGCGAGGCCGACCGGGAAGCCAAGAAGATCTTGGCCCTCGCCATCCAGCGCATCGCCGCGGACCATACCGCGGAGACCACGGTCGCCACCGTCACCCTCCCTTCGGACGAGATGAAAGGCCGCATCATCGGCCGCGAGGGGCGGAACATCCGTGCCTTCGAGGCGGCGACCGGGGTGGACGTGGTGATCGACGACACGCCCGACGCCGTCACCGTCTCCTCGTTCGACCCGGTGCGGCGGGAGGTGGCCCGGCTCGCGCTCGAGCGGCTCATCGCCGACGGTCGGATCCATCCCGGTCGCATCGAAGAGATCGTGAAGAAGGCGCAGGCGGATGTGGACCAGCAGATCCAGGAGGCGGGCGAGCAGGCGGCCTACGACGTCGGCGTGCACGGCCTGCACCCGGACCTGATCAGGCTGGTCGGCCGGATGAAGTTCCGCACGTCGTACGGCCAGAACCTCCTCAAGCACGTGAAGGAGGTCTGCTGGATCGCGGGCATCATGGCGAACGAGCTCAAGCTCGACGCCAACCTCGCCAAGCGTGGCGCGCTCCTCCACGACATCGGCAAGGTCCTGACGCACGAGCACGAGGGCACCCACGTCCAGCTAGGCGTGGAGATGGCCACCAAGTACGGCGAGCACCCGGTCGTCATCAACTGCATCGCGGCGCACCACGATGACGTGCCGCACGAGACGCCGATCTCGGTGATCGTGCAGGCGGCCGACGCGGTGTCGGGCTCGCGTCCCGGTGCCCGGCGCGAAGCGTTCGAGAGCTACGTGAAGCGTCTCTCCAAGCTTGAGGAGATCGCCAACGGCTTCCCGGGCGTGGAGAAGACGTACGCCATCCAGGCCGGCCGCGAGATCCGCGTGATGGTGACGCCGGACGCCGTGGACGACGGGAAAGCGGCCTCGCTGTCGGAGTCGATCGCGCGGAAGATCGAGAACGAGTTGCAGTATCCAGGGCAGATCAAGGTCGTGGTGATTCGGGAGACCAGGGCGGTCGACTACGCGAAATGACGTCATGGGTGATGCGTGTTGGGTGATGCGTAATATGTGATGGGGGAGCGGTGAGCGCGAAGATCATCGACGGGAATGCCATCGGGAAAGCTATACGCGAGGAGTTGCGCGCCGAGGTCGCGCTGCTCGAGGCGAAGGGCGTGGTGCCCGGGCTGACGTTCGTGTTGGTGGGAGAGAATCCCGCCAGCCAGGTCTACGTGCGCATGAAGGGCAAGGCGGCGGACGAGCTGAAGGTGCGCTCGGACACAATCAGCCTGTCGGCCGACACGCCGGAGGCCGAGCTGCTCGCGCTGCTCGACCGGTTGAACGCGGACGTCACGGTGCACGGCATCCTGGTGCAGCTGCCGCTGCCCAAGCACCTGAACGCCGGCCGGGTAATCAACCGGATGGACCCCGCCAAGGACGTGGATGGGTTCCATCCCGTCAACGTGGGGAAGCTGGTGATGGGTGACCGGAGTGCGTACCGCCCATGCACGCCGGCCGGGGTCCTCGAGCTGCTGGTGCGCTCGGGGATAGACCCGCGCGGCCAGCACGCGGTCGTGGTGGGGCGCTCGATGATCGTCGGGCGGCCCGTCGCGAACCTGCTCCTCCAGGACGCACCGGGCGGCAACGCGACCGTGACCGTCTGCCACACCAAGACGAAGGACTTGGCGCGGCACACGCGCGAGGCCGATATCCTCGTCGTCGCGGCGGGCCGTCCCGAGGTGATCACGGGTGACATGATCCGCCCCGGCGCGGTCGTGATCGACGTCGGGGTGAACCGCATAACCGATCCCGCGAGCCAGAGTGGCTATCGGTTGGTCGGCGACGTGAAGTTCAGCGAGGCGTCGGAGGTGGCGGGCTTCATCACGCCCGTCCCGGGCGGCGTTGGCCCGATGACGATCGCCATGCTCATGAGGAACACCGTGCAGGCGGCGCGGCAGGCGGCGTGACGCTCGAGCTGCCGCTCGCCCCGACACTGCGCGAGCGACCGCTCACGGTCCTCGAGCTCACCGAGGGGGCGAAGCGCGTGCTCGAGCAGGCCTTTCCCGCTGCCTGGGTCGAGGGCGAGATCTCCAACTTCACGAAACAGTCCAACGGGCACTGGTACTTCACCCTGAAGGACCCGTTCGCCGAGGTCCGGTGCGCGATGTTCCGCAGCGACAACCGCCGGCTCCCGGCCGAGCCCGAGAACGGGCTCAAGGTCTACGCGCGCGGCCGGCTGAGCGTGTATCCGGCGCGGGGCGCGATGCAGTTCATCGTGCGCGATCTGCTCGCCACCACCGAGGGCGGCTTCTACGCGATCGCGCTGGCGCGCGCGCGCCAGGCGCTCGAGAAGGACGGCCTCCTCGATCCGGCCCGCAAGCGCGCGCTGCCCCCGTTCCCGGGCGTGATCGGCATGGTGACGAGCCCGGACGGCGCGGCATGGCGCGACGTCGTCGCGGTGATCGCCCGCCGGTGGCCGCTGGTCGAGCTGATGCTCATCCCCGCTCGGGTGCAGGGCGAGGACGCGCCGCGTGACCTCTGCCGCGCCCTCGGGCTCGCCAATCGGTTCGAGGGGCTCGATCTCCTGATCGTGGGGCGGGGTGGGGGATCGAAGGAAGACCTCTGGGCCTTCAACGACGAGCATGTCGCGCGCGCCGTCGCGGCCTCACGCGTGCCCACGATCTCGGCGGTCGGGCACGAGATCGACGTGACGCTCACCGATCTCGTCGCGGACCTGCGCGCTCCCACGCCATCGGCCGCCGCCGAGAAGGCGGTGCCCGACCGGATGGAGGTGCTGCGGTACCTCGCTTCACTCGAGGCGGGTCTCGGTGTCTCGGCGGGCCGGCGGCTCGACGCCGCGGGCACGCGAGTCGCGCACGCCCAGAGCCGGATGGCGGTTGCCGCCCAAGGAAGGGTGCGGGACGCCGCGCAGCGCCTGCGTGAGGCGGGACTCCGCATGCACGCCGGGTGCGCGGCGATCACGGAGGTCCGCCGCGCGCACCTCGAGCGCCTCGCGGCGTCGCTCGACGCCCTCTCGCCGCTCAAAGTGCTCGAGCGCGGCTACAGCGTGGCGCGGGACGCCGCGGGGCGTGTGTTGCGCCGCGTCGGGGACTTTCCGCCGGGGCTCTCCTTCCGGCTGCGGGTAGTGGACGGCGAGGTCGGTGCGCGCGCGGAGACGGGAGCGTGAAAGCCACACCGGACGGTACGGCTCCCGGCTCTCCGCCTCCCTCCCTGCAAGCCGACCTCGCGCGCCTCGAGGCGATCGTACGTGCGCTCGAGGCGAACGACCTCGATCTCGACGCTGCGCTGGCGCTCTTCGAGGAAGGCGTGGGCCGCTTGCGCAATGCGCGGGAGCGGCTGGCCACGGCCGAGCTCCGGCTCAAGCAGCTGCGGGAAGCCGCCGGCGGCGGCGACGTTGACGACCTCGCCGGCTGAGCGGGTGCGGGACCTCGACGCGTTCCTAGCCCGCGCCCGCGAGGCCACCGACCGCGCGCTGGGCGGCGCCCTGGACGAGATCCTCGCGAGGGCGCCGGTGTCGCTGCGGGAGGCGGTCTCCTATGCCGTGATGGGCTCCGGCAAGCGTTTCCGGCCGGCGCTCCTCATGGCCGCGTACCAAACGGCGGGCGGCAAGGACCCCGCCATCGCCGATCTCGCGGCCGCGGTCGAGATCGTCCACGCCTACTCGCTGGTTCACGACGACCTCCCATGCATGGACAACGACGACCTGCGCCGCGGCCAGCCCACGCTGCACCGTGCCTTCGACGTGCAGCTCGCGACCGTGGCCGGGTTCGCAATGGTGCCCGTGGCCGCGGCGTCGGCGGTGCGCGGCGTGCGGCGTCTGGGTCTCGGACCGGCGCAGGGGCGCGACATCGGGCTGCTCCTGTTCCGGGCCGCGGGCGCGGGCGGGATGATCGGCGGACAGGTGCTGGACCTCCTCGCGGGCGGGCAGGCGGCGACTCGCGACGAGGTGGCCGAGATCGAGGCCAGGAAGACCGGTGCGCTCATCGCGGCCTCGGTCGAGATCGGCGCCGTGGCGGCAGGGGCGACCACCGAGCAGCGCGGGGCCTACCGGGCCTACGGCGAAGACGTGGGGCTCGCCTTCCAGATCGCCGACGACGTGCTCGACATGACGGCTACGTCCACCCAGCTCGGCAAGACGGTGGGAAAGGACGCCAAGCTGGGCAAGCCCACCTTCCCCATGCTCCTGGGCGTCGCGGGGGCCCAGCAGGAAGCGGAGCGGCTCGCCGAGCGCGCGGTGGCCCATCTTGCCGCCGGTGGAGTATCTTCCCCCCTGCTGGCGGCGCTGGCCCGCTTCGTGGTCGCCCGCCGGTCCTAACCGACTGAAGGGGTCGAACAAGGCATGGCATTGCTCGAATCCATTCGCGGTCCGGAGGACGTTCGGAGACTCCCCCGCGAACAGCTCCAGCCGCTGGCCGATGAGGTGCGGCAGCGGCTGATCGACGTAGTATCCAGCACGGGGGGCCACATCGGCGCGGGCCTCGGCGTCGTGGAGCTCACCGTCGCGCTGATCCACAGCTTCGACAGCCCGCGCGACAAGATCGTCTGGGACGTCGGCCACCAGGGCTATCCCTGGAAGATCCTGACCGGGCGCAACGACCGCTTCCCCACGCTGCGCCAGCAGGGTGGCCTCAACGGCTTCCTGCGCCGCAGCGAAAGCGAGCACGACCAGTTCGGGGCGGGCCACGCCGGCACCGCGATGTCGGCCGCGTTCGGGATGGCCACCGCGCGCGACCTCAAGGGCGAGCATCATCACGTCGTCGCGGTGGTGGGCGACGGAGCGCTGACCTGCGGCCTACCCTACGAGGGGATGAACAACGCGGGCCACAGCAACCGCGACATCATCATGGTGCTGAACGACAACGGGATGTCCATCGCCCCGAACGTCGGCGCCATCAACAAGTACCTCGGCTCGATCATCGCGTCACCGATCACCAACCGCATCCGCGACAAGGTCAAGCACGTGATCGAAGCCTCGGCCCGGATCCTCGGCCCCGGGGTCGTGGACTTCAGCAAGAAGGTCGAGGAAAGCATCAAGAACATGTGGTCGCCGGGGATGCTCTTCGAGGAGCTGGGCTTCCGGTACTTCGGCCCTATCGATGGCCACAACATCGACGTGATGCTCCAGACCTTCGAGCTGGTGAAAACGCTGCGGGGACCGCGCGTCGTGCACGTCATCACGGAGAAGGGGAAGGGCTTCCCGCTGCCGGAGCCCGACCTCGAGAAGTTCCACGCCCGCGCGCCGTACGACCCGGCGACGGGGAAGCTCAAGCCGGCCGCCGCGGGACCGCCGCCCTGGACCAAGGTCTTCGGCGAGGCGATCACGCAGCTCGCCGCGGAGTACCCGAACCTCGTGGTGATCACGGCCGCGATGCCCTCGGGCACCGGCACGAACATCTTCCAGAAGAAGTGGCCGAACCGGTTCTTCGACGTCGGCATCGCGGAGGCACACGCCGTCACCTTCGCGGCGGGGCTCGCCACCCAGGGGATCCGGCCCATCGTCGCGATCTACTCGACGTTCCTGCAGCGCGGCTACGACAGCATCATCCACGACGTCGCGATCCAGAGCCTGCCGGTAATCTTCTGCATGGATCGCGCCGGGATGGTAGGCGACGACGGGCAGACGCACATGGGGCTGTTCGACATCGCGTACATGCTCGCCGTGCCGGGGATGACGGTGACGGCGCCGAAGGACGGGGCGGAGCTGATCGGCCTGTTGCGGTGCGCGCTCCAGCAGGCGAGCGGTCCGTTCTGCATGCGCTACCCGCGTGACAAGGCGCCCGCCGAGGCGCCGCCGGCCGCCGAAGTGGCCCCGGTGCCCTACGGCACGTGGGAGATCCTCCGCCAGGGCAAGCAGTGCGCCATTCTCGCCGTGGGCGTGATGTGCGCGCCGGCGATGAAGGCCGCCGAGGCGCTTGCGGCCGAAGGGCTCGACATCTCGGTCGTGAACTGCCGGTTCATCAAGCCCCTCGACCGTGACCTGCTCGAGGCGCTGGTGCAAGGCCACACCCTGCTCGTCACGGTCGAGGACGCCACAGCGGTGAACGGGTTCGGCGCGTATCTCGCCGAGACGGTGCAGACGATCGCGCCGGAAGTCCGGACGTTCGCGCTGGGCGTGCCCGATCGCATCTACGAGCACGCGCCGCGCGCCCGGCAGCTGGAGGAGGTCGGCCTCACCGCGGAAGGCATTGCCGCCCGCGTCCGCGCCCTCCACGCCGAGGAGGCCGCCATCTCGTCATGAACGTCGGGCTCGTCGGGAATCGGCGCTACCGGCCCCTGGTCGATCTCCTCGCCAAGCTGACAGCCGAAGCGCCCAGGCTCGGCGCCCGGCTGCTGCTCGAGCCGCCGCTCGCCGAGCTGGTTCCCGGGCACGCGGGCGCGCTCCTCGACAGCGAGCCGCTAGACGTGCTCCTCAGTCTGGGCGGCGACGGTACCATCCTGCGCGGCGCGCGCCTCGCCTGCCGCCGGGGCATCCCCGTTCTCGGGATCAACCTCGGACGCGTCGGCTTCCTCGCCAGCGCCGGACCCGCCAACGCGGTGGAGGCGCTCGGGCGCCTCGTGAAGGGCCAGTACACGATCGAGCCGCGTCTCGTGCTCGCCGCGCGCGTGGGCGACACGGCGCCCGAGGCCCTCGCCGTCAACGATGTGGTGGTCCACAAGGGCGGTGTCGCCCGTGTCATCCGCCTCGCGCTCTTCGTGGACGGCGAGCAGGTGGGCACGTACTCGGCCGACGGCATCATCATCTCGACCCCGACCGGCTCCACCGCCTACTCCCTCTCGGCCGGCGGGCCGATCGTCACGCCGGGCGTGGACGCCCTCGTCGCGACGCCGATCTGCCCGCACACCCTCGCGGTGCGGCCGCTGGTCGTCCCCGCCTCGGCTACCATCGCGATCCGGGTGCTCGATCCCGTGCCGGCGCCCGACGAGCTGCTCGTCTCCATCGACGGCCAGGCCGCCGCGCACCTCGCACCACGTCAGGACGTCACGGTGGTGCGCGCCACCCAGCCCGTGCTGCTCGCCCGCGTGGGCGACGAGTCGTTCTTCGGCCGCCTCCGCCGCAAGCTGGCGTGGGGCGACCTGACCGACCGGAACGCCTGATGCTCGCCGAGCTCCGTGTGCGCGACCTCGCGGTGATCGTGGACGCGCGCCTCGAGCTTGGCCCCGGCCTCAACGTCCTCACCGGCGAAACCGGCGCGGGCAAGTCGATGCTCGTGGACGCTCTCGCGCTGCTCCTCGGTGAGCGCGCGGCGAGCGACCTGGTGCGCGCGGGAGCCGAGCGTGCCGTCGTCGAGGGCGCCTTCGACCTGGACGGGCGTGACGCCGTCCTGAAGGCGCTCGAAGCACGCGGGGTCGAGGCTGAAGAGGACCGGCTGGTGTTGAAGCGCGAGGTGCAGGCTTCGGGCCGCAGCCGCGGCTGGGTGAACGGCAGTCCCGTCACCGTGGGCGTGCTGGCGGAGATCGGGCGGCAGCTGGTGGACCTGCACGGGCAGCACGAGACCCAGTCGCTGCTGCACGCCGAGGCGCAACGCGAGATCCTCGACTCGTTCGGCGACGCGTGCGCGGAGGCCGCGGCCGTCGCGGGTGCGTTCGAGGCGCGCGAGCGGCTGATCGCGGAGCGGCGACAGCTCGAGGCCCGGCAGGCGGAGGCGCGCAAGCGCGCTGACTACCTGCGCCATGTGGCCGACGAGATCGCGCGCGCCGCGCCGAAGCCGGGCGAGCTCGATGCGCTCGACGCCGAGGCCAAGCGCCTGAGCCACGCCGAGGAGCTGGGCCGCACCGCCGAGGACCTGGCGCAGTGCCTGGATGGCGACGAGCGCGCCGCGAGCGCGGCGCTGGGCCACGCCGCGCGGCTCATCGCCGCCCTGGTGCGGATCGATCCAACGGGCGCGGCCGGCTGGCGCGAGATGCTCGAGGTCGCGACGCTCAACCTCGAGGAGCTGGCCCGTACCGTCCGCGACTACGCCGACGCTGTGCAGCTCGATCCGGCGCGGCTGGCGGAGGTCGAGCGGCGGCGGGACGTGCTCTTCCGCCTCGATCAGAAGTACGGTCCGGGGATCGACCGCATACTCGCCACCGGCGACGAGGCGGGGCGCGAGCTGGACCTCCTCGATACGGCGGGCACCGACCTCGCGGGCCTGTCAGGCCGCATTGAGGAGGTGGACCGCGACTTCGGCGAGCGGTGTCGCGCCTTGAGCGCGAAACGGCGCGCGGCGGCCAAGCAGCTCGGCGCGTCGGTCACCAAGCAGCTCGCCGGGCTCGGGATGGCGGATGGGAAGTTCCGCGTGGCGCTGGAGCCGCTGGAGCAGGCGGGCCGTCGCGGCGCGGAGCTTATCGAGTTTCTGGTCGGGCTGAACCCCGGCATGGGCGAGCGACCCATGGCGCGCGTCGCCTCCGGCGGCGAGCTCTCGCGCCTCATGCTCGCGCTCAAGGTGGAGCTGGCCCGGCACGACGCACTCCCGACCCTGGTCTTCGATGAGGTGGACCAGGGCGTGGGCGGGCACGTGGCGGGACGCGTGGCCGATGCGCTTGCGCGCGTAGCCGGCGATCATCAGGTGCTTGTCATCACGCATTTGCCGCAGATCGCCGCGTCGGCGTCGCACCATCTGGTGGTCTCGAAGGCCTCGACCGATGCCGCCGTCCAGACGCACGTTCAGCGCGTCGCGGGCGAGGAGCGGGTGGAGGAGATCGCGAAGATGCTGGGGGCCGAAGAGACCGCGGCGACGGCGAGGAAGCATGCGAGGGAGTTGCTGAAGGCGGTCAGGCGGCCTGACCGCCTGACCGCCTGACCGCCCTACCGCCAGAGGCTGATGTAGCCGCGGATCGCAAGCCGGAAGGCACTCGCCTGGGGGACGGCTCCGCCCTTGCCCCAGAACGTGTTCTGATACGACGCCGTGACGGTGTACGGCAGGCTTGCCCGGCGCTGCGCGTAGCGGCCCAGCGTCGAGAACGTGATCCCTGCGCCGATCCGCATGCGCCGCACCGCCGTCTCCTGCTCCAGCACCGTCGCCGGCAGCCCGATGCGGGTCTCGTCGGCCGGATCCACGTAGCTGAACCGGGTGGCGCCCTGGGAGAAGTAGTGGTAGCCGACGCCGACCGAGAAAGCGTCGTCCAGCCGCCAGTTTGGGACGATGTCGATCGCCACGTAGTCGCCCAGGTCGCGGCGCACCAGCGCCAGGCTGGAAAAAGGCGCGAAGGGGAAGTTGGCCGGCGTCACCCGCCGCATCAGCTCGTCCGCGAACTGGCGCCCGTAGCGCGCGCCGGCGTGGATCCAGAACGTGCTCCCGAGGATGACGTCGTTCCGGCTCGCGACCTCGACGTCGAGTTGGCGATCGCCCGTGCCGACATCGATCAGATTGTTCTCCGAGTCGCGCGTCCCGGTGGGCAACCGAGCGGTGACGGCGACCTGCGAGCGGAAGCGGGGCCGATCGGCGAGCTGGTACGTCGCCCCGACCTCCACGTCCCCCAACCGGGTGCGCACGACGTTGGTGAGCGAGTCGGCGGCCAGGGGGCCGTTAGGGTCGCTGAAGAACCGGCGCAGGCCGAGGAGCGAGTCGAGCGGGGCGGCCGGCAGATCGAAGGCGGCGGTGAACGGCGGCAGCGTGTCGCCCCCGTACTGGCCGCGCAGCGAATCGTAACTGGCCCGATAACGCGCGAGGATGGTGGCCAGGCTGTCACCCGCGGAGCTGGTCGCGGTCGGCAGCACCGGCGACATCGGGCCGGCGGTGGCGAAGCAGAGCGACGCGCTGCTCGCCGCGGGTCCGCCGCCGAGGTCGTAGAGCCCGCACAGGAACGGACGGATCGCGTCCAGCGTGCTCTGCGCCTGCTGCTGGAGCGCCGCCGGCCCGGAGGTGGCCTGCGTTTGCAGCGCGAGCAGCGCCGAGTCCACCTGCTGCCGGAAGAGGTCGAGCGCGCCCGACATGAGGAAGGCCGGGTTCCAGCCGACGTTGCCGCGAGTGGTGGAGTCGCCGCCCAGCGTGTCGGGCCCGAGCAGGAACGCCTCCACGCGGCTGCGGACGAGGGGCACGAACACGGAGAGCGAGAGCCGCCTGGTGAGGCCGAGCTCGAAGCCAAGCGGCACCACCCGCACGCTGGTGTTGAGCGTGAGCCGCGCGCGGCCCAGATTGAGCGCGAAGCCCGAGAGGCCGGTGAGGGTCTGGATCCGGGACTGCACGGGCCGGAGGAACGGGAGCCGGTCCACGCCGAGCGATTCGGAGGCGAAGTCCACGGCCAGGGGCTCGAGGGCGTTCTTGACGTAGCCCGGCGTCCCCTCGCCGAAGCGGCGGTTCCAGCGGGCCCAGTCGGGCGCGAGCACGACGCGCAGCGCTCCCGGGCGCAGCGGGGCCGCGTCTTCGCCCTGCGCGAACGCCGCGAGGGGAAGTCCGAGGATGGCAAAAAGGGAGAAGAGAAGGGCGGCGGTCGCGCGGCGCATGCGAGGCGACAAGTCTAGCAGCCGGGTCGCGGGGGGTCAATGAATCCAGCGCAGCGCGCGGCCGATCTCTATCGTGCCACCTTCGGCGAAGCGCCGCTTCGGATCGCCACGGCGCCGGGACGGGTGAACCTCATCGGCGAGCACGTGGACTATCACGGCGGGCACGTCCTCCCGGTCGCCACGGCTGAGCGCACCGCCGTGGCCGTGGGGCCTGCGGCGGGCGGCTTCGCGGCGGTCTCCGAACACGGTGAGCGATTCGACGGGCCGTGGCCGATCCGGGAACGGCGCGAAGGGTGGAGCGACTATGTGGCGGGCGTGGCGGCTCTGCTCGCGTCGGAAGCCAGGACGCCGGCGGCGGCGCGGGCCGCTGGCCTTGGGGTGGCGGTTGCCAGTGACCTCCCCCTCGGCGCAGGCGTCAGCTCATCGGCCGCGCTCGAGGTCGGCGCGGCGGCGGCCTTCGCGGCGCTGTGGGAGCAGTATCCGGAGCCGCGCGCCCTCGCGCGCCTGGCGCACCGCGCCGAGACCGAGTTCGTGGGCGTCCCCTGCGGCATCATGGACCAGCTTGCCTCCGCGGCGGCACCCGCCGGCTCCGCGCTCCTCATCAACTGCCGGACGCTCGAGATGCGTGCGGTACGCCTCGCCGTGGACCTCGTGCTCGTGGAATCCGGTGAGCCCCGGAGCCTGCGCGGCGGCGCCTACGCCGATCGGCGGCGGGAAGGAGAAGAAGCGCTAGCCCTGCTGCGCGCCGAGTGGCCCGCGCTCGAGCGGCTGGTCGATGTGCCGCCCGCGCGCCTCGGCGCCCTCGCGGCGCGGCTCCCCGAGCCGCTGGGCCGCCGGGTTCGCCATGTGGTGAACGAGAACCAGCGCGCGGTGCTCGCGGCCGGCGTCCTGGAGAACGGCGATCCGGCCGCTTTTGGGGCCCTGGTCAATGCGTCGCACCACTCGCTCCGCGACCTCTACCAGTGCTCGACGCCTCGGCTCGACGCGATCGTCGAGGCGGCGCGCGCGGTGCCGCGCGTGCTGGGCGCGCGCCTGGTGGGCGCCGGCTGGGGAGGGAGCGTACTGGTGGTCGCCGAGCAGGGCGCGGGCGGCCCGGTCGCGGCGCACCTCAGGGGCGACGTCGCGCTGGCGCTCCCTGCCGTGCGGATCGTGGCGCCGGGGAGCGGCGTCGAGCTGGTGTCCTGACGCCGGGCCCAACGCAAACGGATCGGGCGGCCGCTGGCGCGACCGCCCGATCAGTTTCGTCGGTAGTTCGGACCGCCTACGGCAGCGTCAGCGTCAAGCCGTATGTCTGCGCGATCGCGGTGGCGAACGTCTGGGCGATGATGCGGTGCCCGGCAGCGTTCGGATGAATGCCATCGAGCGACACGACCGAACCGAAGAGGGTTGACGTCGGCTTGGTGAAGTCCGGGAACGCCGGGATCTGGCCGGCGGCGACGGCGGAACGCAAGGCTGCGTTCAGGTCGACCAGCGCCCAGCCGCGGGCGGCTGCCCGGTCGGCGATCAGCGCATTCAGCACGCTCACGTTCGTCCTGATCGCCCCAAACTCCGTGAAGTCGATGGTCGCGCCGGCCGGCAGGTTGGCAGGGCTGATCGTGGCGGTTCCGGTGAGGCAGTTGATGTTCGCGGTCGTGTTCGCCCCGCCGGCGGCCACCGGGTTGATGGCGCCCATAATGGTGGCCACCGTCGCGAACGGGAAGGCGACGTTGTCACCAACGCCGCCGAAGGCCGAGGGCACGCAGCTCGCATCCACCGTGAGGTTGGCGGCCGCCGTCGTGCCCAGAGGCGACGGGGAGGCGTTATCGAGCGCGTACCAGGTCTGTCCGAGAACGAAGTGCGGGATCACCGTCACGTCCGGGACGTTGCTGACGGCCACCCGCGCGCCGGTGGCCGCGACGCGGCTCACGATCGAGTCGAACGACAGGCGGAACGCCGCCGTGTCGGTGAGCAGCGCGGCATCGCCGCGGGTGGCGGCGCCGAGCACGTCGTTGGCGCCGACCTCCAGCGTCACGAACGTCGGGCGCGCCCGGTCCATCATGTCGATGGGGTTGTTGCCGCCTGTGATGAAGGTGGCGAGTTTCAGCGTGTCGGTGGGCCCGAAATCGAGGTTCAGCAGGTTCAGCACCTGCGCGGCCCGGATGCTGGGGATGCTGACGTTGCTCATGATCGGCGAGACCGAAGAGGCGGCCCGCACGTAGCAGCTCGTGGACGTGGAGGTCGGGAACCCGGCCGGCGTCACCCGCGCCCCGGTGAGCGGATTGGTGAACGGCGGCGGGCAGCCCGGCTTGTTGAAGCTCGGGTACTTGAACGTCACGCCCAGCGTGTGGCCCATCGCCAGCGCGAGCAGCTCCGGATACGCCTGCCGCTGGGTGCTGTCGTTGATGCCGCCGGACTGGATGCCGGCGCCGATGCTGGTGCCGATCGCGACGTAGCGCGCGAAGACGGCGCCCGCGGCGGGCGTGGCGGCCGGGCCAACGGACTGGTCCGTGACCAGGTCGCCCCAGCAGGACGTGAGGAGCGGCGCCGCCAGCGCGGCGACGAGAACCTGGCGCGCTGCGGGCGCGAAACGGCGTGGAGACATGGTTGCGGGCTCCATGGTTAGAGCGCGAACGCCAGGCTGGCGCCGTAGAGGTTCGCGGTGGACTTGTACAGCCCCGAGTTCAACGCGGTCGTGGGCACCGACCCTTCGGGTGCGTCGACCACCCGCCCGCGCCGATCCTGCTGGCGGACGTACTGGTAGGCGACGTCGAGTCTCAGGCGCGGCGAGAGCTGGAGACCGAGGCCAGCGGTGCCCTCGATGCGCGCGCCTTCAGGGAGCAGCGGGGTCACCGTCTGCGCCGGCGCCGCCGCTGAGTGCCAGAGCATGCCACCGCGCAGCGTCACCTTGTCCGTCGGCGCGAGCTCGATGCCGCCGCGCCACCCGCTGGTCGCGCGGTAATCCTCGTGGAGCGTGCTGCTGCCCGCCGAATCGAGGTCGAACGGCAGGACCTGGAACGCGCGCCAGTTCACGTACTGGTAGTCCGCCAGCAGCGTCACCCCGGTCACCGGACGCACGGCCACGCCCACGACCACCTGCTCGGGCATCGGGATGGTCGTGCGCCCTCCCTGGCCCGAGAACAGCGCTCCCGAGAACGCGGACGTCACGACCGAGTCCAGGGGCGTTCCCGCCGGCACGCCGAAGGGGTTGCCGGCCGCCAGCGTGATGCCGGTCGGATACCGCGAGAAGTCCGCCGTTCCCTCGATGTCGACCGTCACGCGCGTCAGCGCGCGCGCCCCGACGCTCACCCAGTCCCACGGCTTCATCAGGATGCCGAAGTGGGCGCCGAGCCCGTTGCCACTCCCGCTCACGTTCGCGTCGGCGAAGTCCGTGCCGGTGGGGATACCGAGCTGTCCGAAGGTGGTCGTGCCCGTCGCCACCTGCGACGAGAGGTCGACGCGCTGCCGCACTTCCACGGTGGCGTGGACGAAGTCCACGCCCGCGCCGATCTGGACCCGCGGGCTGACGGAGAACGCGACGGTGGGCTGGAAGTAGATGGCCTTGAGCTCCGCCCGGTACGCGAGGAAGCGGCCGGCGAAGGTGTTCGGCCACTCCGAGATCAGCCCATAGGGGGCGTTGACGCCGACGCCGACCGCCCAACGGGGGTTGAGCTGCCGGGTGACGAAGAGGGTGGGGACGGGGATGTTGTTCTTGGTTGACGGTGTGGTCACACCCGTGGCGCTGTCCGTGAAGCCGCCGCGCGGCGCGATGATGGTGGCGCCCAACTGCGCGTTCCAGCGGGCGCCGCCGCCCACGATGCCGGCCGGATTGAAGTGCACGGTGCTCGCATCGCAGGGTGCCGCGACGCCGGTCCCCGCGCGGCCCATCATGCAAGCATCGTGTTCGTACACCCCGTAGCCCTGCGCGTCGGCGCGGGTTGCAGTGACGGTGACCGCGGACACGAAAGCGACCGCGCTCAGGACGGCGTTTCGCCGCATGGTACCTCCGACAGGCGATTTTGATGAGCGGTAAGACGGAGTCGTTCGATACTCCGAGAGCCGCAGGAGAGGCTACGACCGATGCAGCGGTTTGTCAATGTCTTACGACGCTTGCGCGGTTTTGCGGCGAACCCTAGCTTCCCGAGCGGATTCGCGGGAATAGCTCAGTTGGTAGAGCACAACCTTGCCAAGGTTGGGGTCGCGGGTTCGAGTCCCGTTTCCCGCTCTGGGCCCGGGTGGCGAAACTGGCAGACGCAGGGGACTTAAAATCCCCGGGGGGCGACCCCTTGCGGGTTCGATTCCCGCCCCGGGTATCCCCACCCTTACTCCCCGCCTCTCAGGAACCCCTCCACCAGCTGCCCGAACCTGGCCACGTCGATGGGCTTCGTGAGGTAGCCCTCGAACCCCGCATGGAGGGCCTTCTCCCGGTCCCCTGACATCGCGTGCGCCGTGAGCGCCACGATCGGGGGAAGCGCGTCGCCGGATCCTCGCAGCTTCTCCAGGAGTTGGAAGCCGTCCTCGCCGGGGAGCTGGATGTCGAGGAGCACGAGCTCGGGCTGCTCGGCGCGAAACGTCTCCACCAGTTGCTCGCCGCCGGGGAGCCCCACCACCGCGTGCCCCCGCACGCCGAGGACCGCCTTGAACAACTTCATGTTGTCGGGATTGTCCTCGACGATCAGGATCTTGGCCACTAGGCGCGGGCTCCCACGCGCCTTAAGACGGCGCGGATGCGCGCGATCAGCGAGGCGGGCTGGATCGGCTTGGTGATGTAATCCTCGGCGCCCAGCTCGATGCACCGCGTCTCCGTCTCGGGGTCGTCGCGTGCGGTCACGACGATCACCGGTACGGCCCGGCCCGCGAGGCGCTGGCGGAGCGCCCCGAGCACCTCATAGCCGTTCCGACGGGGCATGTCCATGTCGAGGAGCAGGATCGCCGGCTGGAGCCGCTGCGCCTGGTCGAGCGCGTCCTCGCCGTCGGCCGCCTCCGCCACAGCGAACCCTTGGGACGTTAGCACTGCGCCCTCGAGGTTGCGCATGGACGGGTCATCGTCGGCGATGAGCACCAGCGGCGGGCGCGGTGCCGGCGCTTCAGCCGGTGCAGATGGCTCCTCGGCAGACGGCGGGGCACCCGTGACCGGAATGGAAGCCGACGGGATGAAGGTGGTGACGGGCGGGGGCGGAACCAGCGCCGCGGCGGCGGGCGCCGGGGCGGCCGCGCGGGGCTTGAGCACCGGCTCGCCCAGCAAGCGCACGACCTCGTCGTAGGCCGTTTCGCCGGTCCACACCCGTCTGAGGCCCGCCTCCCATAGCGTCCGCATGCCGTACCGCCGGCCCGACTCGACGATCTGGTCGGCCAGCGCTCCCCGCGCGATCAGCTCCGCGACCTGTCCGTCGATCGTGAGGATCTCCTCGATCGCCATGCGGCCGCGGTAACCCGTGAAGCCGCATTGCGAGCAGCCCTTCGGCTTCCTGATCGCGATCGGACGGTCGAAGTCCTTCGGTGGCCTCCATAGCTCCGGCAGGGCACTCTCGCTGGCCGGCTCCGCGCAGTGCCGGCAGAGGCGACGGAGCAGCCGCTGGGCGAGCACACCCTTGAGCGCCGCCGCGATCTTGAATCCCTCGATACCGATGTCGCGCAGCCGCATGACGGACGACGCGGCGTCGTTGGTGTGGAGCGTGGAGAGCACGAAGTGGCCCGAGAGCGAGGCCTGCCACGCTGTCTGCGCCGTCTCGAGGTCGCGGATCTCGCCCAGGAGCACCACGTCCGGGTCCTGGCGCAGGACCGAGCGCAGCGCTTCGGCAAAAGTGAACCCGGACTTCTCATTGACTTGTATCTGGTTGACGCCCTCGAGCCGGTACTCGACCGGATCTTCCACGGTGACCACGTTGATCCCGGTGGTGCGGATGTGGTCGAGCGCCGCGTACAGCGTGCTGGTCTTGCCGCTCCCGGTCGGGCCGGTGACGAGCACGATGCCCTCGCGGTACTGGAGCAGGGTCTCGAGCGTCTCCCGCTCGTCCGGCCACAGCCCTATCGCGTCCAACTTGAGGGTGGTCGATGCGGGGTCGAGGAGCCGCACCACGATCTTCTCGCCGTAGCGGGCGATCGGAATGCTCGAGACGCGCATGTCCCATGGCTTGCCGTCCACGCGCGCCATGGCACGGCCGTCGTGCGGGTGGAGGGGATCCGAAATGTCGAGCTTGGCGAGCACCTTCATGCGCCGTGCCACCGATCCGGCCGCGCTCCGCGGCACCCGCATGACCTCACGCATGACCCCGTCCACGCGGTAGCGGATGACCAGCCCCTGCTCGCCGGGCTCGAAGTGGATGTCGCTGGCGCGCTCGCGCACCGCGTCGGCGATCGTCGCGTCCACCAGACGCGAGGTGGGCGCGTCCACCGCCGTCGCGATCTCAGGTTCCACCGCGCTCTCGTCCATGGTCTCGATCCGCGCCTGCGGGCCGAGGCCGCCGACCAGCCGCTCGATGGAGCGCTCGGGGCGGTAGATCTCGTCGAGGCGGCGCGCCAGCACCCCCGGCAGGCTGTAGAGGAACTCGACCTGCCGGCCGGCGACGAAGCCGAGCGCCTGCTCGGCGTCGAGGTCGAGCGGGTTGGCCGTGGCGATCCGGATGGTCTTGTTCGTGGCCGAGAGAGGAAGTGCCGCGTACTGCCGAGCCACGTGCTCGGGAACGAACTGCACCGCGGCCGGCTCGATCAATGCAAGGCTGGCGACCGGGACGTGCGCCGCCTTCGCGAGCACCTCCCCCACCCGGTCCGCCTCGGCGAGGGCGCGGTCGATCACCACGGCCGCGACCCACTCGGGGGCCTCCGCGCGCAGGGCGTCCGAATGGTCTTTGGTCAGGAGCCCGTCGCGCTCCAGCGCGGCCAGGCCCCACCCGTCGCGCGGAAAACGCACGAGCGGCGGCACCGACTGCGTTCGTCGCGGCGCGGTCATCGGCTATATGTACGGGTAGATTGTCCCACGCGTCAACGCGAGTGGATTCCGCGCGTGGCGGCCAAGAACCTCTTCGTCGCGCCGCACCGTGGTTCCCGTCTTCGCCAATGGAGACCGCCGCCGGTGCCCACCGCTTGACACGAGCCGGGGCGGGGGCCTAGGGTGCACGGGATGAACCTGACAACCCGGGCGCGCTGTCTCGCGGTAGACGACGAGCCGCACCTGCGGCAGGCGGTGGTCCGGCTCGTGGCGGGGGCGGGCCACCAGTGCCGCGAGGCCGGCTCGGGGCCGGAGGCGCTCCGTGAGCTGGAGCGCGAGCCGGCCGATCTGGTCATCTCGGACATCCGGATGCCGGAGATGGACGGTACGGAGCTCCTGGCCATCGTGCGGGCTCGCTGGCCCGATACGGGGGTCATGATGGTCACCGGGGTGGCCGACGTCGAGACGGCGGTACGGTGTCTGCAGCTGGGTGCGCTCGACTACATCGTCAAGCCTTTCCAGTTAGAAGAGGCGCGGGTCCGCGTGGTGCAGGCGCTCGAAAAGCGCCGGCTCATCCTCGAGGTCCGCGACTACCGGCTGCATCTCGAGCAGCGCGTGCAGCAGCAGGCGCTCCGCATCGAGAAGATGTTCGTCGAGGCGGTGCAGACGCTGGCCCAGGCGCTGGAGGCGAAGGACGCCTACACGCGTGGCCACTCCCAGCGTGTGGCCGCCTATGCGACCGCCATCGCCGGCCAGCAGGGCCTCGACCCGGCCACCCGGGCGGAGATCCGCCTGGGCGGCGAGCTGCACGACGTCGGCAAGATCGG
>JACORV010000015.1 GCA_016179225.1 Gemmatimonadota bacterium | reverse complement strand
TGGTGCAGGACCTCGTCGTGGAGCGCCTCGCCAACTTCCGGCGCGGGGCGCGCGCAGGCCGATGATCGGCGTTCGCGAGGCCATCGACCATATCCTGTCAGGCGTGCCGGTCCTCGGCATCGAGGACGTGGCGCTGCTCGAAGCGCGAGGACAGGTGCTTGCCGAAGCGGTCGACTCGCCCATCGACGTGCCCGCCCACACCAACTCCGCGATGGACGGTTACGCGGTGCGCGCCACCGACGTGCACGGCGCGCGCCAGGACGCCCCCCGCCGCCTGCGGGTGATCGAGTCGGTCTCCGCGGGGCACTTCCCGAGCATGCCGATCGGCGCCGGGGAAGCCACCCGCATTTTCACCGGGGCGCCGCTGCCCGAAGGCGCGGACGGGGTGATCCGCCAGGAGGACACGACGCAAGAGGGCGACGTCGTCGTGGTGCTCGATGACCGCGACGCGGGCAAGAACATCCGGCTCGCGGGCGAGGACCTGCAACGGGGCGCGCGGGTGTTCGAGGCCGGCGCGGTCCTCGGCCCGGCGCAGCTCGGCGTGCTGGCCTCGATGGCCCGGTCCCGCGTGCACGTCCGGAAACGGGCCCGCGTGGCGATCATCGCTTCCGGCGACGAGATCGCGGACCTGGATCAGGCGGAGGCAATCCTCGCGGGCCGGAAGGTCGCCTCCTCGAACTCGTACACCCTCCACGCGCTGGTTCTCGAAGCGGGCGCCGCTCCGGTGCCGCTGGGCATCGCGGCGGACACGCTCGAGAGCGTGCGCGCGCTCTTGGAGCGCGGGGTGCGCGAGGCCGACCTCATCGTTTCCACGGCGGGCGTGAGCGTGGGCGAGCACGACTTCGTGCGCGACGCGCTCGCCGCGCTGGGGGCCGAGATGGGGTTTTGGCGCGTGCGCATGCGGCCGGGCTCGCCCCTCGGCTTCGCCACGGTCGGCGGCGTGCCGTGGGTCGGTCTCCCCGGCAACCCGGTGAGCACGATGGTCTGCTTCGAGCTCTACGTGCGGCCCGCCATCCGGAAGATGCAGGGTCACCGCGACCTCTTCCGGCGCACCGTCACGGCGCTGACCGAGGAGCCCATCAGGACGGGGGGACGCCTCACGCACTTCCTGCGCGCGATCGTGCGCGAGTCCGAGCAGGGTTACCGCGCGCGGCTCACCGGCCCCCAGGGCTCGGGAATCCTTACCTCCATGGCCAGGGCCAACGCGCTCCTGATCGTGCCGGAAGGCCGCAACGAGATTCCGCCCGGCGAAATGCTTTCGGCGATCCTCCTGGACGATTCGCGCACCACCGATCAACCTCCGATCCGATGAGCCCACGCCCCATGCCGACGCTTGCGCGGTTCGCGCGCGCCGCCCTCCTCCTCGGCGGGCTCGCCGCGCCGGCCGCCGCGCAGATCCCGGTCCGCGGCTACGCCGACGGCTTCGTGCGCCAGTTCGACCCCGCCGACCCGATCGTGCGCTACAACCTCGCCGTTCGCGGCGACGACCGGCGCGCCTATTACGTCGAGATGGAGATCCGCAACGTCGGCGACTCGGCGCTCGCCCTCCGGCTGCCGAACTGGGCGCCCGGGTCGTACCGGATCACCAACGCCTGGCGCCGCATCCGCGGGCTCGCCGCCACCGACAGCGCCGGGCGACCGCTCGCGGTCAGCAAGCCGGACAGCCTGACGTGGGTGGTGCGGACCGGCGGCGGGCGGGCGGCCGTGGTGCGCTACGCGGTCGAGACCCTTGCGTCGCCCAACAACCGGTCCTACCTCGGCCGAGAGACCGGCCTCATCGACGGGCCGGCGACGTACCTCTACCTCGCCGGCCGCCAGCACCTGCCTTCGCAGGTGCGCTTCGCACTCCCCGCCGGCTGGCGCATCGGCACCGGGTTGATGAGCACGCCGGACTCGACCGTGTACTTCGCCCCCTCGTACGACGTGCTCATCGACTCACCGGTGCTGGTGGGGCGCATCCAGCGCTGGGTCTTCACCGCGGACGGCACGCCGCACCAGGTCGTGATCGCGAACGAAGGCCGGCCGGTCGCCTTCGACACGCTGGCGTTCGTGGACATGGTCCGGCTGATCACCGAGACGGCCATTGCGATCTTCGGGCAGGCGCCGTACAAGGACTACGCGTACCTCTATGTAGTCGGGACCGGCGGCGGACTCGAGCACCTCAACTCCACCACTATCGGCCTCAATGCCGACAGCCTGGCGGTTGACGTGCGCAAAGCGGCGAGCACGACGGCGCACGAGTTCTTCCACGCCTGGAACGTCAAGCGCATCCGGCCGGCGATCCTCGGGCCCTTCGACTATACACGGCCTCAACGCACGCTGGACCTGTGGCTCTCCGAAGGCGGCACGAGCTACTTCGGCGGCGTGATCCAGCTCCGCGCGGGCCTCATCTCGCGCGAGGAGTACCGGCAGATCGTCCAGCGCGTGATCAGCGCGCACCACGCGAACCCCGCGCGGCTGGTCGTGAGCCCGGAGCGCGCGTCGTGGACGACGTGGGACGGCCCAGAAGTCAACGGCGGCTACAGCATCTCCTACTACGACCAGGGCCAGCTCCTCGGTCTGCTGCTCAACATCGCGATCCGCGATTCCACAGAGAACCGGCGCAGCTGGGAAGACGTCTTCCGCCATCTGTTCGCGCAGTATGCGGGCGAGCGCGGCTTCACGTCCGAGGACCTGCTGCACGCCGTGAACGCCGTCACGGGTCGCGACTTCCAGGACTTCTTCCGGAGCTACGTGAGCGGCACGGTGGAGATCCCCTGGAACGATTATCTCGAGCGGATCGGCTGGCACGTCGAGTTTCGCGACTCGGTGGAGCCGGTGGACCTGCGCCTCGAGTTCGTACCGCCCGGGCGGGCCTTCGGGGCGCCGGGCCCGATCGACCGGTGGCGCCTTTCCGTCCCCCAGGGGACGGCGTGGGCGGCGGCGGGTCTTCTGACCGGGGACGTGCTGGTGCGTGTCAACGGCCGCGACCTTCTCGCATCACCGGCGGCGTTCGACGCCTTCCGTACCCTGCGCCCCGGCGGCACCATTACGCTGGACGTGCTGCGGGGCGGCCGCCCGCTCACGATTCCGGTGCGGGGCCAGCCGTATCGGACCAGCGTCGCGGCCGTGACCGAGGTGGCGGACGCAAGCCCGCGCGCGCGGCAGCTTTTGGAAGGCGTGCTGACGGGCGTGACGAATAGATGAGACGTGGCCAGCGGGCCAACGGGCCGGCGTGCGCCACGCGCCGACGACCACGCACCACGCACCACGTACCACGTACCACGCACCACGCACCGACGAAGGCGAGGTCATCGATGGAGCTCAAGTTGAGTCAGGAGATGTTGGACGCCCTGCACCATGCGGGCCACGTGCCGGAGGACCTGAAGCGCTGCCTCGATGCCATCGCGCCCGTGCAGGGCGCGGTGCCGCCGCAATTCCGACTGGTCCTGTCGGAGGACGAAGCGATGGAGCTGTCCGAGCTGCTCCAGTGGCACGTGCGGAGCGACCCAGTGACCGGCCAGCCGACCCCCGAGACCGCCCCGTACGCGGCCATCATCCAGGCGATCGCGGACCAGCAGTTCTGACGGTGGCTATATGACGCCCTATATACTGGTCGTCGTCGTCGGCATCATCGCGCTAGCGGGCATCCTGTGGCTGGCCAACCGGCTGGACAACCGGCTACAGCAACAACGCATCGCGGAGCTGGAGCAAGTGGCGCGCGTGATGCAGTTCAGCTTCGCCAGGGAGGAACCGCAGCACCTCTGGGAGGCGGTGAGCGGCATCCCCTTCTGCAAGGCCGGGCTCTCGCGGGAATGGCGAAACGTGATGACTGGTAAGGTGGCCGACCGCGACGCCGTACTCGGCGAGTTCTCCTACAAAACCGGGACGACGATCGAGGATGCACCGGATAGCTATGAACAGACGGTGGCAGTCTTCCCCAACGGCGCAAGCGGGCTACCCGACTTCACCCTCGCGCCCCCGGACCCCTTCTACACGATCAAGGCCACAGGGCACGCGCAGATCGACCTCGAGGCGAGCGAGGAGTTCCCGAAGTACTACCTGCTATGTGGCGAGGACGAAGTCGCAATCCGCCGCGCGTTCAACGCCGACGCCATGGCCTTCTTCCCGCGGAACGCCGGTTGGTCGGTGCAGACGAGCGGCGGGAGCATCGCGGTGTTCCGCCACGGCAAGCGGTGCAAGCCAAAGGAACTGCCGGCATTCCTGGCCGACGCGCTGCGGATTCAGGACTCGTTCTCCCGCGCCTCCACGGCCTGACCGCGGCGCGTGCGGGCGCGCCTACCAGCCTTGGAGCTAGGGCGCCCGCCGGCTGGGGAGGCGGAGCCGCTGGGTGATCCCGACGACGAAGACCATGTCCCGCGCCGTACTCCTTGACGTGAAATCGTCCGGCAGACCTTCGGTGTGCGGCCCCATGAAGTAGTTCCAGAACTCGACCCGGCCCGACAGGTTGCTGCCCGGCTTCTTCCCGAACTCGTAGCCGATGCCGAAGCCTCCCCCCAACTCCGTTGTGGGGCCACCGGCCTGCTGCTCCACCGCCGGGCGCGAGTGGTGCTGGTAGACGAAAGAGCCGCCGAAGAAGACCGGCGCCGCCGGCTTGAAGCGGAACAAGAGGCCCGCCTCGCCGCGCAGCGAGAGCAGGCGCTGGCTCGAGGCGCTGAGCGGCGAGCCGTCGATGGACTCGCGGTAGTTGCGGTATGCGACCGCGCCGCCGATGTTGAGGCCGAAGCGCCGGCCCAGCGGCGACTGGAGCCGTCCCGCGGCCGTCGGGCCATTGGTCAGGGCGTGGCTGTGCTCGCGGTTCAGGGGGGTGTCGACCGAGGTCGCGCGGGTGCCGAAGCTGCCGAACCCGATCAGCACGGAGACCGCGGGCGGGAACGCGACCGCCGGCGTGGGGGGTAGGGTGGACTGGGTCGGCTCCCGGGGAGGCGGGACCTGCGCCGCGGCCGCCGCCGCGGCGGCGATCAGGGCGACCGCAAGGGAGATGGGCGCCCGGCCGCTCATCCGGCCCGCATCTTTTGGATCTCTTCGGTGAGCCGCGGGACGATCTCGAACGCATCCCCCACGATCCCGTAGTCGGCCACCTTGAAGATGGGCGCGTCCTTATCCTTGTTGATGGCGACGATGACCTTCGCCGTGCGCATGCCGGCCAGGTGCTGGATCGCGCCGGAGATGCCGACGGCGATGTAGAGCTGCGGGCTCACCGTCTTCCCCGTCTGGCCCACCTGGTCCGCGTGCGGCCGCCATCCGGCGTCCACCACCGCGCGCGAGGCGCCGACCGCAGCGTTGCCGAACGCCTTGGCGAGGTTCTCGATCAGGAAGAAGTTCTCGGGACCCCTGAGGCCGCGCCCTCCCGACACCACCACCGACGCCTCCCCGACGTCCAGCGCGCCCTGCTCCGCGGCCTTCACCTCACGGACTCTGACGCGCGCCGCGCCCGCCACGGCGCCGATGCTTTCGATCGTGACGGCCTTGGCGCACTGGCCGGGCGTGAAGGTGTTGGGCCGGATCGCGAGCAGTGCGGGCGAGGCGTCGAGCACAACCTGCTGGATCGCCTTGCCGGCGTAGACCGGCCGGGTGGCCTTCACCTTGCCGTCCGCCACCTCGAGCGCCGTCACGTCCGTGGCGAGAGGCACATCGAGCTGCACCGCGAGCCGCGGCGCGAGGTCTCGGCCCGTCGCCGTGGCGGCCACGATCACCGCCGCGTAACCACCGGCCTTCGCCTGGGCGGCGATCGTGGCGGCGTAGCCGTCGGGCGCGTACCGGGCGAAGGCGTCGTCGCTCGCCACAAGCACCCGGTCGGCGCCGACCTCCCCGAGCTTCGCGCCCGCCGCGTCCACACCCAGACCGCCCGCGACTACGGCGTCCACCGTACCGCCGAGCGCGTCGGCGAGCTGGCGCGCGGCCCACACCACTTCTCTGCTCACCTTCCTCAGCGCGCCGTCGCGCTGCTCCGCCACCGCGAGCACGTTCCCCATCACAGCACCTTCGCTTCGGTCTGGAGGAGGCGGACCAGCTCCGGCACTGCGCCCGCCCCTTCGCCGACGATCCGGCCCTCCTTCCGCTCGGGCGGCAGCACGAGCGAGGTCGCCTTGAGCCGCACGGCGCCGAACGCCGCGGGCCTCACCTCGATCGGCTTCTTCTTGGCCGCCATGATCCCCTTGAGCGCCGGGTAGCGCGGCGTGTTGAGCCCCTTGTCGCAGGTGAGCACGGCGGGGAGCGCGAACTCGACCATCTCCACGCCGCCTTCGATCTCCCGCTCCGCCACGCCCTTGCCGCCCTCGATCTCGAGGTGCGCCACCGTGGTCACGCACGGCAGGCCGAGCAGCTCGGCCGTCATCGGTCCCACCTGATGGTTGTAGTCGTCCACGGCCATCTTGCCGAAGAGGATCAGGTCGTAGGCCCCGTCCTTGAGCTCCGCCGCGAGGGCCTTCGCCACGGCGAGTCCGTCGGCGGGGATGCGGTCGGCCTTGAGGAGGATGCCGCGGTCGGCGCCCATCGCCAGCGCGGTGCGCATCGTCTCCTGCGCGGCATCGGAGCCGAGGCTGATCACGACCACCTCGCCGGCGCCCGCCTTCTCCTTGCGCTGCAGGGCCTCTTCGACGGCGAACTCGTCGTACGGGTTCAAGACGAACTTGACCCCCGCCTCATCGATCGAAACGCCGTCGGCGCCGATCTTGACGCGGGTCTCGGTGTCGGGCACGCGCTTTACGCAGACGGCGATCTTCACTGAAACAGGTCCTGTGCGCTGAATTGGTGGGCGGAAACTAGGCGGTAGAGCGGGAAGGCGGTAGGGCTGCTGGCCGTAGCTCACCGCCTCGGAGTGAATGATTATCATTCACCGCAGGAGCGAGCGTCACCTCCTCCCCGTCTGGTAACGCCGGAGCTGAGCCGCGCGCGGGACCTCCGGCGCGAGGATCACTGCATTCGAACCACGACACTGCCCACGCCAGTCGTGTCACTCCCGACGCGGTATACGGCGTCTACCCCTCCCAGTGAATCGCCCCATGTAGGGCTGGCGTGGTTCCCTCACAATGCTGCTCGAAACGCAGGTCGATCGCTGTCAGCGTGCCGCTGGAATACGTCAGGGCGTCGACCGCAAACCAGCCTGTGAGCCTGTTGCAGCCACGCCCTTGACCACTCCAGTCAAGGCCGCCCCTCGCCGGGTTGTGGAATGGATAGCGGCGAAGATCAGCGTAGTAGCCCAGTTGGAGGTCGCTGAGCGAAACCATGGCCTGAAACTCCCCCAACCACCCACTGACTGTGATGGAGAGGTGGCCAGCCGCGGCCGTTACGCTGATCGTGGCATTCGTCGGCGTGTATGTCAGTGTTTGGCCCTGACCGATGTAGTCGCCGACATCGCTCACGAGGTAGACGTAGTTGCCCATCCCTGGAGTTGAACCGGCTGCCGGCTGCCAGAGTCCGGCGGGAATGGGATAGACGGGCCCCGGCGGCATGGTGGGATCATCCGCGTCCCAGTGGATCGTGCCGCGTAAGGCGGCGGATTGGCCCTCGCAATGCTGCTCGAAACGCAGATCGATGACCGCGAGGCTCCCGTTGCGGTAGGTAACGTCGTCGATGGCAAACCATCCCGTGAGAGTATTGCATCCACGCCCCTCCCCGCTCCAGGCGAGGCCACCTACGGCTGGGTCGTGGAAGGGATAGCGCGTTAGGTTGGAGTACATGCCGGGCTCGAGTTGAGTCAGGCTATTTGGTACCTGGAAATCCGCGAACCACGATTCGTCTCCGGCGATGCGCAGGTTCAGATGCCCCCCGCTCGCATCGACGGTGATGATGGCGTCCGCCTCAGTGTACTGGTACGTGAGACCGCCGCCGATGTAGTCGCCCGGGTCGCTCTGCAGGCTAATGGAGGTCGGGATGCCTATCCACGGGTTGACCTCGAATGCGGTGCTGGTCGCGCTCGCCAGGCTCATCGCCGTTGCCGTCAGGGTGTAGGCAGTGCCAGCCTTGTCGATGGTGAGGTCGTTGAAGGTGGCGATGCCGTCGACTGCGGCTCGGCTGCGCGTCCCGCTGAGCACGGCGCCGGCGGTGCCGGTTCCACTGCTGATCGCCAGCGTGATCGTGGCCGTCGAGCTGGTGACGGTGTTGCCTTGAGCGTCTTGGACCGTAGCCTGGACGGCCGGTGCGATCGCGGCCCCGGATGTGACGCTCGTCGGCTGGACGTTGAAGGCCAATGCGGTCGCGGCCCCCGCGTTGACGGTAAACGCAACACTCGTGTCGCGCGTGAGTATCGTGGCGTAGACGGTCAGGGTGTAGCCAGTGCCAGCCTTGTCGATGGTGAGGTCGTTGAAGGTGGCGATGCCGTCGACTGCGGCTCGGCTGCGGGTCCCGCCGAGCACAGCGCCGGCGGTGCCGGTTCCACTGCCGATCGCCAGCGTGATCGTGGCCGTCGAGCTGGTGACGGTGTTGCCTTGAGCGTCTTGGACCGTAGCCTGGACGGCCGGTGCGATCGCGGCCCCGGATGTGACGCTCGTCGGCTGGACACTAAAGGAAAGCTTGGTGGGACTGGACTCGGGCGTTGTCGGTGCGTCCTTACCGCAGTGGACATTGCCGAGCACCAGACTCATGAGCATCGCGATTACGATGATCCGCGCGGGCCTGCGCGCGGGTTGGACTACGCATGACGGCCGGACATGGTGCTATCCTCACGTCGGGACAGGCGTGACACCCGAGCCACTCGGGCTGCGGCCTAACGACCTGCGCTTCAGCTGCGCGGGCGCGCGCGCCGACGCCGCGGCTTCTTCGAAGCCGGGCGCGCCCGCGCCAGCTGCAAGCGCTTGTTAGACGCCGCACCGCCCTCGACTGGCCATTCGTCACCGGGGAGTGCTGGCACATCAGGTACCTGGCGCAGGATCGACCGGAAATGGGCCCGGCTGCCGCGCTTCGCCCGCTGCTCCAGGTAGTCGAGTGTCAGGAGCGCCGACATCTTCTCGGCCACGGCGGTGGCAATGAACTGATTGATCGACACGTCCTCTTGCTCCGCCAGCTCCCGCACCTTCCGGTGGAGCGATTCGGGCAACCGTAGGCTCAACGCGCTCATGAGCTGTCTCCTATCTTCGTCAGCCACTGCCGCGGTGTGGTGATCTCGACTCCGAACTGCTCACTGCCTGCGAAGTCCCGCACGTTGTGTGTGACGATCTCCGGACACCCAGCTGCCACAGCTACCTCGAGCACCAGTTCGTCACGAGGGTCCCTGAGCGTGGGGCGCCACAGGTAATACACCAAGCGGCGCTCTCCGAGTACGCACAGGTCATCGAGGAATCCGTCGACGTCCCCCAGCGTCAGCCCGAGCAGGCGGCTCTGACGCTTCAGCACCGCCTCGTACTCGAAGACCAGCGGCACGGACAAGACCGGCGTGACCTCTCCTGCTTCGACTAGCTCCAGAAGCCGGTGTGACGCCCCCCGCCGCGACCGGAGACCCGCCACTAGGACGTTGGTGTCCAGGACCAGGCACCGAGGCACCTAGTATTATGGGTGATACCGGACTGAAGCGCAAGACCCCGGGCGGCGGTGCGTGCCGGCGCTCAGAGTTCTAGAAAACCAAGGCGCGCGCGGTGAACCAACCCGACGCCGGCAGGTCGAGCGTGGCCCTACTCGAACGCCCGAATCCCCGTGATCTCCTCGCCCAGGACCAGCCTGTGCATGTCGGTGCGTCCCCTCGTACGTGTACACGCTCTCGAGGTTGGCCATGTGCCGCATCGCGCGATGTTACGCGCCCCCGGCCGCAGATGGGCGCTCAGGTAACTGAGCACCGTGCCAGACCCCCACCATCCACACCACGCGCCCCTCGGTCCGGTAGAAGAACCGGTAGGGTGACAGGACCACTTCACGGTGGGGCAGATCCGGGAACTCCGGGATGTGGCGACCGGAGCGCGGATACCGCTGCAAGCGGCGTAACGCGCGCTCCGCCCGTTGCCTGAATCGGCGCGCCGCGTCGGGACGGTCGCGGGCTATGTAGGCGAGGGCCGCGAGAAACTGCCCTCTGGCAGTCGGTGTGAACCGCACGGGCACGGGCTAGGCACGCGCCAGTAGCTCGTCCGCCTCCGCTAACACTTCGTCCAGGTCGTGCCCCCGCCCGGCCCGAATCTCCCGTTCACCGCGAGCCAGCAACCACAGGATCTGGCGCTCTCGCTCTGCCCGTTCGTACGCCTCCACACTGACCATCACCGCGGCGGCTCGGCCGCGCTGCGTCACCACCAGTGGCTGCCGCGAGGTGCGCAGGCGCCGAAGCGCAGCGGCCGTATCTTGGCGCAGATCGGACACTGGAATCATCGCCGGCAGCCGCCGCACGGGGACCTCTCATGAGGAGTACGACTAAACGTACGTCTGAGGACCCCGATCAAGCAAGCGCCCAGGGCGGCCCATCGCCAGCGCGGTGCGCATGGTCTCCTGAGCCGCGTCGGGGCCGAGGCTGATCACGGTGCGAAGTGCGGCTCCCCGCAGTGCCGCGCCGGTGATCCTACTGCGGTCAGCCACTGGCCGCCAGCGGCCTTCGTCAGCACTCCGCTTCCGCTACCTCACCCGGCGCACCCGGGTCACCCGCCCTGCCCCGAACTCGCTCACCAGCAGGTCGCCATTCTCGGTGACCGCCAGCGCGTTGACCACGGTCTCGAATGTTCCTCGCTCGAGGCCCGAGATGAATACGGAGAAGCTCCCGTCCGTGAGCGAAACGCGGTAAACGTTGTCCGGCCCGATGATGAACACCGCGTCTTGGCCGCCGGCGGGCCAGATCGCGGGGTCCTCGATCGGCTGCCGTCCGGGGGTCAGGGGGAGGGCGTCGGTGATCACCGCGCCGGCCGAGAGCGGCAGGGGCAGCGTCGCGTCCGCGAGGTCGAATCGTCGCAGCACCAGCTTCGATCCTGCGGTCACGACGTCCTCGTCGATCAGCAGGAGCAGCCGCCCCGCTGCATCGAACGCGACCCCGCGGGGACGGTTGGGTGCCGGCAGCGGCCCCGGGTTCGCGTCCACGACAGTCGTCAGGGAGCCGTTGGGCTCCAGGCGCAGCACGTCGCCGACGACCTCGTTGATGTGGAGGCGCCCCGTGGCGTCCAGCGAGAGGAAGGTCGGCGCCCGCGGCGAGACCGCCACTTCCTCCACTACACCGCTCTGGGCGATGCGGTAGATCTTTCGGGTGAAGATCTGGGTCGAGAAGAATCCCTCGGCGGGCGCGCCGAGCAAATCAACCAGGCTCATTCGGGCTGACGGCGTGACGGGGATCGTCGCGAACGGTTGGGTGATGCCGTTGGGAAGGACCCTCGTGACCTCAGCGCCCGTCTCGGCGAACTCCGGACCGAAGACCTGCGTCGCGTACAGGACGCCGCCACCGAGGCCCACCACCCCCTGCGGCCGGTCCAGCCCCGTGGCGATGACCTCGGCGCTGTAGCCCGGCTCGTGAATGACCCAGTCCGGCGGCGGCCCGCCGCGAGCGGCCTGAACCGTGGCGCCGGACTCGGCGAGGGTGGTGCCAGGCTCAACGCCGGTGCACGCGGTGAGCGAGCCAGCCACGAGCCACACGATGAGGATCGGAGCGGGACGGCGCACGGATTCCTCCTGACGCTGGGTGTCCTCAGTATCGGGTGTCCTGAGTAGTCGTGCAAGGAGCCGAAGCGACCGGCGGTACCCTGCGGAGGCGGCCGTAACTCAGTTTGCACACCAATCCCCCCTTCACAACCTCCGCGGCCCTCGCTCCCTCACCCGTTCCCGCCGCTCGACCCGGAGCGTACCTTCGAGGCATGACTCTATCACCCGCCCGGGCAGGGGCACCGAGCACGGTCGCCCTGGTCCGCGGCTTCAACGACCTGGGCGTGGCGCTGTTGCGGCGCGCGCCGGCGGGTGCGAACTGCCTCCTCTCGCCGTTCAGCATCGCGAGCGTGCTCAGCGCGCTGTGCGCCGGCGCGGGCGGCGTGACCCGCGACGAGCTGTCACGGCTGATCGGTGCCCCGGACGACGCGGGTGCGCTGTCGAGCGCCATCAAGGCCCTGCTCCAGCGCGTCAGGTCACGCACCTTCGAGCAGGCGAGCTTCGATGCGCGGGCGGGCAGATTCACGACGGTGGAGCGCGACGCCTTCGTCCTGCACACCGCGAACGCCCTGTTCGTGCAGAGCGCCTTCCCCGTGCTGAAGTCGTATCACGAGACGCTGCACTCCGATTTCGACGCCGACACCATGGCCCTGGATTTCGCCGACGCCGCGCTGGCCGCGGCGCGGATCAACGACTGGGTCGCGACAAACACGAACGGCAAGATCAAAGACCTGCTGCAGCCGGAGACTCTATCACCGCTCACCCGCATCGTGGTGGCGAACGCCGTCTATTTCTTCGCCGAGTGGGCCAGCCAGTTCAGCCCCGAGCGCACCGGGCCGGCTCCTTTTCACCTACTCCCGGGAGGCGAGCGTTCCACGGTGGACGTCCCGATGATGCGCAAGACGCTTCATCTCCAGCACTATGCCGACCGGGAAACAGGGCTGGCCGCGGTCAGGATACCGTATCATGCGCTCGGCATGATGGTGGAGCAGCGCGTCGGCGATGGCGACGAGCTCGCGTCCTTCCTGAGCCGAGATCTCGATGGTCATCGGGGGTGAGGCGTGCGGTCGCGGGCCGCACTGCAAGCCTTTGACCAACCTCCGGCCTTGCCGCCAGCTCCGATCCTTTCACGTCTGTGTTTCATTCGTTGACCCTACCCTCTCACCCGTCGCGTCGTCCCTGGACGGCGGTGCGCCCGGTCGTCAAGTCGTCAGAATGTATGTCGGCATGGGGGCGAGCAAAGCTTCCGGCGAACGGTCTCCTCGGTGCCGAGAGCGGCAGCGGTGTGTCGCGGCGCCCGGAATCCGCCGCCTTTGACGCTCGTGGAACGCGGGCGTACGTTGCGTGGTTACCGACAGTCGGACGGAGCTCACGGATGGGCTTTGCAAGCTTCAACGCGGCGGCGTGGCTCGCGTGGCTCTACGTGTACGGGTACACGGGGCTGCTGGCCGGCCGAGCGCTGGACCATCCCCTGATCGGTGCCCTCGCGGGAGTCGCAGTGGGGCTCCCGGTCTCGGTCGCCCTGGGCACCGGCGCACACTACGGATCGCCCGTCGGCCTCCTGGGGATCCCCTTCGCAATCGTGCTGGCCATCACCGGGAAGCTGTGGCTGGGGCTGGCCTGCTCGGCCGTGCCCCTGGCCGCCGTGCTCGGCGACCGGTCAGCGCGCTCGCGGGCCGAGCGGCGGCTCGGGAAGATCGGCGAAGCACTCGACCCCGCTGACGTAGCCACCCTGACGGATCAATACCTGTTCCTCTCGGAGAGCGACGCGTCGGGATCGGAGCAGCTCAAGACGAACGCGGTGGCGGCGCTGGCGGCACGGGCGAACGACGCCGTGCGGGAAGTGATCGCGCGTTACGGGAAGACGCGCTCCAGGCGCCACAAGGCGCTGCTCATCGCGCTGCTGGGAGACCTCCGTCATCCGAGCGCGACCCTCTTCCTCGGGGACCTCTTGAGGACCGCGAACGACGTCAAGCTCCTTGGTGCCGCCGTCCACGCCGCGGCCAACGCGAGCGATCCACTCCTGGTGCCCCCACTCGTTGATATCGTGAGGCGCCATGAAGATCAGGATCTACGGAGCCGGGCCGCGAGGGCTCTGGGCCGCATCAAGGGCCCCGAGGCGCACGCAGCCATCCTCCACGTCGTCCGAGGGCACATCGAGGAGGGAGCGGAGACACCCTCCGGGCTGCTGGAGGCCGCCGTCGAAGCCTGCGGGATGGCCGGGTGGGACGATTGCGTTCCGCTCCTGGTCCGGATGATCAGGGGGCGCGAATACGATCACGGTGTGCGGTTCGAGTCCACGAGGGCTCTCGGGCGTATGGGCTCGGCCGCCGCGGTTGATGCCATGAAGGCCCTCGCCGCCGAGCAGGAGTACGGCTACCTGCTGCGATGGGCCCTCGAGGCGCTCGGGACGGAAGTCGCGCAGCGGGAAGTGCC
>JACORV010000144.1 GCA_016179225.1 Gemmatimonadota bacterium | reverse complement strand
GCGGGCGACGCGGTCGCCACGGCGCAGGTGCTGCGGCGACTCCTCCGGCGCGCCGAGACGAGCGGCATCGCCACGTGGCAGGAGCTGGAGGCGCTGGCGGGGTGAGCGGCACGCTGAAGTTCACGGTGGGCCGGCTCACCTGCTGGACGCTGGAGGGCGGGCTTCAGCGGCTCGACGGCGGGGCGATGTTCGGCGTCGTGCCGAAGCCGCTCTGGGAGCGCCGCATCCCCGCCGACGCGCGTAACCGCATCCCGCTCGCCATGCGGTGCCTCCTGGTCGAACACCCCGATGGGCTCGTGCTGGTGGACACCGGGCTCGGCAACAAGGAGAGCGCGAAGTTCCTCGAGATCTACGGCGTGGAGAACGCCGGTAGCGGGGGTCCGACGGCACTCGAGGATGCGCTCGCCGAGGCGGGCCACCGGCCGGAGGACGTACGGTGGGTGATCAACACCCACCTGCATTTCGACCACGCCGGCGGCAACACCGTGAAGCGGGCGAACGGGGTGGTCGAGCTGGCCTTCCCGAAGGCGACCTACGTCGTGCAGCGGCGGGAGCTCGAGTTCGCCTCCACGCCGAACGAGCGCATCCGCGCCAGCTACCTCGCGCCCAACTTCGCGCCGGTAGCGGCCGCTGGCCGGTGGCGGCTGCTGGACGGCGAGGCGGTGGTGCTCCCCGGCGTCCGCGCGGTCCCGACGCCGGGTCACGTCCCGAACCACCAGTCGATCCTCGTGACCGACGCCGGGGAGACCGCGTGTTTCCTCGGCGACCTCGTGCCGACGTCCGCGCACCTGCCCGCGCCTTGGATCATGGGCTACGATCTGGAGCCGCTCGTGACGCTCGCCACGAAGAAGGAGCTGCTACCGAAGGCGGCTTACGAGGGTTGGCAGCTCGTGTTCGAGCACGACCCGAAGGTCGCGCGCGCCCGCATTGCCCCGGACGAAACGAAGGTCTACACCCCGATGCCGCTCGATGCCGTCGAAAGTCCACAGTCGAACGTCACCTTCGACCTTTGACTTTCGACCTTCGGCATCCTAGCTTGTACGCCGACAAGCAAGTAGGAGCCAGGGGCTCCTCACCCTCCGGCCCCCGCAAAGCGGGTGGTGGAAACGGGTCCTGGTGGTGAAGGCGCACCCGCGTAGCGCGGGGGCGTTCACGGACTCCGGGGGTGGCGGAGTCCGCTTTGCTTTTGTGCCCTCAGCGGGAGGTGTGCCCATTCTCGAAAAGCCGCAGCTAGATCAGAAAAACCGTTTGCGCGTCAACCGCATGATCCGCATCAGCCCCGTCCGCGTCATTGCGCCGGACGGCGCGCAGCTCGGGATCCTCACGGTGGACGAAGCCCTCGCGGCGGCCGAAGCGCGCGGGCTGGACCTGGTGGAAGTGGCGCCGATGGCGCGGCCGCCGGTCTGTCGCATCATGGACTTCGGGAAGTTCAAGTTCGAGCAGGCGAAGGCCGCGCGGGCGGCCAAGAAGAAGCAGCACGCGATACAGCTGAAGGAGATCAAGTTCCGGCCTGGCATCGACGAGCACGACTTCGACTTCAAGTGCCGTCATGCGAAGGAGTTCCTGGCCGAGGGCAACAAGGTGAAGGTCACGATGATGTTCCGGGGGCGGCAGATGGCCCACCCCGAGCTCGGCAGGGAGGTGCTCGACCGGGTGGCCGTGGTGCTGGGCGAGGTCGGCAAGGTCGAGCAGGAGGCCAAGCTCGAAGGCCGGAACATGACGATGCTGATGACGCCGAAATGAGATAGGGAGCCACGGGTGAAGAAGAAGACCAAGCGTGCCGCCGCGAAGCGGTTCAAGCTGACGGGCAGGGGCCGCGTCCGGCGCCGCCATGCCAACAAGAGCCACATCCTGACCAAGAAGTCAGCCAAGCGGAAGCGCCAACTCCGGAAGGCGACCGTGGCCTCGCATGCTGACGAGCGGCGGCTGGCGCTGCTGCTTACGCACTAGGAGACGACCATGCCTCGCGTGAAGAGCAACGTGGTGCGCCTCAAGCGCAAGAACAAGATCATGAAAGAGGCCCGTGGCAACCGCGGCGGGCGCTCCAAGCTGTGGAAGGCCGCCAAGGAGACCGTGGAGCGTGGCTGGGCCTACGCCTACCGGGACCGCCGCCAGAAGAAGCGGCAGTTCCGCCGGCTCTGGATCACGCGGATCAACGCCGCGGCCCGGCTGAACGACCTCTCCTACAACCAGCTGATGAGCGGTCTCAAGAAGGCGGGGGTCGAGATCAACCGGAAGGTGATGGCGGACCTCGCCATCCGCGATCCGGGCGCGTTCTCCAAGCTCGCGGAGCTGGCGAAGAGCCAGACCTAGCAGGTGAGCAGCGCGTCGGCTGACCCGGTCGCCGCGCTCGCCGCACTCAGGGCGGAGGCGGAGGCGAGGATTCGCTCCGCCGTGGGGCGCGAGGCGCTGCAGCAGCTCAAGACGGAATACTTGGGCCGCAAGGCGGGACGTGTGACCGCCGTCCTCAAGACGCTTCCGTCCCTCGATCCCGAGGCCCGTCGGGTCGTCGGCCAGGCGGCGAACGACGCCAAGGCGGCGATCGAGCGGCTGCTCGAGGAGGCCGACGCGGCACGCGTCGCGCTGGAAGGCGGCACGGCGGGACGCGACCTCACCATGCCCGCCCGCTACGCGTGGCGCGGCGCCATCCATCCGGTCACCCTCGTGATCGACGAGATCTGCGCGATCTTCGCCGAGCTCGGCTTCTCCCGGTACGTCGGGCCGGAGGCCGAGACGGAGCGCAACAACTTCACGGCGCTCAACTTCCCGCCCGAGCATCCCGCGCTCGACATGCACGACACGTTCTACCTGGGCGAGGGGAAGCTGCTGCGCACCCACACGTCGCCGCTCCAGATCCGGGTGATGGAGACGTACCAGCCTCCCATTCGCGTCACGATGCCGGGGATGTGCTACCGCAGGGACGCCTTCGACGCCTCGCACGCGCCCGTCTTCTCGCAGGTGGAGGCGCTCGCGGTGGACGAGGGGATCACCTTCGTGGATCTCAAGGCCTCGCTCTCGTACTTTGCCAGGCGCTTCTTCGGGCGAGAGACGCGGGTGCGCTTCCGGCCGTCGTTCTTCCCGTTCACCGAGCCCTCGGCCGACATGGAAGTCGAGTGCCGGATCTGCCACGGCTCGGGCTGCCCTGCGTGCAAGAACACCGGGTGGATGGAGATCCTCGGCTCGGGCATGGTCGATCCCAACGTGTTCGTGAACGTCGGCATCGACCCGGAGAAGTACACCGGCTGGGCTTTCGGTATGGGCCCGCACCGGATGGCCCTGCTGCGGTACGGCATCCCCGACATCCGGATGCTCTACGACGCGGACGTGCGCCTGCACGACCAGTTCGTGGACGCGGTATGAACGTCTCACTACGCTGGCTGGCGTCGCTCCTCGGCACGGACTTGGATCCGATCGAGACGCGCGACCGACTGCTCATGCTGGGCGCGGGCGTCGAAGGCATGGAGCCGCTGCACCACGACCTCGCGGGCGTGGTGATCGGCCAGGTGCTCGAGGTGCGCAGGCACCCCAACGCGGATCGCCTCTCGCTGTGCGAGGTCAACGCGGGCGCGGAAATTAAGCACGTGGTGTGCGGCGCGACGAACGTCGTTGCGGGGAAGAAGTACCCATTCGCGCCGGTCGGCACGACGTTGCCGGGCGGCGTCACGCTGGAGCGGCGCAAGATCCGTGGTGAGGTCTCCGAGGGGATGCTCTGCTCCGAGCGCGAGCTGGGGCTCGGCGAAGATGGCGACGGCATCCTCGAGCTGGAGACGGCCGCCGCGCCGGGGACGCGTCTCCTCGACGCGCTCCCGCTCGCCGACACGCGGTTCGTCCTGGAGATCACGCCGAACCGGCCGGACTTGCTCTCCCACGAAGGTGTCGCGCGCGACCTGGGCGCGGTGCTGCAGCAGCCGGTGAAGCTCCCACCCATCCCCGGCGCGCCGGCCGGCGTGCCGCGTGCGGCGCGCGCGGCGAGCGCCGGCGAGACGGCGGGTGTGCGCGTCGTCATCGAGGACGCCGTCGGGTGCCCGCGTTACACCGCGGCGGTGATACGCGGTGTGAAGGTGCGTCCGTCGCCCGCGTGGCTCCAGGACCGGCTGCGCGCGATCGGCGCGCGGCCGATCAACAACGTCGTGGACGCGACCAACTACCTCCTGTTCGAGAACGGGCAGCCGCTCCACGCGTTCGACCTCGCCAAGCTACGCGGGCCGGCCATCGTGGTGCGCCGCGCCGGACGCGGCGAGACGATCGTCACGCTGGACGGCCAGTCGCGCCAGCTCACGCCGGAGACGACCGTCATCGCCGACGCCGAACGCGCCACGGCTATCGCCGGAGTAATGGGCGGCGCCGAGAGCGAGGTGGCGGTCGAGACCACGGACATCCTGCTCGAATGCGCCTATTTCGACCCCGCCCGCACCCGGCTCACGCGGCGCACCCTCGGCCTCTCCACCGAGGCGAGCTATCGGTTCGAGCGCGGCGTGGACCACGACGCGACGCCGCTGCGCCTCCTCCGTGCGGCCGAGCTGATCGTGGCGGTGGCGGGCGGCCGGGTGGATGGCGTGCCGGTGGACGTGCACCCGGCGCCGATCCCGCCCACGACGATCTTCGTCCGCGATGCGCGGATCGCGCACGTCCTCGGCGTCGAGATCCCGCGGGTGGACGTCGAGCGCGTGCTCACCGCGCTCGGGTGCGTCGTGGGTCCCAAGGACGACCGCCTCGCCGTGCAGGTGCCGGCGTGGCGGCCCGACCTGACGCGCGAGATCGACGTCATCGAAGAGATCGCGCGCGTGGTGGGGTACGACCGCTTCCCCGACGATCTGAGGCTGTTCCGGCCCGGGACCGTGCCCGACGCGCCGTCCGAGCGGCTCGCCGACCGGCTGCGCCGCGTGCTGGTCGGCCTCGGCCTCCATGAGGCGATCACCTCGTCGCTTGGCCCGAGGCTGGACGAGCGGGAGCCGATGGTGCTGAACCCGCTCAGCCAGGAGGAAGCGTATCTTCGTGCGGACCTCCTCCCGGGACTGGTGCGGCGCGTGGAGTACAATTGGCGGCAGATGCAGCGGAACGTGCGGCTCTTCGAGATCGGCCACGTCTTCCACAAGAAGGAGTGCTCGCTCCCGGACGAGGAGATCCGCGTCGCCGCGGTCGTGACGGGTGCGCGTCGGCCGCCGCACTGGAGTGAGCCCGAGCCACCGGACTACGATCTCTTCGACGTGAAGGCGCTGCTCGAGGCCGCGGCCCGCGTGGTGCGCCCGGGCGCGGCCCTCGCAGGCGAGGGGAGCGAGTTGGTGATGCGCGACGCCGCGGGGGTGGTGGTGGGGCGCGGGCTCGAGCCCACGGCGGACCGTCCGGCCTGGGCGGCGCGGGTCTTCGGCTTCGAGCTGTCGGTCGAAATGGGAGAGGCGCCGCGGCTTCGCGCCGCGCCGCTGCCACGCTCGCCCGCGGTGGAGCGCGATGTCGCTCTGGTGCTGCCCGAGACAATGGCAGCGGCCGATGTCGAGGCGACGTTGCGGGCGGGGGCGGGGAGGTTGCTGGAGCGCACCTGGCCCTTCGATGAGTACCGCGGCGCGCCGCTCGCGTCCGGCGCCCGGAGCGTGGCGTGGCGGCTGGTGTTCCGCGAAGAGGGCCGAACCTTGCGCGAGGCCGAAGTGGACGAGGCGCTCGCCCGCGCGCTGAAGGAAGTGGAGCAACGACATGGCGTCCGGCGGCGAGAGGCCTGATCTCGAAGCGCTGCGCGAGCTCGAGGAGGTCCTGCGCCACCTCGAGGAAGAGCTCGCCAACTGGCGTCGGCGCGCGCTGGCGGCCGAGGCGAAGGTGGCGGACTACCTGCGGATTGCGGCCCGAGGCGAGGAGATCCCGTCCCGGTTGAAGGAGCTCGAGGACGAGAACCGCGGCCTCGAGGAGCGGCTCGTCGTGGCGAAGAGCCGGGTCGCGGACATCGTCGACCGGCTGCGGTTCCTGGAGCAGCAGAGCGCGAATGGGGGGTCGGCCCGATGAAGAAGAACGCGGTCAGGGTCACCATCGTGGACGAGG
>JACORV010000141.1 GCA_016179225.1 Gemmatimonadota bacterium | reverse complement strand
GGAGGCGATGGCGACGATGAGGGGCACCGCGGGCTCCGGGCAGCCGCCCTCGCTCGCCGCCGAGAGCGCGAGCCGCCTCATCCGAGGGTCTTCGTCGGCGAGCGCGGTGCAGATGGCGCGGGTCCGCTCCTGCGGGTGGCGAAAGAGCACGCGCATGGCCTCGCGCCGCACCCGTGCGTCGGCATGATGGCGGAACAGCGTCGCGTCGAGGCCCGGCGGGCTGCGCGGCAGCTCGGCCGCGAGGTAGAGGACGTTGCGCACCACGTACCATCGCTCGTCCTCCACCCGGGACACGAGGTGCGGCCCGATCGCCTCGCCCATCTTGAGCAGCCGGTCGATCATGGCGCGCCGCACCTGCCGCGATTCCGAATCGGCGAGCACGTCGAGCATCGGCACGATCGCCTCCGCGCCGAGTGCGGCGAGGAGACGGTCGACTAGCGCGAAGTCCACTGGCTGCGCCGAAAGCAGCAGCTTCAGCGTGTCCGGGTTCACCACCCGGTTTCGGATCAGCTCGGTCGCCGGGCTCGGCCGGGGCGCCCGCTCGAGCAGCTCCAGCACGCCCGCCAGTCTGCCGGCGACCAGGAGATCGTCCATGGCGCGCGTCACCGGCGGGCCGGCCGCCCCACTCTCGCAGGCCATCTGGAGCAGGCGCTCCGGCTCCGGCTCGAACTGGGCCTCGGTGGCCGTGAGCAGGGTCGGCGTGACCTGTGACATCTTCTGGAGCGCCGCCGCGTAGCCGTCGGGATTGGGATCGGCGAGCGCCCAGCCCTGCACCAGCTCGGCGATCTGGTCGCGCAGCCCCGCCTCCGCGATAGTGCGCCGCGGCGCCGGGCCGCGCTCGGCGTGGTGGCCGAGCTTGGCGAGCATCCGTAGCATGGCCTGACTGACCGGCGCGCCCGTGCCCGAGGCCGCGCGCACCAGGTCCACGACGGCGTCCACCGCCATCCCCTGCGAGGCATCGAGAATGAACTGGCGCCGCTGTGACAGATCACCACCCATGTCGAGCAGCCGCTCGAGCGTGCCGGGATCGAGCGTGGTGACGAGGCGGCTCATCTTCTTCTTGAGGGCGACGGCGCCCGCGCTCCCCGCCGTCTTCAGCTCTTCGGCGATCTGGAGCAGGTAACCGACGATCACCTGGTCGTAGGCCGTGCCGCGCTCGTGGCTCTCGATCGCCTTCGCCACAGCCGCCGGCTCGGCCGGTGCCGCCTCGAGCCCGGCCGCGGCGACCGGGTTCGCCACGGCCGCCTCGATCTCCTCGTCGCTGAGCGGCTGCGGCGCCGGCCGGAACGCGTGCGGCTCCGGCGGCGGCGCCGGCTCCTCTTTCACGCCCTCCGCCGCCAGCGCGGCCCGCGCCAGGCCCACCCAGAGCTGGGCGGCGCGGCCGCCCGAGACCTCGCCCTTTTCCGGGCCCTCATCCCCCACCAGCTCGAGGCGGTCGTAGGTGAGCGGATAGAGCCGGAGGTGCGGCCACGACGCGATTCGCGAGAGTGGCCGGAGACCCAGCGGCTCGCCCGCACGGTCGGCATCCACCGCGATCAGCTTCAGCGCCTCTTCCAGCTCGTCCCAGGTGACGCCGCGCGCGAACGAGATCGCGCCCAGATGGTGGCGGTGAAGCCGGTCGGCAAGGTCGTGCAGCACCGGGTGCCTGGGGTCCGTCGCCACGCCCTCGATCACCAGCTGGTCGCGCGCCACGCCGAGCGAGAGCGTGCCGCGCTCGGCCAGAAGATCCGCCAGTCGCGCGGCGACGCTCTCGGCCGCCGGACCGAGCGTCGGGTGACCGCCGGGGTACATGGCGTGCTTGTGCAGCGCGATGGAGAACTCGATGAGGAAATCCGCCAGCTCGCGCGGCAGCGCCGCGCGAGTCGCGGAGTGGCGCACGCCCGAAGCGGCGGCAGGGGCGGCCGTTGGCGAGGGTACCGACGGATCCGTCACAGGGTAGCAAGATAAGCTGCTTGCGGCACCGCCGTCACGCGTGCAGACTCGTTCTTCCTCGCCAATGGGAGCCCTCGCCATGCGTCGTGACGTTCGATCGCGAATCCCGTGGCTGGCCGCTGTGGCGCTGGTCACCACTCACCTCTCACCAGCGGCCGCGCAGGAGGCGCCGCGCCCGGTCCGCCCCAGGCATACGTACTCGATCGTGGCGGTGGATTCCGCGACCGGCCAGATCGGCGTGGCCGTGCAGTCCCACTGGTTCTCCGTCGGGAGCATCGTGAGCTGGGCGGAGCCGGGGGTCGGCGCGGTCGCGACCCAATCGTTCGTGCTGCCGTCTTACGGGCCGCGTGGGCTGGCGCTGATGAGGACCGGCATGACCGCACCGCTCGCGCACCGCGCCCTGCTGGCAGGCGACCCCGACTCCCAGGTTCGCCAGGTCGCCATGATCGACGCGCGCGGGGGCGTGGCCAGCCACACCGGCTCCCGGAACATCCCGATGGCCGGCGGACGGGTAGGCCGCTGGTACGCGGCGCAAGCTAACCTCATGGCGCGGAACACGGTGTGGGACGCGATGGGTCGCGCCTTCGAGACGACGCAAGGCGATCTGGCCGACCGGCTGCTCGCGGCGTTGGACGCCGCGCAACGCGAGGGGGGCGACATCCGAGGCCAGCAGTCGGCCGCGCTTGTCGTGGTGAGTGGCGACCGGTCGCTGCCGGCGTGGGACCGGATCTTCGATCTACGGGTGGAGGACAGCCGCAACCCGCTCGGCGAGCTGCGCCGCCTGTTGCGCGTGGCGCGCGCCTATCGGCACGCCACCGCCGGAGACGACTACGTCACGAAGAACCAGATCGACTCTGCGGTGGCGGCCTACGCTGCGGCCGAGGCGCTGCTGCCCGACAGCGCCGTGAACGGCGAGCTGGTCTACTGGCGCGCAGTCACGCTCGCGGATCGGGGGCGGGTCGATGAGGCGATACCGCTCTTCCGGCGGTCGTTCGCGCAGGACACGGCGTGGGTAGCGCTGCTGTGGCGGCTGCCGAGGGTGGGGCTGTTGCGCGCGGACTCGGCGACCATCGCGCGAATCGTCAGAGAGGCGAGGCCGGCACCTGTGCCCGCACCGCGCAGGAGACAGTAAGGGCGGTCGATTCCTTGCCCGATGCACGACGGCCCCGGATCACTCCGGGGCCGCCCTGTCTCCTGATTTCCTGCTGACTGTCTGCAACCCTGCAACTCTGCAACTCTTGGCTAGTACATCCCTCCCATGCCACCACCGCCGGGCATCGGCGGCGCCTTCTGCTCTTCCTTCTTCTCGACCACGACGGCCTCGGTCGTGAGCAGGAGACCGGCGATCGACGCGGCGTTCTGCAGCGCCGTGCGGGTCACCTTCGTCGGGTCGATGACGCCCGCGGCGACCAGGTCCTCGTACTCGTCGGTCTGCGCGTTGTAGCCGAAGTTCTTGTCCTTGGCTTCCCGCACCTTTTCGACGACGATCGAGCCCTCGGCGCCGGCGTTCTGCACGATCATGCGGATCGGCTCCTCGAGGGCACGCCGTACGATCTCGGCGCCGACCTTCTCGTCCTCCTCGAGCTTCAGCCTGGCGACCGACGGCTGGCAGCGCAGCAGCGCGACACCGCCGCCCGGGACGATGCCCTCCTCGACCGCCGCGCGGGTCGCATGCAGCGCGTCCTCGACCCGGGCCTTCTTCTCCTTCATCTCAGTCTCGGTGGCCGCGCCGACGTTGATTATCGCGACGCCGCCCGCGAGCTTCGCCAACCGCTCCTGCAGCTTCTCCTTGTCGTAGTCGGAGGTCGACTTCTCGATCGCGGCGCGGATCTCGCCGATCCGGCCGTCGATCTCCTTCCGACTCCCGGCGCCGTCGACGAGCGTCGTGTTGTCCTTGTCGACCGTGACGCGCTTGGCGCGGCCCATGTCCTTGAGGCTGACGTTCTCGAGCTTGATGCCGAGATCCTCGGACACGAGCTGGCCGCCCGTGAGGACCGCGATGTCCTGGAGCATGGCCTTGCGGCGGTCGCCGAAGCCCGGCGCCTTGACCGCGCAGACCTGGAG
>JACORV010000146.1 GCA_016179225.1 Gemmatimonadota bacterium | reverse complement strand
GGCGGCGGTGAGATTCAGCACGTGCGCACGATCGCGGGCCGCGTCGAACAGTACCCATTCGTTCCCGACACGGCGGAGCACCACGTCCGCTCGGGCTATGGGGAGCAGCTGGGTGGTGGGGGTGGTCATGCCTCCCTAAGTTGTGAAATCGGGCTGGAACCCGCAAGTCCCTAAATGATATTTGGTTACGAGCGTGCAAGTTGCCGCACCCCCGGTGGTCGCGGTGGAGCGGCCCGAAGCTTGCCGGCCTCTAGCGGCCCGGCTAATATGCGGCGCCTTCCAACGCTCACCCGGTAGAGAAGGGCTTCATGGCGGACAACGATCGTATGGAGAAGCTGGTGTCGCTCTGCAAGCGGCGCGGCTTTGTCTTCCAGTCCTCGGAGCTCTACGGCGGGTTGGGCTCGGTGTGGGACTACGGCCCCCTCGGCGTCGAGCTCAAGCGCAACATCAAGGACCGCTGGTGGCGCGCGATGGTTCACGCGCGCGACGACATCGAGGGGCTCGACGCGGGCATCCTGATGCACCCCAGGGTGTGGGAGGCGTCAGGACACGTGAGCGGCTTCACCGACCCGCTGGTCGACTGCAAGCACTGCAAGCAGCGCTTCCGCGCCGACGATCCGCGCATCAAGGGCACGCCCGGGCAGCCCGACGCGCAGTGTCCCGCCTGTGGCACCCGCGGGTCGCTCACCGCGCCACGCATGTTCAACTTGATGTTCAAGACCTTCATGGGCCCCGTGGAGGAAGACGCCGCGGTGGTGTACCTCCGGCCCGAGACGGCGCAGGGGATCTACGTCAACTACCTCAACGTACTGCAGGGATCGCGGCAGAAGGTGCCCTTCGGTATCGCCCAAATCGGCAAGGCGTTCCGCAACGAGATCACGCCTGGGAACTTCATCTTCCGCACCCGCGAGTTCGAGCAGATGGAGATGCAGTTCTTCGTCCGCCCCGGCACAGACGAGGAATGGTTCGAGTTCTGGCGGCACGAGCGCATGAAGTGGCACGAGGCGCTCGGAGTGCGAGCCCAGCGGCTCCGGTTTCATCGGCACACCAAGGACGAGCTGGCGCACTACGCGAAGGCGGCCTACGACATCGAGTACGAGTTCCCGTTCGGGTGGCACGAGTTCGAGGGGGTCCACAACCGCACCGATTTCGACCTGTCGCGCCACCAGGAGTACTCGGGAAAGAAGCTCGAGTACTTCGATCAGGAGCGGAACGAGCGCTACCTCCCCTACGTAGTGGAAACGTCGGTCGGGACGGACCGGACGGCGCTGGTCGTGCTCGCGGACGCGTATCACGAGGAGGAGGTCGAGGGCGAGACGCGAGTGGTGCTGCGGCTGCATCCGGTGCTCGCCCCGATCAAGGCGGCGGTGCTCCCGCTCGTGAAGAAGGACGGCCTGCCGGAGATTGCCCGGCGGATCTACGACGACCTGCGCGCGCGGTCCAACGTGTTCTACGACGACGGCGGGTCCATCGGCCGCCGGTACCGGCGGCAGGACGAGGCCGGGACGCCGTTCGCGATCACCGTGGACGGCCAGACGAAGGACGACGCGACCGTGACGGTGCGACACCGTGACACCCTGGCGCAGGACCGGGTCGCCATGGACCGTCTGGTGTCCTACCTCGCCGAGCGGCTCGCGACGTGACGGTCGACGAGCTGCGCGATCGCGGGGAGCGGATGAGCGAGGAGCTTGGCCGGGAGAGCTACCTCGCGGGCGCCGGGCTCGTGGCCGAGACGCATTTCGCCGAGATCTTCGCCCGCTACGCCGATCTCGGCGGGGAGGAAGCGTGGGAGGCAGCGCGGGGCCACCGCGAGCTCTTCGAGTGGGTGGTGGAGAATCGCGTCGGACGGGACGTGGCGGCGCTCGACGACCGGCTGCACGCGTGGGAGGCCGCGGCCGATGTCGTGGTCGACGGCGGCGAGCGGTTGCCCTACCAGAGGGTGGCGATCGCGATCGCCAACGAGCCGTGGCGGGAACGGCGGAGAGCGCTCGACCGGGCGCGTCGCGGGGTGCTCGCCGAGCCGGCGGCGCTACGCCGCGAGCGGATCGCGCGGGAGCGGGAGCTGCTCGCGCCGTTCGGCGCGGGCGACCACGTGGCGGCCCGCAGCGCGCTCATGGGCATCGACCTCGACGGCCTCGGCGAGGCGTGCGGCTGGTTTCTGTCGGCGACGGCGGATCTCTACGACGACTGCCTCAAGGAGCGGCTGCGCACGGAGCTGTCGCTGGCGCCCGGCGAGGCCGAACGCGCCGACGGCGCCTATCTCTTCCGCGGTGTCTCTTACGACGACGTCTTCCCCGCGGATGACTTGGTTGTACTGGCGCGCCGCCAGGTGGGCGAGATGGGGCTCGACGCGGAGGCGGCGGGACGGATCCGCTACGACACGGAGGACCGGGAGCGCAAGCGGCCGCGCGCCTTCTGCGCGCCGGTGCGCGTGCCGGAGGAGGTCTACCTGGTCATCCGGCCGCACGGCGGCCAGGTGGACTACCGGGCGTTCTGGCACGAGCTGGGGCACGCGCTCCACTACGCCAACGCGGGCCGCGCGCTGCCGTTCGAACATCGCTGGCTCGGCGACAATTCCGTGACCGAATGCTACGCGATGCTGTTCGAGCACGTGCTCCTGTGCGGGGCGTGGCTCACGAAGTACACCGCGCTCCGGGGCGATCGCGTGTCGGCCTTCCTGCGCTCCCAGCACTTCGCGCTCCTCGCGATCCTGCGGCGGTACGCCGCGAAGCTGTGTTACGAGCTGGCGTTGCACCGTGCGCCGTCGCTCGAGACGGGCGCCCGGCGCTACGCGGAGATCCTCACCGAGGCCACAGGGTTCCGTTACGCGGCCGAGGACGCGCTGCTCGATCTCGACGACGGGTTCTACGCGGCGCGCTACCTGCGGGCGTGGCAGCTCGAGGCGGTGCTCCGCGCGCAGCTCCGGGAGCGTTTCGACGAGGACTGGTTCCGGAACCCGCGAACCGGTCCCGCGGTCCTCGATCTGCTCGAGCGCGGGCAGCGGGACGACGCGGCCGCCCTCGCCCGATCCGCGCTCGGCGCGGAGCTCACCTTCGCGCCGCTGGCCGCGGCGTGCGAGGCGGCGCTGGGCTGAGACGGGGACCGCGGGACAGGGGGACGGGGGGACCGGTGCGGCGCCGCGACTTCGAGGACCTGGTCCGCCGCCTGGCGCGCGACCTCCCGCCGGAATTCCTCGACGGCATCGTGGACATCGTCGTGACCCGGAAGACGGTCCCCCACCCGGTCCGCCGAGACGTCTTCACCTTGGGCGAATGCCATCCGCACGACTTCGGCGCCCCCGGCGAGGACGCCCCGGGCCTCCGCTCGACCGTCGAGCTGCACTACGGCTCGTTCGCGGCGCTCGCCAAGATCGACCCGGACTTCGACTGGCGGCGTGAAGCGTGGGAGACGCTGACGCACGAGGTGCGCCATCACCTCGAGTGGCGCGCGCGGGTGCCGGAGCTGGAGGCCCTCGACGAGGCCGTGGAGGCCAACTATGCCCGGCACGACGGCGAGCCGTTCGCCGCGCTCTACTTCCTCGACGGCGAGCGCCTTGCGCCCGACGTCACGAAGGTCGAGGACGACGTGTTCATCGACGTGGTCCTGGAGGCCCGCGCGTGGAAACGGACGGCGGGAACGGCGCTCCCTTTCACGTGGCACGGGGCGGCGTACGAGGTGAAGCTTCCGGCCCGGTTGCCGGACGTTCTCTTCCTGACGGTAACCGGCGTCGATCCCGAGCCGGCGGGCGACCTCGTCGTGGTGGTGAGGCGGCGGCCCGGCGCGCGAGACCTGCTGCGACGACCGGTCGTGGAGCGAAAGGAAGCGGTGGCCAGGCCCGCCGAAGCTGCACCCTGATGCGTTTGCGCTGCCCCGGCGCGGTCCGCGACTCCCTCTGCGCCGATCCGCCCTTGCAACGGCGGCACCGCACCATAGAATCGCTCTGGACATGACCCCCATCCCGGCGTGCCCCCGATGCGGCGCGCCGCTCGCTGAGCACGACCGCTTCTGCAGCCGCTGCGGGGCGGCGCTTCCCGACACGCCGACCGCGGCCCGGGAGGCATCGCCGACGGAGTCGTCGGCTGCCGAGGTGGAGCGGCGCCTGCGCGCCGCGTGCGGACCGGAGTACCAGATCATCCGCGAGCTGGGCACCGGCGGCATGGGGAGCGTTTTCCTCGCGCGCGAGCCGGCCCTCAAGCGCGACGTCGCCGTCAAGGTGCTGGCGCCCGACCTCGCCGGGGACGCGACCGCGCGAGCCCGCTTCCAGCGCGAAGCGCAGGCGTGCGCCAGTCTGGCCCATCCGAACATCGTGGCGGTCCACCGCGTCGGCGAGTTCGGCGATGGCACGCCCTACTTCATCATGCAGCATGTGGCGGGCGAGAGCCTGGCCGCGCGGATCGCGCGCGAGGGACCGGCCGACCTCAACGAGGCGCGTCGCATGCTGGGCCAAGTCGCGCTCGCGCTGGCCGCGGCGCACGCCAAGGGGATCATCCATCGCGACATCAAGCCGGCCAACGTCCTCTACGACGCCGAGTCGGGGCGCGTGCTCGTATCCGACTTCGGCATCGCGGCCGTGCGCCGCGCCGGCGAGGTTGATGCGCAGGCACACCTCACGGGAACCGGGATGGCGATCGGTACCCCCCAGTACATGAGCCCGGAGCAGCTCCTCGCCGAGGCAGTGACGGAGAAGGCCGACGTCTACAGCCTGGGGCTCCTGGGCTACGAGCTGATCGCGGGACGCGGCCCGTTCGACATCACCTCGCCGCTGGAGATCCTGGCCGCGGTGCTGCGCGACACCCCGCGACGGCTCAGCGAGCTGCGACCCGAAGCGGACACGGAGCTGGAGATCCTGCTCGCGGCGTGCCTAGACCGTGATCCCAAGGCGCGGCCCACGGCTTCCGAGGTCGCCAAGCGCCTCGGCGTGGACACGACGCCGCTGCTGGAGTGGCCGCCGCCGGGACTGGAGAGCCTGCTCGGGGGCGCGCGCGAGCTGCGCAACCGGACCGTGCTCGGCACGGTCCCGCTCGCCGCCGCCGTGCTGGTGATGCTCCTCGGAGCGGACGCCGTCGCCGGCGTCGCCGCGGCCGGCACGGCTCTGGCGTCGGTGGTCGTCATCGGGGTCCTGCTTGCGCTCCGAGCCATCCCCGTGCTGTGGAGGCTCGGCTTGACCGGAAGCGCTGCACGACGGAGGGGCTACGAGTGGAACCTGGTTGACGAGGTGCTGGCCGACTCGCGCGGTGATACGGGTGCACTCATCACCGGCACCCGCGAGTATGCCGGCCTTGCCCCAGCCACGCGCGGCCAGCTGCGCCGCTGGCGCGTGACGAGGGCTGCCTCTGGCGTGCTTGCCGCCGTGTTCCCGGTCGTCTGGGCGCCATTCGTGTTCGCCGCCGGATCCCGGGGATGGATCGGATCGAGCCAGGCGTTCCTGCTCGTCCTGGTGCCCAGCACGGCGTTCTCAGCGATCCCCCTGAGCCTGTGGTTCCGGGAAGATCGGCTCCTGTGCGCCGCTCGCGCGCGGCGACGCGTGGGAGGTCGGGCCGACGCGGGCCCCGACCGTCGCGTGTCCTGGCTCAGCGGCTTCGGCTCGGCGTCTCGCGCCCAGGGGCCCTGGCCTCAGCGGACTGAACGCGCCGCGCTCGGTG
>JACORV010000136.1 GCA_016179225.1 Gemmatimonadota bacterium | reverse complement strand
GAGCGCCGCCGCGTCGAGCCCCGCCGGAGACGCCACGCCGCCGGTCGAGTCGCTCACCGCGACGATCTTCGCGCCGCCCCGGTGGGCGATGAGCGCCGCGGACGAGCCGGCGTTGCCGAACCCCTGCACCGCCACGCGCGCCCCGGCGAGCGCGCGCACCCCGTCCACCAGCCCGCGCGCGATCGCCTCCTCGACGCAGTACACGCAGCCGCGCGCCGTAGCGGTCGCGCGCCCGTGCGAGCCGCCCAGCTCGAGCGGCTTACCCGTCACGACCGGGAGGTTGTTCTGGCCTTTGTGGGTCATGTCGTACGTGTCGAAGATCCACGCCATCGTGGTGGCGTCGGTATACACGTCGGGCGCGGGGATGTCGACCATCGGGCCGATGGCGTTGCCGATCTGGGTGACGAACCGCCGCGTGATACCGCGCTTCTCGTCCACCGACAGCCGCTTCGGATCGCAGATCACACCGCCTTTCGCGCCGCCGAAGGGGATGTCCATGACGGCCGTCTTCCACGTCATCCACGCCGCCATCGCCTTCACCTCGTCCTCGGTGACGTCCGGGTGATAACGGATGCCGCCCTTGAAGGGGCCGCGGGCGTTGTTGTGCTGGACGCGGTAGCCGGTGAACACCCGCATCGAGCCGTCGTCCATCTTGACGGGGAAATCGATGCGGATCGTGCGCTCCGGTCGCCGCAAATTCTCGAGCAGGCCGTCGGTGGCGCGCAGGTACCGCGCCGCGCGCGAGAACTGTTCCTGCGCGATGTTGAAGGGATTGAGGTCTTCCATGGGTCGGTCCCGCCGCTTCCTGAGGGGGGAGCGGAGACTATCTCGTGCGGCGGGAGAACGCCAGGCCGGCTAGCGGGGGATGGCCGCCACGATGCGGAGCGGGCCGCCGCTCCCACCCCCGATCTTCATCGGGAGCGCGATGACGTACCCGCCGATGTGCGGCAGGGCGTCGAGGGACGCCACGTTCTCGAACGCCGGGATGTCGGCCTCGAACAGGATGCGGTGGCTCAGGTAGTCCCTCGACTGACCTCGGTCGATGCTCGGCGTGTCGAGGCCGATCGCCGAGATGCGGCGCTCGCGAACCAGCCACCGCGCCGCCTCGGGGTCCAGACCCGGGAAGTGCAGCTCCGCGACGGCCGCGCTTCCCGTCTTGGGCGTGCCGAGGTAGCGACGCCGCTCGCTCCAGTGCTGCGCCCATCCCGTCCGGATCAGCACGATGGCCCCGTCCTCGATCCGCCCGTAGCCGCTCTCCCAGCGCTCGAAGTCGCGGACCGTGACCAGGTAGTCGGGGTTCCATCCCGCCGAGTCCCGCACGTCCACAACCGCCGCGGGGCCGATGAGCTGCCGGACCGGGATCGCGTCCACCGCGCGGTGCCCCTGGGCGAAATGGATCGGGGCGTCGAGATGGGTGCCGCCGTGCTCGGCAGCCGAGATGTTGTTCGCGGCGTAGAAGTAGCCATCCGGCGTCACCCCGTTGGCGACCACTTCGAGTGAGAACGGCTTCGCCGTGGGCCAGTAGATCGTCTGGCTCGAGAAGGGGTGGGTGAGGTCGATCCACTGCATGCCGTTCCCGAACACCTGGCGGGCGGCGGCGGCGTTGGACGGCGGCTTCTGGCAGGCGCCCAGGGCGAGAAGCGCGCCGAGGACGGGAATGGCAAGGTGGTTTGTGGTCATAGGCGCCACCTTAGCACGAAGCGCCCAAATCCGCTACAGGCGTTACCAACCAAAACCCCGGGGCCGCTGTCTACGTATACAGGGGAATAAGCCCCTCCCACTGGCCAGGAGCCGCATGCGCAGACTTCTGCTCGCCTTCGCCATGGTATTTCTGGCCTTCGCCTCGCCGCTTCCGGGGCAAGTGGGCAACAGCGCCGCGAACGCCGCGCCCCGTCGTTACGTCCTGTCGGCGGTTCGGATCAGCGGGGCGGCCCCCATCGTGGACGGCCGGCTCGACGAGCCGGTCTGGCCGACCGCGCCGGTGGCAACCGACTTTATCCAGCAGACGCCCAACCCCGGCCAACCGGCGACGGTGCGGACCGAGGCGCGGGTGCTGTACGACGAAGCCGCGATCTACGTCGGGATGCGGATGTACGACCCGGCGCCCGACTCGATCGCCGCGACGCTCGCGCGCCGCGACTTCTCGGGCTACTCGGACTTCGCCCAGGTGGTGCTCGACAGCTATCACGACCGCCGGACCGCGTTCCGGTTCGGCGTCAATCCCGCCGGCGTGAAGAAGGACGTGTTCCACTCGGAGGACTTCAACGAGGACACGGGGTGGGACGCGGTGTGGGACGCGCGCACCGAGATCGACTCCCTCGGCTGGACGGCCGAGTTCCGGATCCCGCTCTCGCAGCTCCGCTACGCCTCGGGCGGCGCCCAGGTCTGGGGGATCAACTTCCAGCGCCAGGTGGCGCGCACCAACGAGCGTTCCTTCTGGGCGCCGATCCTGCCCGACGTCGGGGGGTTTGTCTCGAAGTTCGGGGACCTCGAGGGGCTGGTCGACCTTCCCGCGGTGCGGCGGATCGAGGTGCTGCCGTATTCGGTCGGCCGGCTGGAGCGCGCGCCGGGGGACGAGGCGGACCCGTTCTATCACCGGACCGACCTGTTCGGCTCGGCCGGCGCCGACCTCAAGGTCGGCCTCACGTCGAACCTCACGCTCACGGCGACGCTGAACCCGGACTTCGGCCAAGTGGAGGCCGACCCGTCGGTGGTGAACCTGACGGCGTTCGAGACGTTCTTCCCCGAGCGGCGACCGTTTTTCGTCGAGGGGAACAACATCTTCCGGTTCGACATCCGCTACCCGTACTTCGTCCGCGGGACCCACTTCCGCAACGACGGCCCCTTCTACACGCGGCGGATCGGGCGCGCGCCGCAGGCCGGCCTGCCGGCCGATGCGGTGTACGCCGACGTGCCGGCGGCCGCGAACATCCTGGCCGCGGCGAAGCTGTCGGGGAAGACGGCCGGCGGCTGGAGCATCGGGGTGATGGACGCGCTCACCGGCCGCGAGCGCGCACCGTTCCGGGACACTGCCGGCGCACGGCGGAGCGTCGAGATCGAGCCGCTCACGAACTACGGCGTGGCGCGCGCGATCCGCGACTTCCGCCGCGGCCAGAGCGCGATCGGCGCGATCTTCTCCGCCACGAACCGGAGCCTCGACGACCCGCGGCTCGCCTTCCTGCGCTCGGCCGCGTACGTGGGCGGGCTGGACACGCGCCACCGCCTGGGCGGTGGGAACCGCGAGCTGGCCGCGTCGTTCGCGGCCACGCACATCCGGGGCAGCGCGGCGGCGATCCAGCGCGTGCAGCTCGGCCCCGGCCACTACTTCCAGCGTCCCGACGCGCCGCACCTCGACTACGACTCGACCGCGACGTCGCTCACGGGGTGGGCTTCGTCGCTGCGCTACGAGAAGTTCGGCGGCGGCCATTGGCGCTACGGCCTCTACGGCCATGCCCGCTCGCCCAAGTTCGAGATGAACGACCTCGGCTTCCAGCGCACGACCGACTGGGCGCTCCAGGGCGGGTGGCTGGGTTATCACGTGAACCGGCCCGGCAGCTGGTACCGGCAGTGGAACCTCAACCTGAACAACTGGGCGGGCGTGAGTTTCGGCGGCGAGCGCCAGGCGCTGGGGTTCAACAGCAACGGGTTCATCCAACTCAAGAATTTCTGGGGCGCATATTTCGGGGTTGACCACGAGCTGCCGGCGTACTCGCCGTCGGAGCTGCGCGGTGGGCCGTCGCTCTACCTGCCGACGTGGACGAACTACCAGATGGGCTTCTTCACCGACTCGCGCCGGCCGGTGTCCTTCGAGTTCTTCCACGACATGCAGCGGGAGTACCAGAGCGGCAGCTGGGCGTACGAGATGTTTCCGGCCGTCGCGGTGCGGCCGAGCCTGCGGATGGATCTCGAGGTGGGTCCCGGGATCGCGTGGAACCGCAACCGGACGCAGTTCGTGACGGTCAAGAGCGCGGCCGACGGCCCACACTACGTGTTCGGAAGGATCGACCAGACCACCACCCTGCTCACAGTACGGCTCAACTACACGTTCACGCCCGACCTGTCGCTCCAGCTCTACGCGCAGCCGTTCATCAGCGCCGGCCGCTACGGCGAATTCAAGGAGGTGACCGACGCCCGCGGCCGCGGGTACGACGACCGGTTCTACACGTATTCGGGCAGCGAGATTGCCTTCAACGATTCGACCGGACGGTACGAGGTGGACCGGGACGGGAACGCGACGCCCGAGTTCAGCTTCGGCCGGCCCGATTTCAACGTGACGGAGATGCGCTCGAACGTGGTGCTCAGGTGGGAGTATCGGCCGGGCTCGACGGTCTTCGTGGTGTGGAGCAGCGGGCGGGGCGACTTTTCTCCGGACGGCAGGTTGCAGTTCTCGCGGGATGTGAGGCGGGTGTTCGAGGCGCCGGCGACGAACGTCTTTCTCGTCAAGGTCAATTATTGGTTGAGCCTGTAAGGGGCCGGATCACCCTCCACACGTTCTCCGCCACGATCCGATGTCCGGCTGAGTTCGGGTGGATCCCGTCGGCCTGGTTGAGGGAGTCGACGCCACCCACGCCCTCGAGCAGGAAGGGGATGAGCGCCAGGCGCTCGCGCCGCGCCAGATCGCTGAAGAGCTGGCGAAACCGGGTCGCGTAACGCGGGCCGAGGTTGGGCGGCACCTCCATCCCAGCCAGCACGATCGTCATCGTGGAGTCGTACGCGCGGGCACGCGCGACGATCGCATCGAGATTGGCGCGCGTTGAGTCGAGGCCCTGCCCGCGCAGCCCGTCGTTCGCCCCCGTTTCGATCACCAGCACGCGGATCGGTCCTTGGAGCAGCCAGTCGAGACGGCGCAACGCTCCGGCCGACGTTTCGCCGGAGAGTCCGCCGTTGACCACCCGCCAGCCGAGGCCGAGGCTGTCGAGCCGCCGCTGGATGAGCGCGGGGTATGCCTCGGCGAGATCTACGCCGAGGCCCGCGGTAAGGCTGGTGCCGAGGAAGAGGATGGTCGGGGCGGCGCCGCGCGAGCGGGAGGAGAGGTCTGACGCGCGCGGGTCGGCGCCGTGCGTGCCGTCCGACGACCCGCGCGCGGCAGGCCTCTCCGAGCGCGGCGAGCCGGGCATGCCGTCCGACGACCCGCGCGCGGCAGGCCTCTCCGAGCGCGGCGAGCCGGGCATGCCGTCCGACGACCCGCGCGCGGCAGGCCTCTGCGAGCGCCGCGCGTCAGCGGTGCACGCCACGAGGAGGAACAACGTCGCCCCGCCGTGTATCATTCGAGCCATGCTCATCGCGAATAACCTCTCCAAGATCTATCTAAGCGGGGGCCGGCCGCTCACCGTGCTCAAGGAAGTTAGCCTCGCCGTCGAGTCCGGCGGATTCCTCGCGGTCGTCGGGCCCTCGGGATGCGGGAAGACCACGCTCCTCGGCCTCCTGGCCGGCCTCGACGTGCCCAGCTCCGGCACGGTGCTGCTCGAGGGGCAGGACCTCGGCGCGCTTTCGGAGGACCAGCGCGCCAGGCTTCGCGGCGAAAAGGTCGGCTTCGTGTTCCAGACCTTCCAGCTCATCCCGACGCTGACGGCGCAGGAGAACGTGCAAGTGCCTATCGAGCTGGCGGGCCAGCGGGCCGGCGGGCCGGCGCGCGGGAACGGCGCTCCCGAACGCGCGTGGGAGCTGCTGGCGCGCGTGGGGCTCGACGGACGCGAGCACCACTACCCCGCGCAGCTCTCCGGCGGCGAGCAGCAGCGGGTCGCCATCGCGCGCGCCTTCGCCAACGAGCCCAAGATCCTCTTCGCCGACGAGCCGACCGGCAACCTCGACGCCGCGACCGGCGGGCGCATCATCGAGCTCGTGGTGGAGCTGAACCGGGAGCTGGGCACCACGCTGGTCCTCGTCACCCACGATCCCGACCTCGCCGCGCGCGCCAAGACGACCCTGCACCTCCGGGACGGCTCGGTAGTGCCCGCCGCGGCCGCTTCATGAGGAGGCTGCGCTTCATCCTCGCGCTCGCCTGGCGCGAGAGCCGCGCCTCGCGCCGCCGCCTCCTCCTCTTCGCCTCCGCCATCTCCCTCGGCGTGGGCGCGCTGGTCGCCATCGGCTCCTTCACCGAGAACCTCGAGAAGGGGGTGCGCAGCCAGGCGCGCCAGCTCCTCGGCGCCGACCTCGAGCTGGGCAGCAGCCGGCCCTTTTCCCGCAACGTCCAGGCCGTGCTCGATTCCCTCACGCGCGCCGGCGCCCGCGTGGCGCGCCGCACCGGCTTCTCGTCCATGGCGTACGTGCGCCGCACCGAGGGGATCCGCCTCGTGGACGTGCGGGCCGTGGATCCCGGATTCCCGTTCTACGGCGACGTGGTCACGAGCCCGGCGGGTCGCTGGCCCGCGCTCGACACGGCCCGGGTCGCCATCGTGGACACGAGCCTCCTCGTCGCCCTCAGCGCGCGCATCGGTGACACGCTGGAGATCGGCAACGCCCAGTTCCCCATCGCGGGCGTCGTGTCGGAAGTGCCGGGGCACGTCACGGGCGGCTTCAACGCCTTCGGCACGCAAGTGTACATCCCGTTCCGCGACGTCCCCGCCACCCGGCTCATCGTCTTCGGGAGCCGGGTGCGGCACAGCGCACTCATCAAGTTTCTAGATCCACGCGACGCACGCCGGCTCATCAACCGCGAGCGCCCGCTCTTCGACCGCGAGCGGGTCGCCCGCCAGACGGCCGAGGACACGCAGAGGGAGATCACCGGCGTCCTCGACGACCTCTCGACCTTCCTCCAGTTCGTCGGCCTCATCGCGCTGCTGTTAGGGGGCATCGGGGTGGCGAGCGGGGTCGGCGCGTTCGTCGCGGGCAAGATCGACACTGTGGCCGTCCTGCGCTGCCTCGGCGCGAGCCGCCCCCTGGTCTTCGCCGTCTACCTCACGCAGGCCGCCGCGCTCGGCCTCATCGCGGCGACCGCGGGTGCGGGCCTGGGGGTCGCGACGCAGCTCGTGCTGCCGCGGCTCCTCCGGGGCCTCCTCCCCGCCGACGTGCGCTTCACCCTCGAGCCGGACGTCATCCTGGGCGGGATCGGCATCGGCGTGGCGGTCGCCGTGCTCTTCGCGCTGCGACCGCTGCTCGAGGTCCGGCTCGTCTCGCCGCTGCAGGCGCTGCGCCGCGCCTTCGAGACGGCGCCGGCCCGTACCGCCCGCGATCCCTGGCGCCTCGTCGCGGCCGGCGCGCTCGCCAGCGGCGTCCTCGCGCTCTGCATGTACCGCAACGAGGACCCCGCGGTCGGCCTCGGCTTCGCCGTCGCGATCGGACTATCGGTCGGCATCCTCGCGCTCGCCGCGCGCCTGGCGGTGGCCGGGGCGCGCCGCCTCACCCGCGGGCCGCACGCCCGCGTGCGGTGGCCCTACGTCGTCCGCCAGGGACTCGCCAACCTACACCGGCCGCGCAACCAAACTCGCAGCGTGGTCATCGCCCTCGGCTTCGGGGTTGGCCTCCTCGCGGCGCTCTACCTGATACAGGCCAACCTGATGCGCTTCGTGCGCACCAGCACCGCCGCCGTTCAGGGAAGACCGAACCTCGTCTTCATCGACATCCAGCGCGACCAGGAGCAGGGCGTGACCGGCCTGGTGCGGAGCGCCGGCGCGCCGGTCCTCCAAGTCGTCCCCATCGTGCCGATGAGGATCTCGGCGGTGAACGGTCGCCCCAAGGAGGACCTCCTCCGCGACACCTCGCGCGCGGCGCCGAGATCGTGGACGCTGAGGCGCGAGTATCGGTCCACCTACCGCGACAGCTCGGTGTCGTCCGAACGGCTGGTTGGTGGTGCGTGGTGGCACGGCCGCGGCGAGGCGGCGTCGGGGATGCCCTACCCCGTCTCCGTCTCCACGGACCTCGCCACCGACCTCAAGGTCGGGATCGGTGACGCCATCACCTGGGACGTGAGCGGCGTGACGGTCGAGACCCGCGTCGTGGCGCTGCGGGAAGTGGACTGGGCCCGCTTCGAGACCAACTTCTTCGCGGTCTTCAGCACCGCGGCGCTGGAGAGGGCGCCGCGCTCGTACGTGGTCCTCACCCGAGTGGACGACGCCGGCACCCGGGCCCGGCTCCAGCGGGCCGTCAGCGAGCGTTTCCCGAACGTCACCAGCTTCGACGTCGCCCTGCTCCAGCGTACGGTGGAGCGCATCCTGGCCCGGGTCGCTCTCGCGATCCGCTTCATGGCGGCGCTGAGCCTCGGCACCGGCGCGCTGGTGCTGCTGGGCGCCGTCGCCGCGGGACGGCTCGAGCGCATCCGCGAGGGCGCCCTGCTCAAGGCGCTCGGCGCGACGCGCCGGCAGATCGAGCGGATCCTCCTCGCCGAGTACGTGGCGCTGGGGGCGCTGGCGGCCCTGGTCGGGATCGTGCTCGCGATCGCAGGTGGGTGGGCCTTCACGCACTACGTCTTCGAGCTGCGGTTCACCGTCCCCGCCCCGGCCATGGTCGCCGTGTTCGGGGCGACGGCCGTGCTCGTCGCGGTCGTGGGGATGACCGCGAGCCGGGAAGTGTTTCGACGGACGGCGATGGAGGTGTTGCGAGATGTATGAGGCGTGAGACGTGATGGGTGATAGGTGAGGAGGTGAGGAGGTGAGGAGGTGAGGAGGTGAGGAGGTGATGGGGAGGTGTGATGAGGCTTCGACCACCCCTATCACTCCTCCCTCATCACCACATCACCACATCACCGCATCACGCTTCCCCAGCACTACGTATCACTCCTCTCCAACCCAGGAAAGCGGTAATACATGTTGCCCTGTTCGTCCGAGTCGGTCTCGACGAATCCGTTAACCGCCATCTCGTTGAGCTGGCGCTGGACTTCCTTGAAGCCTCGCCCCGTGGCGGACACCGCCTCGGCAACGGTGAGCCTCCCGCCGTTCTTCTCCGCCGCCTCGACCAGCGCGACCTGGAACTCCTCGGTGGTGCGTGGTGCCCGCCGGCCGGCCGAGAGCGCACCGGCGGCCCCCGCCCCGCCGGCCATGAGCGCCTGCTGGCCGAGGCCCTGCACCAGCAGGCGATTGTTCGCGTCCTCGACCATCCCGGGAATGAGGAACAGATCGATGAACTGGCCGACGCCGAAGAGGCCGAGCGTGAAGAGGTAAAGCAGGCCGGTGCCCAGTTTCCCGACGTAGATGCGTTGCAGGCCGCAGACGCCGACGAAGCTCGCGGCCCAGAGGATGTAGGCGGTGTTTTTGTCCTTCACAGAGGAGAAAAATACCGGTCTTGGGTCTTAGGTGTTAGGTCTTGGTATCCCCAAAGCCCAAGACCCAAGACCTAAGACCCGCCTCTCACGCCTCCGACCCCTTCTCGTTCCAGCGCTTGAACAGGTGGAAGCCCCACCAGATCAGGGCGGCGATCAGCGCGAGCTTCAACGCCCACACCACGAACCCGATCAGCACGCCGAGCAGCGGGAAGAGCAGCAGCCCGACAAGCTTGATCAGCACCAGCCCCACCACCCCTGTGGCGGCCAACGTCGCCATCGGTTTCAACATGAACAGGTCTCCCGCTCAGGTTCGTTCCCTTTACCCTGCAACCCTGCAACTCTGCAACTCTGCAACTCTGCAACTGTACGTCTGCTTCACTACGCAGGAACGTGCGGCCGGGTTGCAAAGTTACGGGACCATAGCCGCGGCCGCGCCGGACGGTCCCGGCGGGAGGTGCTCCTCGACGAACCGAGTGTAGAGGTCGAACCGGTGGCGATTAGGCGTTCCCTCTCTCTTCACTGGCACGCCGATAACGGGGCCTGGCTGGCACTGAGACGTACTTCGACGTTGGGGTCAGCTGTCGCCAGCCGTCGCAACTGGCTACCGGCAGCCTGAACGAAAACGTCTGCCACGAGTGCCGGACCACTTGAACCCGACGATCACGGAAGCAAAAGAACGCGGCGACCCGGTGACATCGTTCTAGGGTGAGGATGCAATCCAATAGCGATTGAGCAGCGCCCTGAACCGCGGATCGGCGCGCAGGCTCCTGAATCTCGGCTCCACCGGGAGGAGGAAGAAATCGCTGCCCTTGTCATCGAACGCTCTGTTCAACCAGACCAGGGCCGAGTCGGACTGACCTAGTCCGACATGCGCGATGGCGATGTCCAGCGCCGACACGTAGACGTGAATCATCGTATCTCCGGCCTGGGCCCGATAGCGCCGTTTCAAGTCCGCCAGGATCGCCACCGCGGAGTCCCTGTGCCCTGTCCTGGCGAGCAGGTATGCGAGCTGGGCATCAACACTTGCAGAGTGTCCGGGATGCGCGAGCGCCAATCGCAGCTCGGCCTCCGCGTCCGCGTAGCGTCCCAGCTCGGTGAGGGTCCGGCCAAGCAGCCAGCGCGCAACGGGGGATTCCGGCGTGATATCGAGGATCCTCCGGAATCGCTGGACAGCCTGCTCGAAGTCTCCAGCGGCGTAGTCACGCCAGCCGAGCGCCATGTGCGCGATGGGATAGTACCGGTCACCCTCGATGGCCTGCCTACCGGAAGCGATGGCCTCCTCGGACCTCCCGAGCACCTGCAGGATCGGACTGCGCCAGGCATAGGCGATCCAGTACTCCGGGTTCGACCTGATCGCCGCCTGGAACTCCCGGAGCGACGCCTCCGGATCGAGGTCGTACCAGCCATGAATGGCGGCAAGCGCCGTGTGGGCCCGCGCATTCGAGGCGTCGAGGCGCAGCGCGATCTCCGCGGCGGCCCTTCCCCTGGGATACGCCAGGGTGCCGGGCAGGAAGCCGTAGATCCCCAGCAGGTTGTACGTATCCGCCAACCCGGCCCACGCGTCGGCGAAGCCGGAATCAAGCGCTATGGCGCGCTGGAAGTACGCTAGTCCGCGCCGCAAGCCGTCACCGCGCTGGGTGAAGAGGAGCTGGCCCCATGCGTACTGTTCGTATGCCGCGGGGTTCACGGCCGGCGCTGCTGCGAGCTGCTGCTCCTCCTCGTTCGTCAGTGTGACCTGGATCCCCTGGGCGATGTCACGCGCCACGGCGCTCGAGAGCACGAGCATGCTCTGAAGCGCGTAATCATACCGATTGGCCCATGCCATCCGTCCCGCCGCGCTGAAGAGCTGGGCATACACCTGCACGCTGTCGCGCTGCCGCAGCAGCGTGGTGTGGAGCACGGCGTCCACGCCGAGGTCCTGCGCCAGGTCGGCATCGGACCGCTCCTGGTCGCGGTACCGCGTGGCGGACCAGTTCCCCTTGACTTCGATGCCGCCGAGCTGGCCGAGCCGCGTGCTGAGGGCGAGCGAGAGCGCTTCGGCAAGGACAGCGCTGGACGTGTCCGCCCCCAGGCTCTTCACGGGGAATACCGTGATGGACCGAATCGCCGGGTGAGCGGCGAATACCGCAGGACGCACGTACAGCCCTACCGCAGCGGCGATCGCGAGGACCACTACTGAACCCAGGGCGACGGCACGCCAGTGCTTCCGAGAGGTAACCCGCGTGCGTGGCGCCGTCTCTGCCGTCTCGGTGCCCAGCAGCGCCTCACTCAGCTCCTGGGCGGTGCGGAACCGATCCGCCGGTGTCTTCGCGAGACACCGGCCGAGCGCCACGTCCAGCCACGCCGGCACCGCCGGCCGGATCACCGTCACGCTCGGCGGCACCGCGGACAAATGCTGACGGACGAGACTGTCCGCCGTCGGTCCCGTGAACGGCGGCTGCCCCGCCAGCATCTCGTACAGGGCGCAGCCCAGACTGTAAAGATCGCTCCGGCCGTCGAGGTCCTTGCTCCCGGCCGCCTGCTCCGGGCTCATGTAGGCCGGGGTCCCGAGCGCCACGCCCGTCCCGGTCAGCTTCTCTCCACCCGCCTGGTCAACGGCTCGGGCAATCCCAAAATCCGACACGACCGCGTGCCCCGCCTCGAGCAGAATGTTCTCGGGCTTGATGTCGCGGTGCACCACGTCGCGACCGTGCGCGTAGGCGAGAGCGTCCGCCACCTCACGTGCGACCTGCAAGGCGTCGTCGAGCGGCAGCTGCTTCTCGCGGCTCAGCCGGTCCCGCAGTGATTCGCCCTCGACGTAGGGCATCACGTAGAAGAGCTGGCCGTCGGCCTCGCCCGAGTCCAGGAGCGGCAGGATGTGGGGATGGGTGAGCCGCGCGGTGAGCTTGATCTCGCGCAGAAACCGCTCGGAGCCGAGGACCGCGGCGAGCTCGGGGTGCAGGACCTTGACCGCGACAGGCCGCTCGTGCTTGAGGTCCTGCGCGAGATAGACCGTCGCCATTCCGCCCCGGCCCAGCTCGCGCTCTACCAGGTAGCGGTCGGCCAGGGCGGCCGTGAGGCGCTCAAGCTCCTCGTTGACCACCTGATGCCTCGTTGTCTTCGTGGGCGCTATAGTACCGCCCAAGGCGGGGTCCTGCCAGCTAATCGCCTGATGGTCCAGATCACGGCCTTCGAGTCCCGGCGAGCCCAACCAGCCGCAGCGCCAGCGTTTCGATTCCTGCAAAGGTGAACGCGAGCCACAGTCGCTGCTGCAGCCCGAAGGGCACCGAGGGGAGCGGCAACTGCAACGTAAGCCAGCCGAGGACCGGCAAACCGAGCACCAGCACGCGCCAGCGTGCCCACTGCTCATCGCGCGCCAATCGGGCGTTGAGGGCGACGGGAGCTCCCACGGCCGTCAGAAAGATGATCCGTCCGAGGAGAAGGTGAGCCTGGTGGTGCCACGAGGGAGTGCTTCCGGCACAGCCAGGGTCGCAAGGGGCGAAGGCCACCAGTATGTAGGCGGCGCCATAGAGCCCCAGCACGGCCGGCCCCAGCCAGTCACCAGGTCCCGCCGCGATTCCCCGGTGCAGGCCGAACGCGAACGCCACGATCAGGATCCCGAAGAGCAGAAAGCCGGCGTAGTTCATGACGGCAGCTCCCGGGGCCCCGGTCTCCCCGAGCTCGCTCACCATCCGGCTGAGATGGCTGTACTGCGGATGTACCGACCCCGCTGCGAGGGTCGCCAGGGCGAATGTGATCGGCGCCAGAATCCCGCACACAGCGAGCAGTTTCCCAGCGGTGGCTCGGTTGGAGCCAGAACGCCTTCGTTCACTCATTCTTCAGCACGCTGCTAGAAGTGCAGCTCGAACCCGAGGCGCATGTTGAAGCCGGCGCCGCGGAACGTGTGCGGCCCCCTCCACGCGTCGTAGTACGCGTGGAACGCACGCTGCTGCTCCTCTTCGTCGAAGAACTGGTCCGTCGTGCCGGTGGCGTAGCGCCGCTCGGCGCCGCGGAGCAGCAGGCAGTCCACCACGCCCTTGGTGCCGTCCGGACCGAAGCTGTACTGGCTGCAGTCGGACAGGTCCACGCCCGACAGCACCGCCGACGAGCCGTCGGGCCGCGTGACGGTGCGGCTGATGACGAGACTGCCAGCATCGTTGCGGAGCGTGGTGAAGATGTCCGTCAACTGCTCTTCCTCGTACCGCGCGTTCCGGATGTCGCCGGTCTCCGCGAAGATCTGGGTGATGCTCTCCCAGTTGAAGAGGTTGCGGAAGTCGGCGAACGCGGTGACGTCGCGGCTGGCGCCGAGGCGGAACGCTCGCGTCACCCGCAGGTCCACGTTACGGATCCACGGCGTACGCGAGGCGTTCAGTGGCTCGGTCTGGAAGCCGCCCAGGGAGAAGCTGTTGCCCGGACCGATCTGGCCGTTCCCGTCGTTCACCATGCGGGTGTAGGGCAGGCCGCTCGCGAACCGGAAAGTCGCGAACAGTCCGAGGTCCTGCATGATCGCGCCATACCAACGCCCGCTCTCCCAGCCGTGCGGGAAGGTCAGCGTCGCGGCGCCCGCGATGGTGTGCGTGCGGTCATCGCGCGTCGGCAGCGCCGCCTGCGGCGGCGGGGTGCGGTCCTGGGTCACGGTGCTGATCTGCCGGGCATTCGTGCTGAGGTACTCGAACGGATCGGAGCCGGTGCTCGTGGCCCGCTGGAGCGTGTAGGACAGCGAGCCGGCGAACAGCGAGCCGGCGCGGGCGTCGAGCTTGACGTCGATCCCGCGCGCGTTCCCGAAGTCCTCGTTCGTCATCACGTTGTAGTTGATGACCCGGCCGATGAACACGTCGTAGAAGCCCACGATGCGGGCGGCGAGGTCCGACACCTTGTCCTTGTTGTAGGCCGAGACGTCGAGCACCAGGTCGTTGCTGAAGGCGTGCCGGAGCCCGAACTCGAACAGGATCGACCGGCCGTAGTTCAGCGCCGAGCCGTAGGTCGCGTTGGTGTTCGTCATCGAGGCGTCGATGTTCGCGCGCTGTGCCATGCGGTTGAAGTCCGGCTGCTGCACCTGGTACGAGTAGGAGAGCCGGAACCCGGTCTTGTCGGTCACGGGGAACGCCACGCGCAGTGAGGGCGAGAGCCGCGAGCGTGTGGGCGCCGCGACCATGTTGCAGGTCGAGAGCGCCACCGAGTCGGCGTACGTCGCCGTGCCACCGCTGACGGCGGTGTACAGCGCGCCGCAGGCAATACCCATCGCCGTGTCGGCGGCGGTGTAGGCAACAGACAGGTCGCCTTGGCGCAGCGGGTCGTTGAAGGTGCGCCCGAAGGCCCGCGGGAAGAGCAGGCCCGGGTCGAACCGGTCGTAGCGCAGGCCCAGCTCGAACACGACGTCGCCGAGGTCGAGACGGTCGTTCGCGAACAGGCCGACGCGCGAGGGGCTGGTCCGGTAAGCGTCGAGCCCAAGGAACTCGTTGAGGTCGCCGGTCCAGTTGTCGTCGGTTGCCTTCAGCCAGTCGCCGCCGAACCGGACCCGGTTGTGGCGGTCGGCCTGCCAGTCCAGGTTGACGCGCGCGGTGAGCCGCGTCTCGCGCCCGAAGACCGGGTTCGCGTCGGCGTAGCCTTTCTCGCCGAAGAGGCCGGCGCTGACGCCGTACGGGTTGGTGCGGTAGGCGCCGGTCTCGAGGATGTCGGAGCGGCCCACGAAGGGCACGCAGCCGCCGACCGTGCCGGCCGACGAGGGCCGCGTGGCCTGGCAGACCGCGCCGCCCAGCCGGATGTTGGTGATCAGCCGGTCATCGATCGGGAAGTTGTCCCGGTTGACCAGGAACTCCATGTTCGACGGTGAAAACCAGCCGAACGGCGCCTCATGGGCTTCCCACCAGGACGGGTCGAGCCCGCCGCTGATGAAGTCGTCCTGCTGCCAGCTGGCGTTGGCCTCGAGGAACAGCGCCCGCTCGCTGGAGCGCGCCAGGTTCTGCGTGTAGTTCAGGATCAGCGCCCGCGAATTCTGGCGGAAGCCGGTCCGCGCCTGCGGATTATAGAGGCTGAAGAACGGCTGGTCCACGCCCTGGGCGCGGCCCTCCAGGCCCTGGGCACGGCTCTGGAGGTACGTCAGGGACGCCCGCGAGCCGGTGCCGAAGGTGTACTGGACCTTGCCGTTGAGGGTGTACGTGTCGAACCACGCCTGCGGCCGCCGCGAGCCCTCGGAGTACCGCGTGAACGCCGGGATGCCCACCTGGGTCGAATCGGAGGTCGGGTTGCCTGGACTCAGCGGCACCGTGACGTAGCCGGTCGGCGCCTCGGGGTTCGAGGTGTCGAGCCCGTTTTGCACGTAGATCGGCACGTCTTCGGCGCCCATCCCCTGCCGGTCGTTCTGCTCGCCCCGCAGCGTCGTGCCGGCAAAGAAGGTCAGGTTGCGTGCGATCGGGCCGCCGACGGAGGCCTCGACGCGGTGCAGCCCCTGGCCGTAGATCTCGCCCGCCGGCTCGTCGGTCGAGTAGCTGAGCGTGCCCCGGTAGTTCGGACTGCCCGCACGCATGATCGCTGAGATGACGCCCGACTGCGCGTCGCCGAGCTCCACGCCGATCGAGCCCGTCGTCACCGACACCTCCTCGACCGCGTTCGTGCCGACATGCACGCTGCCATACGTGCCGAACCCGCGGCCGAAGGTGGCGCTCAGGTTGCGCACCTGGGCACCGTCCAAGTACACGGCCGCCTCGCCGGGCCGGCCGCCGCGGATCGACAGCCCGCGGTTCGACTCCACCACGCCGGCCTGCAAAAACAGCACCTCGGCGGGGTCGTCGGCCGGCAGCTCGTCAATCAGATCGCCCAATACGATCGGCTTGCTCGTCACCTGGTCGCGCGGCACCAGCGGGTTTTGCTCGACCGTGACCGTGATGCCGGCCACCTCGATCGCCCGCTGCTCAAGCGCCAGCTTCACGGTCATCGTCTGGCCGGCGAAGACGCGCACGTTGCGCGTCTCGGCGGGCGCGTACCCGATGTACTGGCCCCGCACCGTCATAACGCCGGCCGGCACGTTGTTGATAAAGTAGTAGCCCTGCTCGTTCGTGGTCGACGCGAACGCCGATCCGACGATCAGCACCTGCGCGCCTGCGATCGGCGCGCCCGACTGATCGCGGACGGTGCCCTCGATCTTGCCGGTCGTGCCCTGCGCGGCGAGACTGCCAGCCCGCAACGTCGCAACGGCTGCGGCGAGGCGCACAGCGAGACCGAGGCCGAAGACGATTCCGCAAGCACGATGCATCTGGGCCTCCTGGGCGGGGCCCCACGCCGCTAGCAGGTGTTCTGATCTGCGCGTGATGCCCGGCCAGACGCGTTGCTGCCGCGCGACATGACCGGTAGCTTCTTCGAATCGAAGCCGTGTGCCTCCAACCTCGGCCGGCCCCGTGATGGGAGGGTGACCCTAGTGTTACGGCATCGTTGCCTCTCGACCCGCGCGGTGATGGGGCGGCTGTGATCGCACTGCGTACGCTAGGCGCACTCGACCTCCGCAACGCGGACGGTGCCGAGCTCCGCTCCGTCCTGGTTCAGCCGAAACGGACAGCCCTCCTCGTCTACCTCGCCGTCGCCGTGCCGCGCGGCTTCCACCGCCGCGATTCGCTGCTCGCGCTCTTCTGGCCGGAACAGGACGCCCCTCACGCCCGCAGCGCCTTGCGTCAGGCGCTCCACGGGCTGCGGCACACGCTCGGCGACGACGTGCTGATTGCACGGGGCGATGAAGAGGTCGGCCTCGATGCGGCGCAGTGCCGGTGCGACGTGTGGGCCTTCGAGCGGGCGATGGATGCCGGGGACTTGGAGCGCGCGGTAGGCCTCTATGGCGGGCCTTTGCTTGAAGGGTTCTTCCTCCGCGGGGCGCCCGGGTTCGAACGCTGGGTCGAGATAGAGCGCGACCGGCTCAGGCGCCCGTACGCCGGCGCTCTGGAGCAGCTCGCCCACGCCGCGGAGGCGATGGGCAACCTTGCAGGCGCGGTGCAGTGGTGGAGCAGGCTGGCGGAACACTCCCCTCACACGTCGCGCGTCGCTGTCCGGTTGATGCGGGCCCTCGACGCGGCCGGGGATCGCGCGAGGGCCCTCCGCCACGCCGACCGGCACGCCGCCCGCCTGCGCGCGGATCTGGACGCCGAGCCCGATCCCGAGGTCCAGGAGCTGGCCGCGCAGCTTCGCTCGAGGCCGGCCAGGCGTGAGCCGCAACGCAGCGTCCCTACTGCATCGGTGTCGCTCCCGTCGCGAGGGACGGAGGCCGCCCACCTCCCAAGGCCGCGGTTCGTCACGCGCCTCACGGCGCTGATCGCGGGACTCCTGCTCCTCGGCCTCGCGGGCTGGGCGGTGCTGCAACGCGACGCCATGGGCATCTCGACGTCGGACATCCGCCCTGTCACCAGCGAGCCCGGAGTCGAGTTCCAGCCCGCCCTCTCGCCCGACGGGAATGAAGTGGCGTTCATCACCACGCGGGCCGGACGGAGGCGGTTAGTCGTCCGGAGCACGGTCAATGTGACGGGCGGCGGCGAGTTCGTCCTGGCCGGCACGGCGTCGGGAAGCCCGTGGCTCCCGAGGTGGAGCCCGGACGGCGAATCCGTGCGCTTCCTGGTCTGTCCCGGCACATCTAATCCGTGGGGCTTCGCCTGTGACTGGAAGGAGATCGGACGGCTGGGGGGATCGGTCAGGTCGGTCGTGGTTCCGAGAAACGCCTGGACGACCGCCTGGTCCCCCGACGGGGCCCGTGTAGCCTTCGCCGGGCACGACAGCATCTTCAGCCTTGCTTCGGCTGGCGGAAGTGCTGTGCTGCTGGCCGTCCACTCGGACCACCCGACCGGACTGCACTCGCTGGCCTGGTCGCCGAACGGCCACCTGCTCGCGTACGTGGTCGGCAACGTGCAGTGGCTGGGGACCGGCAACATCTCGGCGTCGTCCATCTGGGTCGTGGATGCCGCGGGCGGAGAACCGATCCGCGTGACGAATGACGACTTCCTCAACGTCAGCCCCGCCTGGCTCGATGACCGCCACCTGCTGTTCGTCTCGAACCGCGACGGTCCGCGAGGGATCTACGTCGTCGAAGTGACGCCGCGGGGTGCGCACGGTGAGCCACGGAGCGTTCTGAGCGCCTCCGACGTGCACTCGATCGCGTATTCCGCCGCGGGCCGGCGGCTCGCGTACGCGAAACTCTCCCTGCAACAGAACATCTGGTCCTACCCGCTCTTGCGCTCCAGCCCGACCCCGATCACAGACGGCCGCCGCGTCACGAATGGCAACCAGGTCGTCGAAGAGCACGACGTGTCGCCGGACGGCCGCTGGATCGTCTACGACAGCAACCTCGGGGGCGACGCGAATATCCACAAGGTCTTCCTTGGCGGCGGCGCTCCCGTGCAGCTCACCGATCAACCCGGGGACGAGCTCGGTCCCCGATGGTCCCCGGATGGGACCGAGATCACGTTCTATGGGGCGCAGCGAGAGATCTTCGTGGTTCCCTCGGAAGGAGGGATGGCCGTCCGTCTCACGGTCGGCACCGGCTCCGGCGTCAATCCTCGTTGGTCGCCAGACGGGCTGCGGATAGCGTTCAATCCCGGCGGATTGGGACCACGGGAACTTCGGATCATGGCGCGCGACCACGTTGGCGGACCGTGGCGCGAGAGCGTCCGGTTGACGGACGTCCGTTGCCAACTCCAAGCCTGGGCGCCGGGCGGAAGCGGCGTGCTATGCGGCGACAACAGGGCCACGCTGACGGTGATCTCGCCCACCGGCCGAGTCCTCTGGCGCCGCGATCTCGTGGCCGCGTACCGTCTGCGGCTGGAAGGCTTCCTGAGCCAGTATTCACGGGACGGGGGCACGCTCTATGTCATGGCGGCCCACGAAGATGGTCGGCGAGGCGTCTGGGGAATCCCGGTAGGCGGCGGTACACCGTACCTGGTCGTTTCCAGCGACGATCCGGCACTTTCGTTTTTTGGGTCGCTAACCGTGGGGCCCGCCAGACTCTACGCTACGGTTTCGGAGTATGAGAGCGATGTCTGGGCGATGAGGTTGCGCTGGTGAGGACTGCCGGGCACATGCCGTGCCAAGGGCCGCACCACACCTGAGCACAAGCGATTGAGCGCTTGCTTCAACGGGCGCGCCAGGCATCCTGGCGGTCGCCATCGCCTGTCGTGCCATTCAGAACGGCTTCGACGCGCGCCTCGTCACCGCCGCCGAACTCATTGATGACCTCTCGGCCGCCTTCCGCGCCGGCCGGCTGGCCCAGGCTCTCACCGCCTATACCCATCCCAACGTGCTCGTGGTCGACGAGGTCAGCTATCAACCCCGCAACTCTGCCTCACTACGCAGGAACGTACGGCCGGGTTGCAAAGTTACGGGACCATTGCCGCGGCCGCGCCGGACGGTCCTGGCGGGAGGTGCTCCTCGAGGAACCGAGTGTAGAGGTCGAACCGGTGGCGCGCCGCACCGTCGCTGCCGATGCTGTGGTTCCGGTTCGGGTAGACCATCAGTTGGAACGGCCGCTGCGCCCGGACCAGCGCGTTCACCATCGTCTCGGTGTTCTGGTAGTGGACGTTGTCGTCGCCCGAGCCGTGGACGATGAGCAGGCTTCCGCGCAGGTTCGCCGCGTACGTCAGGGGCGAGCCCCGGTCGTAGCCGGCGGTGTTGTCCTGCGGGAGGCCGTTGTAACGCTCGGTGTAGATGGTGTCGTAGAACTTCCAGTGCGTCACCGGCGCCGCCGAAATCGCGGCCCGGTAGACGTCAGGGTTCTGGAGGATGCCGTTCAGGGCCATGAAGCCGCCGTAGCTGTGGCCGTAGACGCCGATGCGGGTCGAGTCCACGTATGGCAGCCGGCCGATCGCGCGGGCCGCGGCCGCCTGGTCCTGCGTCTCGACCACGCCGAGCTGGCGATAGATGATCTTGCGCCACGCGCGCCCGCGCCCGCCGGTGCCGCGATTGTCCACGCTGGCGACGATGTAGCCCTTTTGCGCGAGCAGCTGGTACCAGAGGTAGCTGTTGCCGCCCCAGCTGTCGAGCACCGTCTGCGAGCCGGGCCCGCCGTAGATGCTGATGAAGACCGGGTAGCGGCGCGCGGGATCGAAGTCGGGAGGCCGGATGAACCAGGCGCTGAGGCCGACCCCGTCCCCGATGTCGAGGGT
>JACORV010000013.1 GCA_016179225.1 Gemmatimonadota bacterium | reverse complement strand
CCGAGTGCGGTGCCGAGGATCACGGCGGGGAGGAGCAGCGTGGTATTCTGCCAGACGAGGATGATGCATGCGAAGTAGCTGAGTGTGCCGAGGACGAGGCCGATGGCCGCGCCGCGCAACCGCGCGGCTGCGCGGCCGGAGGACGGGGAGGTCATGGCCGCCTAAGATAGCGTGACCGCTCCGCCGGTGCGCGCGCGTCAGGCCCGCGAGAATTGGGCCCGGTCGATCGCCGCGAGGTCCTCGGCCGCGAGCACGAGGCCGGCCGCGTTCGCCGAGTCCCTCGCATGCTCCACCATTCGCGCGCCTGGGATCGCGATCACTGTCGGCCCCTGCGCCAGCACCCACGCCAGCACGACGACATGGGCCGAAACGCCGTGCTTCCGGGAGATCGCGCCGGCCGCGGGGTGGCTCGGCAGCTTCTTGTTGAGCCGACCGCCTCCCAGGGGGCTGTACGCGAGGAACCCGATCTCCTGCCGTGTGCAGTAGGCGACCACGCCATCCTCGAGCGCTTCGCGAAAAAAGGGGTTGAGCCGGTTCTGCACGGTTATCACGGGCACGATCGCGCTCGCCTCCTCGATCTCCTCCACCGAGACGTTCGACAGGCCGACCCAGCGGACCTTCCCTTCCCGCTGGAGGTCGGCGAGCGCGCCGGCGCTGTCGGCGAGCGGGACCGCCGGATCGGGCGCGTGCAGCTGGTAGAGATCGACGCGCTCCACGCCGAGCGCCGCGAGTGAGCGCTCGCACGCGCGTTTCAGGTGGGCAGGTCGCCCGTCCCGCTCCCAGCGCCCCTGGGGCCGGGTGAGGCCGCCTTTCGTCGCGACCATGATGCGCTCGCGGGGGCCCGACCAGCTCCGGAGTGCTTTCGCGATGAGCCGTTCGTTGTGCCCGATGTCGTCGTCGTCGTGGCAGTACACGTCCGCCGTGTCGATCAGCGTCGCGCCGGCATCGAGCGCGGCGTGAATGACGCGCACGCCGGTAGCTTCGTCGGGCCGCCCCTGGATCGAGAGCGGCATGCCGCCGAAGCCCACCGCGGAGACCGCCGGTGCGCCGGGTCCGAGAGGGCGGGTCTGCATCAGACGGTAAGGGCGACGCGGCCGATGAGCATGGTCCTGATTGGTGAGGGACGAAGAAACGTGCCCTGAATGGGGATCCCGTCAAGCCGCGGCCCGCTCCACTCGCCCGCCGGCCTGTATAGCGCGTTTGCCGTGCCGGCGCCATCATACGCTTCGTAGGGTCTCTCGTCCCATCGCCTGGGAGCCGTCTCCATGCCCCGCGACCTGCCCCTGTCGAACGGCCGGCTGCTCGTCGCCTTCGACCTCGAGTACCGCATCCGGGACCTCTACTACCCGCACGTCGGGAAGGAGAACCACGCGGTGGGCCACCCGTTCCGCTTCGGCGTGTGGGTGGACGGGAAGTTCAGCTGGATGTCGCGGGAGTGGCGCCCCGTGATGCGGTACGCGGTCGATTCCATGGTTTCCGAGGTCACCGCGCGGCACGACGGGCTCGGCATCGACCTCCAATGCAGCGACGGGGTGGACTTCTACGAGAACGTGCTTGTCCGCCACGTCCGGATCACGAACCAGCGGGACGCCGCGCGCGAGGTGCGGGTGTTCTTCCACCACGACTTCCACATCAAGGGCACCGAGGTGGGGGACACGGCGCTGTACTCGCCGGAAACCCAGGCGCTCCTGCACTACAAGGAGGACCGCTACTTCCTCATCAACTGCGCGGTCGCGGGCACGGTGGGCGTGCAGCAGTACGCCTGCGGCACCAAGGAGGTGGGCGGTGCGGAGGGCACCTGGCGCGATGCGGAAGATGGCGTGCTCGGCGGCAACCCGGTCGCCCAGGGGTCGGTCGATTCGGTCCTCGGCGTCTCGCTGCTGATCGGGCCGCGCGCCTCGGGCGAGCTGTACTATTGGATGGCGGCGGGAAAGGAGTTCCGGGAGGTCGCGACGATCGATCAGGTGGTGCGAGACAAGACGCCCGAGGAGCTGCTCCGCCGCACCTGCAACTATTGGCGGCTCTGGGTCCGCAAGGACCGCCGTGGCGCCGCCGACCTTCCGCCGCTGGCGGTGGAGCGCTTCAAGCAGAGCCTGCTCATCCTCCGATCGCAGATCGACCACGCCGGTGCCATCATCGCGTCGAACGACACGGACATCACGCAGTTCGCCCGCGACACCTACTCCTACATGTGGCCACGCGACGGCGCCCTCGTTTCCATCGCGCTCATGCGATCAGGGCACACGGGAGCGCCCGAGAAGTTCCTGCACTTCTGCGCGCGCGTGATTTCCCCCCATGGCTACGTGCGTCACAAGTACAACCCCGACGGCACCCTGGCCTCCTCGTGGCACGGCTACGTACGGAACGGCGAGCAGGTCCTACCCATTCAGGAAGACGAGACGGCGCTCGTCATCTGGGCGCTCTGGCAGTACTTCGAGCTGTACCAGCGCATCGAGGAGACGGCGCCGTTCTACCGCTCTCTCGTCACGCGGCCGGCCGACTTCATGGTCGGCTTCGTGGATCGGCGCACCGGCCTGCCGCTCCCCTCGCACGACCTGTGGGAGGAGCGCTGGGGCGTGCACGCCTTCACGGTGGCCGCGGTGATCGCGGGGCTGCGCGCGGCGGCGCGGGTCACCGAGGCGTTCGGCGAGTCGCAGCGGGCCGCGGCCTATCGGGCGGGCGCGGACCGCATGCTCGAGGGGATGCGGGCGATCATGTGGAACGAGCGCGAGGGGCGCTTCGCGCGCATGGCCTCGCCCGGTCCGGGCGGCTACACCCTCGACATGACCGTGGACTCGAGCCTCTTCGGGCTGGTCGAATTCGGCGTGCTGGCCCCGGACGATCCCCAGGCGGAGTCCACCTTGCGCCAGGTCGAGGAGCGGCTCTGGGTGCAGACCGAAGTCGGCGGTCTCGCCCGGTACGAGAACGACTACTACCAGCAGATCGAGAAGAAGGACACCAAGCGGGTGCCGGGGAACCCGTGGTTCATCAGCACCCTGTGGCTCGCGCGCTATCGCCTGCTGCGGGCGAAGACCATCGAGGAGTGCACGCGGGGCCGCGAGCTGATCGAGTGGGCGGCGCGCCGGGCGCTCCCGTCCGGCACGATGGCCGAGCAGCTGCACCCCTACACCGGCGAGCCGCTCTCCGTCTCTCCGCTGACCTGGAGCCACGCGGCATATGTGCGCGCGGTACGCGAGTACATAGACCGGGCGGGCAGCCTGAGCGTGTGCCCGTCGTGCGGCCAGACGACCCTTCGGGTAGCGCGACTCACGGAGAAGCTCCAGGCGGTGACGACGGAGTGAAGGGCGCGGCCGATTTTGCCTCCCTCGCCGCGCTGGAGTGGCTGGAGACGAACGGGCTGGGAGGCTACGCGTCGGGCACGGTCGCGGGCACGGGCGCGCGCGGATACCACGGCCTCTTGGTCGCCGCCGTCCGGCCGCCGGCGGAACGGCTGATGGTCGCGACCACGTGCGACGAGTGGCTGGTGCAGGGCCCGCCGGTCTTCCTCTCGACGCACCAGTACCCGGGCGCGGTTTCGCCCGAAGGCTACCGGCTGCTCGAGAGCTTCGACGCCTCGCCGTTCCCAACGTGGACCTACTGCGCGCCGGGGCACCGCGTCGAGCGGCGCGTGTTCATGGTCCACGGGGAAAACACCACGGTGATGCGCTACCGGCTGCTGGCCGGAGAGCCGGTGCGGCTCGCGGTGCGCCCGTTCTTCGTGTTCCGCGACCACCATGCCCGGCGCCTGGAGTCTCCCCGCTGGTGGGTGGAGGCCGCGCGGGTGGAGGATGCGATCCGCTGCTCCCCGTCCGACGGGGGCTTGTCCGCGTCGGTCTACTTCCGCCACGGCTCCTACCGGGAGGAGCCCCTCTGGTATCGAAGCTTCGAGTACCTGATCGAGCTGGCCCGCGGGCTGCCGTATCGGGAAGACGCCTACGCGCCCGGCGTGGTGGAGCTGGAGCTCACGCTTGACGCGGGCGCCGACCTCATCATCACGACCGAGTCTGGGGTGCCCCCGCCCGCGGACGAGCTGGAGCGGCAGGAGCTGGAGCGCCGCGCCGCCCCTCTGCGCGCGATGCCGCCGCACGACACCTTCGCCCGCCGCCTGGCGGCCGCAGCCGCGGCGTTCCCCGTCATCGGCGCCGGGGACCGCGACTCGGTGATCGCGGGCTACCCGTGGTTCACCGACTGGGGGCGGGACACGATGATCGCGTTGTCGGGCCTCGCGCTGCCTTTGGGCCAGACGCGGTTCGCGGGACTGGTCCTGCGCTCGTTCGCGGCGCACCTCAGGGACGGTCTGCTGCCCAACCGGTTCCCCGACCGCGGCGAGGAGCCGGAGTACAACACCGTGGACGCGAGTCTGTGGTTCGCGGTGGCGGTGTACCGCT
>JACORV010000138.1 GCA_016179225.1 Gemmatimonadota bacterium | reverse complement strand
TGTAGGCCTCGACCAGGTCGTCGAAGCTCACGTTGCGGAAACCCGGATTGTTGACGTCCGGCGAGATGGAGGCGGTGCGGTTGGTCGGGCCGAGGATGCCGGCCACGAACCGCGGCCGTGCGGGGTCGAGCGCGGTGACCTCGTCGGCCACGCGGCGGGCGAGCCGCGCCGCCTCGAGGTTGATCTCGCGCACCACCTGCTCGAGGCCGTAGTCGGCCTGCGCGATCCGGGTCGCGGTGAAGGTGTCGGTCTCGACGATGTCGGCGCCGGCCTCGAGGTACTCGCGGTGAATCCCCGCGATCACGTCGGGCCGCGTCAGCACCAGGACGTCGCCGTTGCCGCGCAGCGGCCGCGGATGGCCGCGGAACCGCTCGCCGCGGTAGTCGGCCTCCTCGAGCCCGTAGGACTGGATCATCGTGCCCATCGCCCCATCGAGCACGAGGATCCGCTCCGTGAGCGCCTTTTCGAGGTGTGCCCGCCGCGTTACAGCGTTCATGGTCCGCCTGTGTCTGTGAGCCGGGAGCCGGGAGCCGGACCATCTGTGTCCGTTCGGGCATCCGAGAGCCGAATCGAACCCAAGGTACGGCTCCCGGCTCCCCGCTCCCCCATAACGTCAAAACCGGCGGCGCCGAAAAAGCAGGCACCACCGGGCCGGCTTTTTAGCGGGATGTTTAACGTGGCCGCAATATGCCGCAAATCGCCACGACGTCGGTTGTCGAGAAGCAATCTAGCGCGGCGGGGAGCCGCGCGCCATGGCCCTATTCTCAGGGGGCTGCGGCGATGGCCGCCAGACGGCGTTCGACTTCCTCCCGCGGCAGCCAGCGGCCCCCCACCATCACCCCCGCCTGGCGCCGGAAGTTGCCGATGTCGGTCAGCGGGTCGGCATCGAGCAGGACGAGGTCGGCGCGCTTTCCCACTTCGACGGTGCCGAATTCCCGTTCCGCGCCGAAGAAGCGGGCGACGTTACGCGTCCCTGTTTCCAGCGCCTGGTAGGGTGTGAGGCCTGCCGCCACGTAGCTCCTGAGCTCCCGGTGGATCGAGAAGCCGGGCACATTCATCACCTGCGGGGCGTCGGAGCCGAGGAGGATGCCGACGCCGGCCGTGTGCAGCTCCCGGATCAGCCGCTTGCGGATCGCCAGGAACCGCTCGGCCCGCTCGGAGGTCCATGCGCCCTGCGATCGGAAGTTGGTGAGCTGCTGGATCCACTGCCGCACCATCGCCGCCGGCAGGTATTCCATCCCGGGCCAGCGGGCCATCTGCTCCGGCGGCTCGGAGCCGACGAAGCTTTCCATGAGCGCCTCGGTCGGCACGACCCAGACGCCGGCCTCGCGGGTGATGCGTGCCGCCTCTGCGATGCGGCTTTGGTCGACGCGCTCGGCGAGGTTGAGGCCGAACCACTGCGACGGGCCCCGGGGCATGCCGGCCAGCCACTCCAGGTAGCCATCGAGGTGGTCGATGCTGGCGTAGCGCGCCTCGAGCGCGCGCTCCAGGCCCACCTCGAGCGGCACGTGGCCGGCGTAACGAATCCCCGCGCGCTGCGCTGCGGCGGCCATGGTGTCGAACGCGACGCGTGGAACGCCGGGGTGGATCTTGAGGAAATCGTAGCCGGCGGCGCGCTGCTCCTCCACCATGCGGCGCGCGACCTCGGGGCTCGTGGCCGAGCCGCCGTTGAAGGACGGGCCCGAGGTGTAGATGGTTGGGCTCAAGATCTCGCCGCGCGCCGCGCGATCCCGGAGCGTCAGGTGGGACGGCCCGCCCAGCATCCCGCGGATCGTCGTGACGCCGTTGGCCAGGTAGAGGAACAGGACCCGCTCGACCCACGCGGGCGACGCGTTGCCTCCCGGGATGTGGGCGTGCATCTCGGCGACGCCGGGCACCAGGTACCGGCCGCGTCCGTCGACCCGGAGCGCGTCATCGGGGACGCGCACGCGGGCGGCGGGGCCGATCTCGGCGATCCGGCCATCGCGCACGACCACCGTCTGGTTCGCGAGCACCCGCTCGCGGTCCATCGGGACCACGTTGACGTTCGTGAAGGCGACGACGGTGGGCGGCTCTTGGGCGACCGAGGGAACCGCGACGGCGAGCGCCGCGGCCGCGACCAGGAGGGTAATCGGTCGGCGGTTCAGCTGAACCACCGTCGCCCCGCCCACCATCCGACGAAGATCCCGACGATGGCCCCGATGACGGCCCCCGCCATTCCGCCCAGCGCCTGACCGACGGCGCCGACGAGGGTCGGGCCGACGACCCAGGTGAACAGCTTCTGCATCCCCTTCACGGGGCGCTCGCGAGGAGGAGGTGGACGGCCTCCGCGGTGGTGAGGCCCTCGACGTCGAGTGTCTTGCGCCGCCCCGTCGCGCCGCGCGCGATCCGGAAGGCGCTCTTCGGCACGCCCAGTCGCTCGGCGAGGAACCGGAGCAGCTCGGCGTTCGCGGCGCCGTCCACGGGCGGAGCGGCGAGCCGCACCTTGAGCGCGTCGCCGTGTCGGCCGGCGATCTCGGTGCGCTTGGCGCGCGGCTGCACGTGCAGCGTGAGGCGCGCGCTCACAGGCGGGTGAGGATGAAGGAACGGAGGATCGACAGGAGGAACCACGCCAGCAGCGGCGAGAAGTCGAGCGGCCCGAAGGCCGGCAGGACGCCGCGCAGCGGCGCGAGGAACCACTCCGTGAGGGCGACGAACGGCCGCATCCAGCGCGTGTGGCGCGACGCGCCGACCCACGAGCCGATCACGCGCACGATGAGCGCGAGCATCAGCAGGCTGAAGGTCCAGTCGATCAGCAGGGCGAGGATCGGCCGCGCGCCGCCGGTGGCAGCGCCCAGCAGCATGAAGATCTGCCGGACGATCCACTCGACCGCCGTGATGGCGAGGATACCGCCGAAGACGGCGGTGGCGACCAGCCACCACGGGGCGTTCTGGGGGTTCCCGCCGCCGCGCAGCAGCCGCCGCTCGAAGGGCCGGAGCAGGGGATCCGTGAGTCGGCGAATGAGCCGCGCGAGGCGGCCGAACGGGTTGACGGTTCGTCGCTGGATGGCGACCGCGCCGAGGGCCGCCAAGATGGCCGCAGCGGCTGCACCGAAGACGGTGTAGCGAAGGAGAAGGAGGGTTGCGTCGATCACGCCTGGGGCCCCGAGGTGACCTTATTCAGCTCCAAACCGTTGTTAGGCAATCCCATCGTGAGCCGGCGCACGAGGCAGCCAGCCGCTGCCGTGAACGAACACAAACCAGGTGCCCGCCGCGTAGATCGCCAGATCGGGGCGCCACTCGCCGCGGATCGCGTGCGTGAGGAAGGCAAGGCCGACTGTCGACAGCAACAGCAGCGCCCCAGGGCGAAGGGTCCGGGGCACTACGAACAGGAGGGCGCCAAGGCCCTCGAGCGCGGCGAGAAGCGCCAAGTGGTGGTGGGAGTAGCGGTTTTCGGGGACCAGCGCGTGCAGGAGCGTCTGGACGCTGCCCACCAGCAGACCCAGGCCGAGGACCAGGTGGAAGGCAATAAAGGACCGTCGGACCAGAGCCGGAGTCATCGGCACCTCGCGAGAGCTGGAGAGTAGGTGGCGCACAAGTGAACTCTACCCTACTTGGCCGCCGCCGCGAGTTCCATGCGCCAGACAGCCCGTTTCGTTCCCTCGATGAAAGGTGATCGTCCCGATGCACCGCCGCGTAGCGGATGTCTGACGAGAGAGCGAGAAGCTGCATCTCCACCGCCCCTTGCTGTTACCATGGAGTCGACCCAGACCCGTGGCCCACAGCAAGCAGCGGCTCTCGTGAAACGGACCACCAAGTATGTCGCGCTGCACGTCCATCAGGCAACCACAGTGGGGTAGAACGTCCCAGGGCCCGCGGCGATCGAGGTCTTCGGGGACGGCGTGGTGCGGCTCGCGCTGGGCCTGCCCGCGGTGGAGCGTGATGCCACCGTCGGCGCGGCGACCGCTCTCCTGCTGTTCGACGATTTGGCGAACGTCATCGATCAGCTCGCGCCGGGGAACTAGTCAGGCTGCTCGTCTCGCAGCAGGCTGGCCCGTCAGCGTCGAGCCCTTGCTTTGCGAACCGCGACCCGCCGGCCTCACGCAGTCACCGCGGCATCCGCGCCGACCACTGTGGTCCACTCACGGACCCGCCAGCTCGTGACGAGACCGTTGACCACGTAGGGATCAGCGGCGGCGAAAGCCTCGACCACGGCCTGCGAGGGAGCGCTGAAGAGCAGCACTGCGCCGTCGATGGGATTGGCGAAAGCGCCGCCGAGCACGAGGTCTCCCCGCTTCACGGCTGCATTTGCATACGTGAGATGTGCATCGCGAAACTGCTTGCGGCGCTCTGCGTAGTCGGGGACGACCTGGTAGAAGAGGAGATAGTGCATGCGTCAGCTCTGCCCGGTTGCGGCGTAGGACTGCGAGGAGCGCTGCCACTCATGGAGACAGCGCTCCAGGAGACGCTCAGGATCTGTCGTGATCTGCGGGGCCAGCCGGCGCTCTCGGCGCCGCAGCAGGCACAAGGTCCTCTCTAATAAAGTGACACTGCGGGCGGGTGGCTTGCCACTCCCTCCGCGTCAGATCATCTTGGGGCCGCTACGGCGGCGACTGCACGGCACCGGGCAGCGCGTGAGCGCGCGTTTCGGCTGCACCGCGCACCGTCCTCGAGCGCGAGCCGGTCGGCCGCCGCAGCATGGGCGTCTATCCTACGAACGGTGGCGGCAGGACAGGTGGTCGAATGAACGACCGATCTCGAGCCGTCCATCCCCGGCGAAACCTCTGGTCGCAGGCGGCCGCCGTCGCGGACCGCACACCCGATTCCCGTAACCGGTACGTCGACTTTCTCCGCGCGCTCTCCATCGTGGCCGTCATCTCGGGGCACTGGCTCATGGCGGCGCCGTATGTGCGCGACGGGTCTCTGTCGCTCAGCAACATGCTGGACTATCAGCCGTGGACCCAGGGGCTTACGTGGGGGTTCCAGGTGATGCCGGTCTTCTTCCTCGTCGGCGGCTACGCGAACGGGGTGTCGTGGCACGCGGCGCTGCGCGACGGGGCCGGCTACCGCGACTGGCTCGCCCTGCGGCTCCAGCGACTGGTGGGCCCCGTGCTGCCGCTGCTCGTCGTGTGGGCGCTGCTCGGCGTCGTGGGGCGCTGGATCGGGCTGCGGCCGCAGATGATCAAGCTCGGGTCACAGATGGCCCTCATCCCGATCTGGTTCCTCGCCGTCTACGTCATGGCGGTGGTGCTCGTGCCCCTGACGCATGCCGCCTGGCGCCGGTTCGGACTCGTCTCCTTTTGGGCGCTCGCGCTCGCCGCGTTCGCGAGCGATGCGCTGTTCTTCGCCGCCGATCTCCGCGCGGTGGGCTGGCTCAACTACGGGTTCATCTGGCTCGCGGTTCACCAGCTGGGCTACGCGTGGCGGGATGGACAACTCGCCGGCCCCCGCCGCACGCTTTTTTGGGCGCTCGGTGGTCTCGCGCTCTTGATCGGCATGGTCACGATCGGACCGTACCCACTGAGCATGGTGAGCGTGCCGGGGGAAGCCGTGAGCAACACGCTGCCGCCCAAGCTCCCGATGCTCGCGCTGGGGATCGCGCAGAGCGGCGTGTTGCTCTCCCTTGAGGCCCCGCTCCGTCGCTGGCTCGCGCGGGCGCTTCCGTGGACCGCGACGGTGCTCGTCAACGGCATGATCATGACCATCTACCTCTGGCATCTCACTGCCTCGACGTTGGTGATCGGGGCAGCGCTGGTCCTCGGGAACGTGGGACTCACGATGGAGCCCGGGAGCGGCGTGTGGTGGGCGGCGCGGCCCTGTTGGATGCTCGTCTACCTCGCTGCACTCGCGGTCTGCGCGCTGAGCTTCAGCCGATTTGAGCGCGGCGGCGCCGGCGCTCACCCCGCTACCGCATGGCGCCAGGTCGTCGGTGCCGCGTCGGTCTGCGCCGGTCTCGCGCTGTTGGCGCTGGACGGGATCGGTGGCGACGGGTGGCTTGGCCTGCGGGTTGGGGTGCTGGTGTTGCCGTTCGCCGGCGCCGCGCTCGCAGGAGTCCTGCGAGTCGGCGGCGCGCCCAGTCGGGCGACGGCATAACGGAGGCGCCCGAGGCCGCGCCTGTTATGCAGCAGCCCTCCGGCGCCTGATGCGCAGGGGCTCGATCCGGCGAATGGCGCTGGCTGCCGGCGAGTGCGCCGCATGGTACAGATCCCACCCCAGCTGCAAGTTCAGCCAGAACTGCGCGGGCATACCCAGCAGGCGCTCGAGGCGCAGTGCGGTGTCGGGCGAGATGCCCCGCTTCCCGTGGACCAACTCGTTGACCCGGGGAAAGGATACCCCGAGTCTGGCGGCTAACTCCCGCTGGGTCAGCTTCAAGGGCCGCAAGAACTCCTAGCGGAGCATCTCGCCCGGGTGGGTCGGGGGCCCATGCGTCGGGATCAAGACCATGCCGCGCCTAGGAGACCCGCCGCGTCTTCCGCTTCATGAAGTCCATCAGGATGAACTGCCCCAGCGTCATGGTGGTCGTGAAGTACGCCTTCCCTCGGCAGATCTCGGCCACCTTCTTCACGAAGTCCACGAGCGAGCGGTCGCGCGCGAGCATGAAGGTGTTGATCATGATCCCATTGCGCTTGCAGAGCGCGACCTCGCGGTAGGTCGCGGCGAGGATCTTGGGGTCGAGCCCGACCGAGTTCACGTAGACCCGCCCGTTAGGCATGGTGAGCGCCGAGGGCTTGCCGTCGGTGATCATGATGATCTGCCGCATGTCCTTGCGCTGGGCCGTGAGGAGCCGCCGCGCCAGCTTGAGCCCGTCGGCGGTGTTGGTGTGGTACGGCCCCACCTGCGCCTGGGCGAGCCGCGACAGCGGGATCTCCTCGGCGGTGTCGTGGAACAGCACGACCTTCAGCGTGTCGCCGGGATACTGGGTGCGGATCAGGTGCGTCAGCGCCAGCGCGACCTTCTTGGCGGGCGTGAAGCGGTCCTCGCCGTAAAGCACCATGGAGTGCGAGCAGTCGAGCATCAGCACCGTGGCCGCGCTGGAGCGGTACTCGGCCTGGTGCACCATGAGGTCGCAGTAGTCGAGGTTCAGCGGCACGCCGAGCCCCTCGCGCTTGATCGCCGAGAGCAGCGTGGCGTTCACGTCGAGGTTCATGGTGTCGCCGAACTCGTACGGCTTGCTGACGGCCTCGGCCTCGACGCCCGTGGCGAGGTACGGCGTATCGTGGCTCCCGTAGCTCGACCGGCCGATGCTGCCGAGCAGATTGCGCAGCGCGCGGTAGCCGAGGAAGTCGAGGCCCTTCTCGGTGAGGTTGAAGCGCACCTGCTGCGCGGCGTCGCGCGCCTGGCGCTCGTGGCCCGTCATCTCCTCGTGCCCCCCTGGCATGCGCGGCGCCTCGGCAACGTTGAGGTAACCGTCGTCCGCCAGCCGCTGCACGATCTGGTCGAGCAGCTCGGCGACCTGGCGCTTGAGCTCGGCGTCCCGCGCGGCGTCGCCGCTGCTCTCGCCGCGAAGGACGGCGAGCATCTCCGGGGTGAGCAGCCCGGACTCCATCAGCGCCCGCAGGATGGCGTCCTTCAGCGCCTCGAGGGACTGCTCGCCCTCGTCGCCGCCGAAGTCGCCCCAGTAGGGATGCGAGTAGGCGCCGCCGGCGAACCCCGACTGCAAGAGGAAGTCGGCGAGCTGGTCGAGCAGCTCCTGGAGGTTGACCGCGTCGGCGAGCTGCGCGAGGTATTTGGAGAACGTGGTGTAGCGCACGGGCTTCCCCCTAAGCTGGCCACGACCCCACATTCCGGCAATGCCCGGCCCCTCCCCGTCGCCGTTCGCCGCCCTCCGCCACCGGAACTTCCGCCTCTTCTTCATCGGCCAGACCATCAGCCTCGTGGGCACCTGGATGCAGAGCCTGGCGCAGGGGTGGCTGGTGCTCGAGCTCACCGACTCGGCTTTCTACGTCGGGCTGGTGAGCGCGCTGGGCTCGCTGCCGGTGCTCCTCTTCTCCCTTCCGGCAGGCGTCTACGTGGATCGCGCCAACAAGCGCCGCATGGTGATGGTCGCCCAGGCGCTGCTGCTCGTGCTCGCCCTCGTCCTCGGCCTCCTGGTGGCGGCGGGGCGGATTGCGGCGTGGCAGGTGGGGCTCATCGCGGCGCTGGTCGGCGTGGTGTTCGCTTTCGAGGTGCCGGCGCGCCAGTCCTTCATGGTCGATCTGGTGGGGAAGGACGACCTGATGAACGCGATCGCGCTGAACTCGTCCGCGTTCAACGCGACGCGCGTGGTGGGACCGGCGGTGGCGGGGTTCCTGATCAGCGGCGTGGGCCTCGCAACCTGCTTCCTCCTCAACGCCGCCTCCTACGTGGCCGTCCTGGTCGGCCTGGCGCGGATGCGGCTGCCGCCGTTCGCGCGGCCCGAGGGCGAGGCCGGCGCGTGGGAGCGGTTCCGGGAAGGCGCGCGCTACGCGCTCGGCGATCGGCGGGTCGCGGCGCTCATCGTCATGACGGCGGTCCTCAGCGTCTTCGGGTTCCCGTACATCGTCCTGATGCCGGTCTTCGCGCGCGACGTCCTCGACGTCGGGGCTCGCGGGTTCGGCTTGCTCACCGCCTCGATCGGCGTCGGGGCGCTCGCCTCGGCGCTGGGGCTCGCGGTGTTCGGCGGGCGGATGCGGAAAGGGAAGGTCCTCCTGTGGGCCGGCCCGGCGTTCGCGGTCACGATCGGCGCGTTCGCCGCCGCGCGGTGGTTCCCGCTCGCGGTGGTCGCGCTGGCCGCCAGCGGCTTCGCGATGGTGCTCGAGAACGCCGTGACCAACACCCTCCTCCAGACGCTGGTGCCGGACGCCTTGCGCGGCCGGGTGATGGGGTTCTGGACCTTCGTCTTCGTGGGGCTCGCGCCCATCGGCTCGCTGCAGGTGGGCTGGCTCGCGGGGCGGGCCGGCGCTCCCGCGGCGGTCGGGATCGGCGCGGCGGTCTGCCTCGTGAGCGCGGTGGCGATGTGGCGGATCGTGCCCGAGGTGACGCGGCTGCGCTAGCGCCGGTCAGGTCCAGCCGTGCCGGCGCGCGGCACTCACGATCAAATCCGCGGCGCCGTCGTGGCCGAGGAAGCCCGTGTTGAGCACCAGGTGATAGCGGGCGGGGTCCTGGCGGGAGACGCCGTAGAAGCGCTCGACGTACCGGTCGCGCGCGGCGTCGGTGTCGTCCACGGTGCGCGCCGCCTGCTGCTCGTCCGTGCCCAGGCGGACCATAACTTCCCGGATCCGCGCCGCCCGGGGCGCGACGACGTAGGCGTGGAGCGCGTCGCCGGCGCTGGCGCGGGCCAGGTATGCCTGCGCGCCGCGTCCCACCATGACCGCGCGGCCGTGGGCCGCCGCCTCGTCGATCACGCGCTGGGCCATCCGCACCAGCGTCTCCTCGTCCGGCTCGTCCCCACTCGCCGCGGCGGGCACGAACGTCTCTGGCGACGCGGTGGCGAGGGCGCGCACCAGCCGCTCCATCAGCGACGGCGCGCGCTCCTCCCGCGCGGCGACCGCTTCCACGGCCAGGCCGGCCCGCTTCGCCACCTCGTCCACGAACTCGTTGTCGATCAGAGTCCAGTCCAGGGCGTTCGCCACCAACTTCGCCACGGCGGAGCCGCCGGCGCCGTACTGCCGCGTGATCGTGACGACCGCCATCGCCCGCTTCAGCGCGGCTGGAGGTTCCGCCGCAGGGCGCCCAGGTCCAGCAGCGGCATGCCGCCTTCGGTAGGCACCATCACCACCAGGTTGTTGGACTGCCGCATGTCGTGGAGCACCTCGAGGTACTGCTTGGTCAGCGCCTCGGGTGTAAGGGTCTGGTTTAGCACGCGCTGCTGTTCGGCCTGGAGCCGCGCCACCTCGACCCGGTGGCGCTCGGTCTGGATCTGCTGCTCCTGGGCGATCTTGTTGTTGATCGCCTGGACCACCTGCGGCGGCGGCTGGAGGTCGCGCAAGAAGAACGCCGTGACCGTGGCGATGCGGAAAGTGCCCTCGCCGGCGCGCGGCCGGGTCACCAGCGCCGTGTCCACCTCAGCCTCCATCACCGAGGCGATCCGGTTGCGCTGGCCGATGTCGTTGATGGTGAACTGCACCATTCCGTCCCGCACGCCATTGCGGATGGCGTTGCGCACCGCGGCGTGGATCTGGCTCTCGGCGCCGATCTCCTTGAAGATCGCCGGCGCGTCCTGCGGGTTGATCTGCCAGCGCAGCGCGACGTCCACCGTCATGCCCATCTGCTCGCTGGAGAGCGCGGCGATCTGCTCGGCCGCGTCGGCCTCGGGGTACTGCTCCTCGCGGGTGGAGAAGCGCTCCACGTACGACCACGGCGTAACCAACCGGATGCCCGACAGCAGGGGTTGCTGGTCCACGTGGCCGAAGGCGTGCCGGACCCCCACTTGGCCCGCGCCAATGACGACGATCATCGAGCCCAGCACGAAGCCTCCGCCGATCACCGCCAGCACGATCGCGAACGTGCGCACGATGGCTGCCGCCGGCCGCGATCCCCCCTGACCCTTGGCGACGCCCGCCACGGTCATCATGAGGGCGCCGGCCAGGATGAACGCCGCGCCCAGGATCAGCTTGCCCATATCTCTAGCCTCGATTCGTGTGGGGTGCGACCCGGGTCAGGCGTAGGGGCTGCCCGGCCCGGACTTCGGGAAGGGAGGGCCGGACCGGTCGGGCCGCGCGCGGGAGTAGCCGGCTTCTTCGCTGCGCGCGATGCGCTTCTGCGCCGCCAGGCCCTCGAGCACCAGCTCGCACGCGGCGACGGCCACGCCCGGGTCGTCGCGGGAGGCGAGCCCCACGCTGGTGACGAAGTCGAGAAGCCCCGGCACCACGCCGAAGCCCTTGAGCAGCGCCTCCGAGCGCTCGTCGTGCGAGACCTTGAGCGCGCCGCCTTCGTCGAACCAGTGCACGATGTCGTCGGTGTTGGCGCCGCCCGCGCGCTCCTCGAACGTCGCGCCGGCGGCGCGGCGAATGAGGTCCCGGGCGATCGTGTCGGCGCCCTGGAGCTCGCCCTCGTACTCCAGCTCGAGCTTGCCGGTGATGGCCGGCACCGCGGCGTAGACGTCGGAGATCCGCGGCACGACCGTCGGCTCGCCGGTCAGCACCGCGCGCCGCTCGGCGTTGGACAGCACGTTCTCCAGCACCGAGATCGGCAGCCGCTGGCTCACGCCCGAGCGCTTGTCGATGCGCTTGTCCGTCCGCGCCTCGAACGCGATGCGCTCGACCACCTCCGCCACGAAGTCGGGGATGCGGAACGGCCGGCCGTCCCGCGCGACCCACGCCTCCTGGCTCGTGATGGCCATGCCGAGCTCGATGGTGCGCGGGTAATGGGTGGAGATCTCCGAGCCGACGCGGTCCTTGAGCGGCGTGATGATCTTGCCGCGCGCGGTGTAGTCCAATGGGTTCGCGGTGAAGTCCAACGCGACGTCCAGCTCGAGGCGGATGGGGTAGCCTTTGATCTGGACGTCCCCCTCCTGCATGATGTTGAAGAGGCCGACCTGGATCTTCGCCGCCAGGTCCGGCAGCTCGTTGATGGCGAAGATCCCGCGATTGGCGCGCGGCAGCAGGCCGTAGTGGATCGTCAGCTCGTCCGAGAGCAGGTGCCCGCCCCGCGCCGCCTTGATCGGGTCCACGTCGCCGATGATGTCGGCGATCGTCACGTCCGGCGTCGCGAGCTTCTCGATGTACCGCTGGCTGCGCGGCAGCCACGCGATCGGCGCGGCGTCGCCGCATTCCTCGAGCAGCTGCCGCCCGTACTTGGAGATCGGGCCGAACGGGCTGTCGTTCACCTCGCTCCCCTGGAGGATCGGGATCTCCTCGTCGAGTAGCTCCAGCAGGCCGCGGATGATCCGGGTCTTGGCCTGCCCGCGCAGGCCCAGGAGGATGAAGTTGTGCCGGGAAAGCACCGCGTTTACGAGCTGCGGGATCACCGTGTCCTCGAAGCCCACGATGCCGGGGAAGAGCGGCTGGCCGGACTCGAGGGCGCGGAGAAGGTTCTGCCGCATCTCGTCTTTGATCCGGCGGCGCTGCCGCTCGGGCGTTCCCCATTCCGTCTGCCGGAGGTCGCGCAACGTGGACGGCTTGGTCATGCAGGGAACATAGGCGCCGAGCGATCAGGCGCCAAGACGCCAAGAGATCAGGCGCCCAGGCGGTCGGGGATGGGACTTGACGGCTGCTTGACAGGGGTGGCCCATTTTGGCACCGGCCTTCACGCGGGGGAAGCCATGCGACTTCGAGGACTGCTTGGTTCGTGTCTGATCGTGCTCGCGGCCGCACACCCGGCGACGGCCCAGCGCGCGCCGATCCCCGCGCCGCCGGTGGACTCGGCGGCCCTCGTCACGCTGCGGCTCACCGACGGGACGGAGCTGACCGGTCGCGTGGTCGCGCGGGACGACACGTCGCTCGTGGTGGTCACCATCGCCGGACTTCGCGTCGTCACGCCCCGACGGGTGATCGCGGGGTGGCGCGCCCAGCGGGGACGGATCGCGGCGGGCCGGTTCGTCGAGGCCGACCCGAACACGTCGCGGCTCTTTTTCGCCCCCACGGGGCGCACCCTGGCGGCGGGCAGCGGATACTTCGCCGACTACTTTCTCTTCTTCCCTTTCGTAGCGGTCGGCCTCACCAACCGGGTCACGCTCGCGGGGGGAATGTCGATCCTGCCGGGTGCGGATAACCAGCTCGTTTACATCGCGCCCAAGATCGGCTTGGTACAGTCGCCGCGGCTCAACGTCGCCGCGGGCGGCATCTACGCGACGGTGCCGGGGGAGACGGGCTCCATCGGCGCGGTGTACGGCGTGGGCACGTTCGGCTCGGAGGACAACGCCGTCACGGTAGTGGCCGGATACCCGTTCGCCGACGGCGAGACCACCGACGGCCCGAGCGCGGTGCTGGGCGGGGAAGCGCGCATCTCCGGCCGCAGCAAGTTCCTGGTGGAGGCGTGGCTGCTCCCGGGCGCCGAGGTGGTGCCGGCGACCTTCGGCCTGCGGTTCTTCGGCAGCCGCCTCACCGTCGATTTCGGCCTCATGTCCTTCATCGGGGCGGACACGGAGGGTTTCCCGTTCTTCCCGTGGGTGGACTTCGTGGTGAGCTTCTGACGCCTCAATCGGCGGGCGCGACCTCGACCAGGTTGTCGTAGAAGGTCGCGCCGCCCCCCATGTCGGTGAGCGCCAGCGACGTGGTCTCGTTCGCGTTCATCCCGTCGGATGCGAACTTGCCCCACCAGATGGACGGCGCCTGCACCACGCCGCGCTTCACCTCCACCGTCACCACCGCCCGCGCGCGGAAGCCGCCGCGGTCGTTGTAGCACCGCACCGTAAGGCCGTCGGCGATGGCGCGCGGCGCCGCGTCGTCGGGATGGATGCGGAGCGTGGGCGCCCCCGCCTTCTTCCTGAGCGAGTCCACGTTCACGAACGTCGAGTTCAGGAACTGGTGCGCCGGCGGGGAGATGAGCGCGAGCGGGTAGCGGGCCGCAAGCGACGGGTTCTCCTCGCGTGACTCGCGCGGCGGCGTGTACGTCGGCACGGGGTCGAGCCCACGGCTCGCCAGTCGCTCGGAGTAGAGTTCGCACTTGCCTGACGGCGTCGCGAACCCGCCCTCGGCGTAGGGCGCCCACGGGCTCGGCAGGTTGAGGCGCGCCCAACCGTGCTCGAGCAGCCGCTCGAACGTGATCCCCTCCATGTGCCGGTGGCCGCTTGCCAGCGCCTGGCGAATCATCTGCTTGTCGCTGTCGCGGAAGCACGGTTCGTCGAAGCCCATGCGCGCCGCGAGCCGCCGGAAGATCTCGGAGTTGGGTAGCGCATCACCCACCGCAGCGATGCTCGGCCGGTTGAGCGTCACGTAGTAGTGGCCGTAGGCGAGATGCACGTCCCAGTGCTCCAGCTGGGTCGTGGCCGGCAGCACCAAGTCGGCGAACAGGGCGGTGTCCGTGACGAAGTGCTCGAGGACCACGGTGAAGAGGTCCTCCCGGGCCAGCCCTCGCCGCACCCGCGCCCGGTCGGGCGCGACGGCACCCGGGTTCGAGTTGTAGACCACGAGCGCGCGCACCGGCGGCCCGCCGACGCCGGCGCCGGGCTCCGCCAGCGCCTCCGCGAGCCGGCTCATGTTGATGGTGCGCGTGCCGGGCGGGATCAGGTCGAAGCGCTCCAGCGCGGCCTTGTCGAACTTGTGCGCGGCCGAGGTCGAGAGCTGCACCCCGCCCGCCGGATGGCGCCAGTGGCCGGCCACCGCCGGCAGCGACGCGATGCACCGCACCGCCATGCCGCCGCCGGCGTGGCGCTGGAGGCCGTAGTTGACGCGGATGAACGCGGGCTTCGCGCGCGCGTACTCACGCGCGAGCCAGCGGATATCCCCAGCGGGGAGCTCCGTGATCTCGGCGACCCGCTCGACCGGGTACTCGCGGACCCGCGCCTCGAGTGCGTCGGCGCCCAGCGCGTGCCGCTCCAGGTAATCCCGGTCGGCGAGCCCCTCCGCGAAGATCACGTGCATCATCCCCAGCGCGAGCGCCGCGTCGGTCCCGGGCCGGATCATGAAATGCCGGTCGCACTGCGCCGTGGTCCGCGTGGTCAAAGGATCGATCGCGATCACCGGCGCGCCTTGCTCGCGCGCGGCGCGCACCAACGGCCAGAGGTGCGGGTTCGAGGTGAGGGTGTTGGTGCCCCACAGGACGACGAGCTTCGCGTCGCCCACCGCCTCCGTGTCGGTGCCGACGTTTTGGCCCACCGTCATCTGCATCCCGACCCCACCGGCCGTCGAGCAGATGGTGCGGTCGAGCAGGGACGCGCCCAGCCGGTGGAAGAAGCGGCGGTCCATCGAGGAGCCCTGGATGAGGCCCATCGTGCCCGCGTACGAGTACGGAAGGACGGCCTGCGGGCCGCTCTCGTGGACGACGCGCTTGAGCCGCGCCGCGATCTCGTCGAGCGCATCGTCCCAGGAGAGGGGAGCGAACCGTCCCTCGCCCTTCGCGCCCACGCGACGCAGCGGACGCGCCAGACGATCGGGGTGATAGGTGCGCTCGAGGTAGCGATCCACCTTAGCGCAGAGAAAGCCGCGCGTCACCGGATGATCGGGATCACCGCGGACGTCCACCGCGCGCCACGACCCGCCGGTTTCACGCTCGACGGTGACCAGCATCGCGCACGTGTCGGGACAGTCGTGGGGACAGGCGCCGCGAACGACGCGGCGTTCAGGCGTTGCGGGAGGCATGCAATATGGTAGACGCGAGGCCCAATGCAGGCAACGAAGCGCTCAGCGGGCGCCGAGGTAGCACCGACGTAAGGCGTTGCCGAACATGGGGTTGACGTGGGGTGGCGTGGCTCACATCTGGAGGGAAACGCCACCGAAGCGCTCGACGATGATCGAGTGCCTAACCCTTGACAGGGACAAGCGTTTGGGTACTTTTTGCGCCGGTTGAGGCCGGCGGCAGCGGCGCACGGACCTCGGAAACGCTCCCGCTGGTTTACTCTCAAAGTTGAAGGAGATTCGATGAAGCGCTTGGTCCTGGCCGCCGCGGTCCTGGGTCTGATGGCGTGTAAGAAGGGTGAGGAAGCGACGCCTGCCGCCGACACGACGGCCGTTGCCGCTCCCATGAGCGACACGATGCAGATGATGGGTGACACGTCCAAGATGATGGGCGACACGTCGAAGATGGACTGAGCGCCTCTCGGCAATCGGACACCGGAAGGCCCGGGGCTCGCGCTCCGGGCCTTCGCGCATTCAGGAGGTCGCGGCGACGCGCGCCCGGAACCAGCGTCCGGTGCGCTCCACCGCTTCGGCCGGGGGCACGGCGGGACGCCACCCCAGCTCGCGCTCGGCGCGGCTGGAGACGAAAGGGTTGGCGTAGCCGAGGAACTGGACCGCGGGCTTCATGAGCATCATCGGCGAGCCGGGGCGCACGGTGCGCAGCGCCGCGTCCGCGGCGGCGGCGCAGGCCCGCGCGAGGGCAAGCGGGATCGGCAGCACGCGCAACGTCACGCCCAGCCCGGCGGCGAACCGCTCGAGGAACTCGCGCTGCGTCACGACGCCGTCGTTCGCGACGTTGAAGGGGCCCTGGACGGTGGGCCGGTCGAGGGCGGCGAGCACCGCGGCGGCGAGGTTGCCGGCGTACACGACGCTCAGTGGGTTCGAGCCGTCGCCCACGATGGGCGCGAAGCCGCGGCGGACCGCGCGCGCGACGCGGATGGAGAAGTTGCGGTCGCCCTCGCCGTAGATCACGCACGGCCGGAGCGCGACGGCGGTGAGCCGAGGCTCTTCCTCGTGGGCGACGCGCCACACCGCCTGCTCGGCCTCGCGCTTCGAGCGCGCGTAGTGGTCGCCGTCGAAGAGCGGGCGTTCCACCCCGAACGACTCGTCCACGCTCCGCTCCCCGCCGTCGTACGTCGTCCTGCGACCATAGACGGCGACCGAGGAGACATGCACGAGGCGCGCGCCGTGGCGCGCCGCCATCCGCGCGACGGCTTCCGTGGCGGCGACGTTGGACCGGTGGTAGTGATCCCAGCCCCGGCGGGAGAGCACCACGGCGGCGGCGTGCACGACGGCATCCGACCCACGCACCCCGCGCTCGATCGCCTCCGGATCGGTCACGTCCCCGCGCACCGGCTCCGCGCCCATCGCGGCGAGCTCGGCGGCGGTGGCGTCGCTCCGTGCGAGCGCGCGCACCGCGTCGCCTCGCGCGGTGAGCGCCGCGATCGCATGCCGGCCGACCAGTCCCGTTCCGCCCGTCACGAAGACCTTCACGGCGACCCCAGCCACTTCGCGTGGTGCACGATGCCGTGGCTGCCGTCGGGCAGGGCGACCTCGCCGCCGTCGGTGACCTCGCGCCGGATCACCGCCAGGCCGAGGTAACCATCCACGACGTCCGACCACGCCGCGCTGGTGAGCCGTCCGACCGGCTTCCCGTCGCGGGCAAGGGCGAGCGGCAGCGCAGAGGCGGGAGCGCGCTCGAGCACCACGCTGGCGAGCAGCCGGTTCGCGTGGCCGCGGAAGTGCAGTCGCGCGACCGTTTCCTGGCCCAGATAGCACCCCTTGGTGTACGACACCGCCCCGAGTTCCTCCAGGCGCACTTCCTGGGGCAGCGTCTTGTCGTCGATCTCCGCACCGAGGCGCGGGATGCCGGCCAGGATGCGGCATTCCTCGAGCAGCGCGGGCGAGGCTGGGACCGCGCCCATCGCGCTCAGCTCCTCGAGCAGCGCGGCGGCGTGCCCGGCTGACACGACGCAGTCGAAGCCGGGGACGCCGCGCACGGTCGCGCGCGCCACGACCAGCGGCTTGCCGGCCGCTGTCCACGCGACGGCACCGGCCACGGGCGGCGGGGTCACGGTGGGGAATACCCGGCCGAGCATCGCCTCCGCCCCCGCGCCGTAAATGCCCACCGACGCGGTCTCCGTGCCGACGTCCGCGTAGCGGCAGAGCCGCGGCGGGAGGGAGCGCGTGAAGGTCTCCTCGAGGCGAGTCGCGCCAGCCGCGGGCACCTCGACCAGGATCTCGCCCGCGAGCCGCGTGATCCACATCGGCGTGACCACCATCCCCTTGTTGGTGAGCAGCGCGCCGAAGAGGTGCGTGCCGTCGCCGGCGCGCTCGACGTCGCACGTGACGAGTCCCTGCAGGCAGGCGACGCGTCCGGGACCGGTGAGACGGAAGCGCATGACGTCCGCCCGCCAGCAGGTGACGACGCCCTCATCGAGCGCCCTCCGCTCCTTGCCGGACACGGCGCCCTCGGGCACCAGCGGCACGGCGGCGTCAAACATCCGGTGCGACCTCTACCAGCCGGAACATGTCGACGAGCTCGGCGGGGTCGTGCCCATCGAACGAATCCCAGACGCGGTCCGCGCCGGTCAGCGCGTCCGCGGCGTGCGACGTGGTGAGCATCACGCAGCCGGCCCCCAGGGCGCGCGCGGCGTACAGGCCCGGGAGCGAGTCCTCCACGACGACGGCACGTGCGGGCGCCCCCGCGCCTCCGGTGAGACGCGCGAGCGCGAGGCGGTGGCAGGCGGGGTCCGGCTTCGAGACGCCGACGTCCTCGGCGCTCACGATGACCTCCACGAGGGCTGCGACGCCGGCGCGCGCCAGCCCGAAATCGATCTCGCGGCGCAGCGCCCCGCTCGCGATCGCCACCCGGCAGCGCCCGGTCGCCCGGCGCAGGAAAGGTCCGACGCCCGGCACGATCGGCAGGTCGCGCGCGGCGAGCGCCGCGTAGCGCTCCGCCTTCCGTCCGACGAGGCGCCGCGCGGTCCGTGGCTCGAGCGGGCGGCAAGCGCGATGGAAGGCCTCGTGGAACGACGCGTGGTCGTCGAGGCCGAGATAGTCGGCGTAGTAGGCGTCCTCCTCCAGCGTCAGCCCTTCCTCCGCCAGCACGTCGCGGAACGAGGCGAAGTGCAGAGGCTCATCGTTCACGACGACGCCGTTGAAGTCGAGGAGCAGCGCGTCCATCACCCGAAGCGGCTTTCGAGCCAGTCGGCGATGAGGGGCCAGACCTCCGCGCGCGCGGCGCGGGAGACCAGCAGCCGGTTGTGGTCGAAGTTCTCCGAGAATCCCTCCGCCCGCCCGCAGCAAACGAACGTCGTGTCGGCGCTGCCGAACGCGGCCACCAGGTCCTCGCAGATGGAGGGTGGCGCGATGAGCCAGTCGCCGCCGCCGGCGAGCGCCAGCACCGGCACGGTGATGCGCCGGCAGTTGGCGTAATAGTCGGTGCCGTCGTCGCCGATCCACCGGCGACCGAGGTTCCAGCGCATGTACTGCTCCATGATCCCAGCGTGCTCGTCCTCGGGCCCAAGCCCCAGCAGCCGCGCGGGGAAACGGCCGAGGGTGCGGGTGACGCCGAGCACCGCGGCCGCCATCGGGTACCGCAGGACGCCGAGGCCGGTGGGTGCCGGCGCGCCAGCGAGGACCAGACCCGCCACCCTGCGCGCAAGATCGCCACCCGTGCCGAGAAACGCGACGGCGATAACGCCGCCGGCGCTGTGCCCGAGCCACACCAGGCGGTCCCCGCCGGTGGCGTCGAGGACGCCGCGTACCAGCGCCGGCGCGTCGAGCCGTATCCAGTCCTCGAAGTGCCACGCGTTCCGCCTGCCGAGCGCGCCGGAGCGGCCGTGGCCGCGGAGCTCCGCGACCCAGGAGTCGAAGCCGCGCTCGGCGAGCACCCGCGCGAGCCCGCGCTCCTCGGCCCCGCCCATGAAGAAATTGCGGTTGGAGAAAGTGCCGTGCACCAGCAGGACCGGCGGCGCGTCGCGCCGCCGCTCGGGAGCGGCGTGGAAGAGCGCGAGCTCCACCCCGTCGTCGGCGCGAGCGAGCAGCGGGGCCCCCGCCGTCATGGCGCGTACGACCAGTCGAGCAGCTCCACGGGATGGCGCACCTCGACGTCGAGACCGCTCAGCAGCGCCCCCGCGCCGATCTGCATCATACAGCCGGGATTGCCGGTCGCGACCACGTCCGGCCGCGCGTCCGCGATCGCCGCCAGCTTACGGCCCAGCACCTCGCCTGACAGCTCCGGCTCCGCGAGCGCATAGAGCCCGGCGCTCCCGCAGCAGCGGTCGCTGCCCTCGAGCGGCACCTGGGTGAGCCCGGGAATGGCGTCGAGCACGGTGTGCGGCGCGGCGGCGACCTTCTGCGCGTGGAGGAGATGGCACGGCGCGTCGTAGGCGACGCGCAGCCGCAGCGGCTTCCCCTGCCTAGGGCCGCGCTCCGCCAGCACTTCGGTGACGTCGCGCACCCGCGCGGCGAAGGCGCGGGCGCGGTCAGCCTGCGGATCGCCGGCCAGCCACTCGCCGTAGGCTTTCAACATCGCGCCGCAGCCGGCGCTGTTGGTGACGACGATCGCGTCAGGGCTCACGGCGTCGAAGGCGCGCACGTTCTCGCGAGCCAGATCCCGCGCGAGGTCTTCGAGGCCGGCGTGCGCGGCGAGCGCCCCACAACAGACCTGGCCCCGCACCTCGCTCGCGGTGACGCCGTTGACGGCGAGCGTGCGGATCGTGGCATCGTGCACGTGGCCGAAGAGACCATCCATCACGCAGCCTCGAAACAGGGCGGCGTCGCGGGCGTCCGTCCCGCTAGCAGCGTCGCCGTGGCGTGCCGCGCTCGGTCGG